>CAZHSO010000135.1:0-6871 GCA_964535105.1 uncultured Gemmatimonas sp.
TCGTCTGGACCGACATGAGCAGCCGGAACGTGCGGGATTTCCCCAGCGCGCCGGGAGATTTTGCCGACATGCGGGAGCAGGGCACCGCCTTCCAAGGGTTGGCCGCGGTGTTCACCTTCCGGCAGTCACTGACCGGAGACGGCAGCCGCCCTGAGCAGGTGAGTGTGTCGTTTGCCACCACCAATCTGTTCTCGGTGCTTGGCCTGACGGTGGCCTTGGGCCGGGACTTCCGGGAAGACGACGCCACGCCCCAGCCACCGCCCCCTGCCTCCATGCCCGGCGCCGCCCCGGCGGCGCCGCCGCCGCCGCTCCCGACCATGGCCATCCTGAGCGACGGGTTCTGGCGCCGGCGCTATGGGAGCGATCCGAGGATCATCGGGAAGAACATCACGCTGGACGGCAACAGCGCACAGGTCGTGGGCGTGCTGCAACCCGGTGTGGAGCTGCTGTTCCCGCCCAAGGCCAACATCGAGCGGCGGCCCCAGATCTGGACCGCCAACCGGATCGGGCTCGATAGCGCGGCCCGCGTCGACCACTTCCTCCGGGTCATCGGGCGGCTCAAGCCGAACGCGACGGTTGGCCAGGCGCAGACCCAGATGGATCGCCTGTCGGCCGACCTCCGCCAGCGGTACCCCTTGAAACAGACCGCGGGTCTTTCCCTGCGGGTCGAGCCGATGCAGAAAAATCTGGTCGCGGCGGTCAAGCCGGCCGTGCTAGCGCTCATGGGCGCGGTGTTGTTCGTGCTGCTGATCGCCTGCGCCAACGTGGCCAACCTCCTACTGGTGCGGGCGGCGTGGCGCGAACGGGAGTTTGCGATCCGGTCGGCACTGGGCGGAAGCCAATGGCGCCTGATTCAGGAACTGCTGGCCGAGAGCCTGGTGCTGACGGGCGCCGGAGGCGTGCTGGGCCTCATCCTGGCGCAGCTCGGCATCAAGCTCCTGACGGCGCTCGGACCGGCCACGCTCCCCCGGCTCGACACGGTTCGGATCGATGTTACCGTATTGGGGTTCGTCGCCCTCGCGACCGTTGCGGCCGCCGTTCTCTCCGGATTGGTCCCCGCGCTCCGCGCCTCCCGCCCCGATGCGCTGGAAGTGCTGAAGCCGAGCGGACGGGCGCATGGAGCGCGCACCGGGAAGTGGTTCCGCAACGGCGTGGTCATGGCAGAGGTGGCGCTTTCGTTCGTGCTGCTGATCGGCTCGGGGCTCATGATCCGGAGCTTTCTGGCGCTGGTGCACACGGATCTCGGATTCGATCCCAAGGGGCTCTTGACCTTCGAGCTGCGGCCGGCGGGCCTTCGGCAACAGCAGGCCCGCGTGGTGTACGAACAGCGGATGCAGGAGCGCCTGAAGGGCATTCCCGGCATCACCGCCATCACCGCGGCCAGCAACCTTCCCCTCGACGGGGCCGATGCGAGCGTGCGATGGGGGACCGCGGCCGCAATGGCGGACCCGACCCTCTTCCGCCAGGCCCAGTTCTTCTTCGTCCAGAAGGACTACTTCCAGGTGATGCGCACCCGGCTTCTCGCGGGGCGGACCTTCACCCTGGCGGACATTCTGCCGCCCGCGGCCGCCATGGGCCCAGCACAGCCGGCCCAGCCTCGAGGGGACCCGGCCGTGGTGGACGAATCGCTCGTGGCCCGCGCGTTTCCCGGTCGGCCCCTTACGGTCGCGGTGGGCCAGATGATCGTGATTCGCATCGCGGGAGTGGGACTTGAGCCGACACCGTACCGGATCGTGGGCGTGGTGGAACACCAGCGCCACACCACGCTGAGCACCGAAGAGCGGGAATCGATCTATCTGACGGGCCCGGTCGCTCACGGCAAATGGGTGGTCCGGACCAGCGGCGACCCGATGCGGCTCGCGCCCTTGGTGGAACGAGCGGTGGCGGAGGTCGATCCGCTCACCCCGGTCGGCGGGATGAAGCCGATGAGTGACTTCGTGGATCGCGCCATTGCGCCGACCCGGTTCGCGCTGGCGCTGATCGGGATCTTCGCGGTGATCGCGGCGCTGTTGGCGGTGGTGGGACTCTACGGCGTGCTGTCGAGCGTGGTGCGGCAGCGGACCTCGGAGATCGGCGTGCGCATGGCCCTCGGCGCCCACCGGGGCAGCATCCTCGGTATGGTAATCGGCCAGGGCATGCGGCTCTCCTCGGCGGGCATCGCCCTGGGAATTCTCGGCGCGCTGGCACTCACCCGGGTCATGACATCGATGCTGGTCGGAGTCACCGCCACCGACCCGGTGACGTTTGCGGGTGTGGGGGTAGTCTTCACGGGCATCGCCGCCGTCGCCTGCTGGCTGCCCGCGCGGCGCGCGGCCGGCCTCGACCCCCTGGCGGCGCTCCGGGAGGAATAGCAGGCCGCGGAAAAGATAGCGCCGAAGCGACAAATACCTAGTGCGTGGCGCGCGATGAGTGGTCGTAAGGCCCAGGGTGCCGACGCCGGCGATGAATTCCGGCGTATCGTAGCCCTCGATAGAAGTCGGCTGAGCGTTGAACGCTCGTTGTGGGGATACGGTAGGGCGAGTCGCACGACGTGATTACGCGACTTGCGTCGCGATCCACCACGTGTTTCCCGCGGGGTCCTTTACGCCACCCCGCCGGTCCGGATCACCCTCCTTCCGTTGCGGCTCCTGGGCGGACAGGCCCCCGGCGTCGAGCGCGCGCCGGTAGGTGGCATCAACGTCGCGCACGTATACATGCAGCCACGACGGGAAGGTCGGCCATTCGCCACCCCCGTCGGCGATCATGATCACCGTGTCATCGATGCGCATCTCCGCGTGCATGATCGAGCCGTCCGGCATGTCGTAGCGGCGGAGCTCAGTCGCCTCGAACGTCTGTTTCAGGAAGTCGATGACGCGCTGTGCGCCGTCGACGACCAAGTACGGAGAAACGCTGGAGTATCCTTGTGGCTTCGATTGGACAGTCATCGTTGATCCTCGTGGATCACGGGTCGGAACGCCCCCGACCATGGAGCGCTCACGCGTACCGAACGCCCTGTTCTCATGCCGCCGCCGAGCCCGCATGGATCTGGTGGAGCGCGTCGGGCGGCAATACCCGCAGGAGTCCTTGGTAGAGCCCGACCATCCGCTGCCAGTCGACTCCCGCGCGATCGGGGGCAAGGACATACGAGGCGTGGATCCGGGCCAGCCAGACGAAGCGGCCCTCCGCCCCCTGATCCTGCGCGAGGCGCAAGTCTCGCAACCCGGCCGCCATCGCAACCTCCACCGGCAGGGTGGTGACGCGAAGGAGCGGGTTCGGATCCCTCGTGGCCTCGCTCCGCCAGACGCGCTCGGTGCTCAGGTGCATCTCCGCGAGGAACGCATGGGGGTCTCCACTTTCGCGCCGCCCGGTACGGTCTCGAGGAGGAGACCGGTATAGACGTGGATGTCCCGCGCGATCGCCTCCGCCACGCGGGGCGACGACTTCCGCAAATTCAGCGCGAGGTGCCTGAGCCGGTCGAGGTGCTCGAGCAGCGAGAGGCAGCGCGAGTCTTGCCCCGCGATCCGCGCGCGACTGCCCCGCCGGGCGACCGCGCGCAATCGCCGGCAGGACTGGCGCAGGTAGATCCCGACAGTCGAAGGCGAGATCTCGAGCGCCTTTGCGACGGCATCGTTGGGAAGCCAGAATCCGAATCGCAGCAGCATGCTGCACTGGCGATCGGGCGGGAGCGTGGGATGCACGCAGGCGTAGAGCAGCTCCCGGAGCATCTGGCTGGCGCCCACCGCAGGGGGCAACCCCGCGCTCCTGCGGCGGCGATCGGAGACCAGGGATCCGCCCGCCGCGGACGGATCGGGTCCCAGAATCTCCGTGACGAGCCGGGCGATTCTCTGCTCGGCGTCGGGCCCCGCCGCATCCCGGTCGAGCCGGCTCAGCGCTTCCTCGAACGCGGTCTCGAGATCGGCGAGTGCGCCGAGGCCTCGCGCATGGAGCACCGAAGCCGCCACCCGCGCGCACGCCTGGCGGACGTCGGGATCCGGAACCGGCCAGTGCCACGCGGCGACATCGCGGGTCATCAGCACTTGACTGCAGGATTCCAATCGGCAAACAGGCCGGCGGCGTTCTCTTCCCAGGCCCAGACGTGCAGGTACCAGAGACTGAGCCCGTCGCTCCGCTTGAGCGCCTGGCCGAAGATCCTCGGCGCTTCCGCCTCCCTGGGCAGTATCCGGTACGGGATGATGTATTCCACGGCGACGAGCCTCGGCTTTCCGTTCCCGTTCGGGGCGTAGAGCAGGATCTCGGGATGCTCCACGTCGAGTCGGTCGTCCACCTGGCTCCGGTTCACATAGTGGTGTCCCATTCCACCGGCGGATGGATCCGAGAGGCAGGGCGGCGTCGCGGTGGGAAACCCGGCCGCCTGCGCCGCTGCGAGATCCCGGAAATGCGACGTCGCCGCGCGCACCCGCGCGAGATCCCGGGCGACGTCTGGATCCATCGCGGCCGATGAGCGCGCGGGGGCCTGCGCGCACGCGGCCAGCAGCAGAACCGCACTTCCGAACACGATTCTCTCTCGGGAAAGCATGATCCGGATCCTGTGGGTTCGAGGGGATTGACGTGATTGTACACAGGAGACGCTGGAGGAGGCAGGCCCACAACAACCCTTTCGGTGAATGGTCGCTCCCACAGGGCGAATGGTTTGCTCTGCACGGTCAATAGGGTGCATCTGGCGCAATGCGGGGGAGGGGCCTAACTCTTCTGGCGACCCCTGACCGGAGCATCCCGCCCGCATGCACTCGGAGACCAGGCTGACCGCGGTGATCGCCGACGACGAGGCCCCGGCCCGCAAGCGGCTCCGGGACCTGTTGCGCGACGTCACGTGGATCGAGATCCTGGGCGATTGCGCCGACGGACCGGCGACGGTGCGGGCGGTGGACCGGCTGGAGCCGGACCTGCTCTTCCTCGATCTCGAAATGCCCGGGTACGACGGCCTCGAGGTGGCCCGGAAGATTTCCCACCGGCCCGCGATCGTGTTCACCACCGCGCACAACCGGTATGCCGTGGCCGCGTTCGAGCTCGGTGCGGTCGATTACCTCCTCAAGCCCTTCGGCCGGGAGCGCCTTACCGTGGCGCTCGACCGCCTGCGCGATGTGCGGAGCCGGAAGAAGGAGCCCTGGGTGGTCGAACGGACCGCGCAGGCGCTCGATCCGTCCACGAAGCTCTCCCGGCTCTTTGTCCGTGCGCGGGGTAAGATCATCGTCGTTCCGCTCGCCGAAGTTCAGCGCATCGAGGCCAGGGACGACTACTGCGCCCTGTTTTCCAAAGACCAGCGGCACCTGGTTCACCTCCGGCTGGCCGAGCTGGAGAAGCGGCTCGATCCGGCGGTCTTCCTCCGGGTGCACCGCTCCCACATCGTCAACCTCAACTTCGTCGAGGCCATGATTCCGACCCAGGATGCCCGGCTCGAGATCGTGCTCCGGGACGGAACCCGCCTGATAGCGAGCCGGTCCCGCTCCCGTGAGCTCCGGGAGCAGAGCGTATGAAGCAACTTCGGACCGGCGCGATCGTCGCTGCCATCTGGACCGCGGAAGCGCTGACCTACGCGCTGCAACAGCTTCTCTACAACGCTGCCGCCGGCCAGAAGGCGCCGCTCCGGGACATTTATTATTCCGCGTTCAAGAGCGCGGGGACCTGGTGCGTCATCACCCTGGTCCTCATCGGATTCCAGGTGATACCCAGGCTCAGGGAGCGCCGCCTGCCCGTCATTCTCGGCGTGCATCTGGCGCTCGCCTTGTTCTTCAGTGGCATCGATGTCGGGACGGACATCCTGTTCGGCCGGATCACCGGCATCCTGCCGGTGACCGGTTCATTCGCGGCGAGTTTCTTCCGCCAGTCGACCTTCAACATCTTTACCTATGCGCTGATCGTCGCGGTGCTGCACGCGCTGGACGCGAGCCGCATCTCCCGGGCGCGCGCGGTCCACGCGGTGGCGCTCCAGGGGCAGCTGAGCGAGGCCCGGCTCGAAGTCCTCAAGATGCAGCTCCAGCCGCATTTCCTCTTCAACACGCTGCACGCGATGGCGGCGCTGGTGCACGATGACCCCCACGCCGCCGAGCGCATGATTCTCCGCTTGGGCGATCTCCTCCGCGCCGCCGTAGACCAGGCGGGCCGCCCGGTGATTCCGGTGGCCGACGAGATCGAGCTCCTGCAGGCGTACCTGGACATCCAGCAGATCCGCTTCCGCGACCGGCTTAGCGTCACCCTCGTTGTCGCTCCCGGCGCCGAGCGCGCCTCGGTTCCCAACATGATCCTCCAGCCGCTGGTGGAAAACGCGGTCAAGCACGGCGCCGCGAAACGGCTAGGCGCCACCTCGATCCGCGTCGCGGTCCACCGGCGGGACGACAAGCTGGTGCTCGAAGTGTCGAACACCGGCGACCCTGCTCCGACTCCGGGGGAGCTGGTGGTAGGTGTGGGGATGCGAAACACGAAGGCACGGCTGGCCGAGCTCTACCCCGGCCGCCATGCCTTCACGGTGGTACTCCGGCCTGAAGGCGGCGCGGTGGCCACGATCCGGATTCCTTTTTCTCTCGAGGACGAAGACGATCCCCCGCGCCCCGTGAGGGAGGAGCGCGGGGAGCATGTAATTGCCGACCGCCTCTCCACCCTGCGCGAAGCTGTTCCCTGATGATCGCGTCGCCGATTTCGCGGGCACTCCGGATGACGCGGCCGCTTCCGTCCACGCCGGGAGAAAGCCTGGCCGGATTGTTGGGTCCGCCGAAGGAATAGAGCTCCCTCTTGAGCACGCTCAGCTCCTTGGCCGGCATCGGCATCGGCCTCGCCATCGTGGGCGCCGAGATCGGTCTGGGCCGGATCGGCGGCCAGGCAGCCGAGGCGATCGCGCGGCAGCCCGAAGCCAGCGGCGAGATCCGCGGCGCGGCGC
>CAZHSO010000136.1:0-6840 GCA_964535105.1 uncultured Gemmatimonas sp.
TCGGTCACCACCGACCCGAGGAAGAACGCGGTGGTGCGGAATCGGGAGCGCAGCACGTCCGCGGCGCCCTCTCCGCCGCCGCCGCCGGGATTGCGCCCCTTGTCTCCGGCGGGCACCTGCGGCGCCACGGCCACGAGGTTGCTTCCGAGCCGCATGCCCAGACCTCGAGACCGGTAGATCAGGTCGAGAGGATCGGGCGTCTTGTATCCGGTGAGGGAGAGCACGCCCTCATCCACCGCCCAGAGGGTGACCTCGCTGCGAACGCCGGTCCCTTCCTGCTGCTTCACCTCGAGGGCAAAGCGCGCGCGCTCGGCCGGACGATACTCCGCCTGATCGGCGCGAACCGACACCGCGAGCCGCTTGCGCTCCGGCGTGACGCGGACCGCGGCATATCCAACCCGGATGGTGGGACGACCCGGATCGTCGAGCGGACCCGGCGACGCGCTGCGCCCGCGCGCCACGACGATCGAGATGAATGCGTTAGGCGCCCATGCCTCGGTGATAGGGAACTTGAGCGTCGTGGCGCCGTCGGTGATCCTGAGACGGCGCTGCTCCAGCAACCCCTCGCGCTCCACCGTGATCCATGCTTCGGCGTTGGTGAAGGGCGACGCGAAGAGCACCGTCGCGGTATCGCCGATCGAGTAGCGGGTCTTGTCGGGAATCACGTCCATCTTGAATTGTGACTCGTCACTCCAGGGCACCCATCCCGCCCCCGTGGCCCAGCGGAAGAGGCTCGTCAGCACGGAGTGGCCGAGTCGGTCGCGCGCGCGGAATTCCACGGAGTAGTTCCCCGCGAGCGCCGGAGTGACGTTGCAGAGCCCCCCAGCCGCCGTCGTGGCGACGCGGCATTGACCCACCGTGTCGCTCACCCATTCGCCCACCAGCTCCGACCAGCCGTCGTGCTCGCGCCGGACCTGGTGCCATTCCTTCCGGATCAGCACGCCGCTCACAGCGACCCCGTCGAGCCGGCGACCATCGGGGCGGGCGGCGATGACACGAATGGCTTGCGGCTGCCCCGCCCGCCAGAAATACGTCGCCCCCTCAGGCTTGGCGCCGAGATAGAACTCGGCTGGATGGACGATGGTGGAGGCGTTCGCGTAGACGGTCTGCCGGTTGATATCGGTGACGACCGCGTCGAGCGTCGCGAGGGTGGCGCGACCCTCCTGCACGACCTTGAGAGGCGCCTTGACCGCGAGCTGCCCGCCGGCGTCGAGCGTGTCCACGTGGCTCTGGCTGACGGTGGTGCGGGTCTCTCCCTCGTACTCTTCCCACCACCATCCCTGCGCGCCCACGAAGAATCCTTCGGCATTCGGGATCGTGCTCTCCCAGGGCGAGAGCGCCGATTGCCTGAGCGTCCAGGTGACCCGGGCGCGGCCCATCGGCGCGCCGAAGAGGTAGCGCGCACCGATATTCGCGACCAGCGTGTCACCGTCGAAGCGCGCTCCGGTGTCCGCCGTCACGTCCACCAGGAATTCCGGAGGCCGGTACTCTGCCACGCGGTAGCCGGTCTGCGCGATCTCCTGCCACTCGCCCTGGCGCTTGAGGCTCACTCCTACCTGGTAGTACCCGAGAGGGGCTCCGGCAGGGAGCCGTACCGCCTGCTGCAGCGTACCAAATGCCGACGGCGCGAGGATCCGCTCGCGGAGTACGCCATCGTCGCGGTCCTTGAAGATGATTTTCACCGAATCGGTACGCAGGGGCGTCTTGAGCGCGCCGAGCAGTCCGGTGCGAACGATCGCCTTCGCGAAGACCGAGTCGCCGGGACGGTAGATCCCGCGCTCGGTGAAGACGGCGGCCGCCGCGGGAAGCCGCTCGTCTCCCCACGCCGAGGCGACGTTGAACCGCCAGGGAGAAAGATCGGGATCGTACTGGTTGATGCCCACGAGCGCGCGGTCCGAGCCAAGCCGCACGTCCACGTAGCCGTCGAAATTTCGTGTCTCCCAGTCGATCGCTCCGTTCGGGCCGGCGGGAAGCGCGGGGCGCTTGAGGCCGCGGAAGCGGGCGATGCCCAGGGAGTTGGTCGCCGCGCGGCCCAGCACTTTGCCCTTGGCGTCGCGCAGCAGCACCGCGGCTCCACGCCGCGCCTTCCCATCGCTCGCTCCCGTCACCCACACGACGCCTTCTTCGACGCCGATGCGGGCATGGACACCGAGATCGGTGATCTGCACCAGCGCGATGGGCTGATTGGGCTCGAGCGGTACCCGGTCGCCCGGCGCGTCGGGCCGGCGCAGCCTCGGGCTCGTGGCGCGCACCAAAAACAGAGTGGGAGCGGCAGGGTTGGTCGCGTCGGGCGCGGGGAGCTCGAGACCGTAGAGGCTTACCCGGTCGCGGGGCGCGCCGAGCGGAATTTTGCGCCGCGTGGCGCGTGACGCGAGCGTGCTCCACTCGTCGCCCCAGGAATACCAGCTCTTGCTCAGGAACCGTCCTTCGAGGCTGTCGGGAACCGCGATCGTGAGGACTTCGAGAGTGTCGACATTCACGTAGGTGATGCCCAGCGTCCGCCGGCCCACCCGCTCCACCATCGTGCGGCCCTGCACGTACGACACGCTCGGCCGGAATCCGGTGGTGCCGAACGCCTTGACCGGATATCCGGTGAGTCGTTGGCCGAAGGTGTCGGTGAGGCTGTTGTCGAGGGTAACGAGGTATCCGGTTCTAGGTTTGAGTGTGGCATTCACGACCCAGCGCTCGCTCACATCGGCGGTGTCGGCGACCGAAAACTCCAGCTTCGGAGCGATGGCGATCCGGCGAAACAGCTCGGCGCCCTTCACCGGCGTCGAGAAGGTGAGCACGAATGGTCCGGTAGGGCAGAATTCGCCGCGGCGGCAGGACGCGTCGAGCAGCCGGAAGTCGCCGTAGGTCTCGATGCCCCACCGAGACAGCTCGCCCGGCTGATCGCGGTCGATGAAGGCGGGCGATACCAGCGCGCCGGTGCAGCCGCGCGGAAGCGGACGCTCGGGGGCCAGCAGGACGACGCGGCGGAACCGATCGAGCGATCGGTCGCGTTCCCAGCCGCCGGCTTCCTTGATCTGCCACGGAGCATCATCGGGAATCGGGAGCTCGGGACCGGGGCGAAGCGCGATCACCCCGGAGACGGGACAGGCCCGATTCATCTCCAGATACACCATCCGTGCGAGCAACGCCGAGTCGGCCTCGGTGCTGAGGACGAGCCGGAAGCGTGAGTTGGGCTCGAGGAAGCGCGCACTCTGCTCCGGTCCCGCCGGCAGACCGGAGAGCACCCGCGGCCCTCGCACCCGGAACGTGAACTGGTACGGCTCGGCGAGGCTGCTGCCGTCCATCGCCTGGAAACCGGTGGTGACGGTGACCTTGACAGGCGTAGATGGCGGGAGCAGCGTTGCGGGGCGGAACCTCACGGTCACCGGATCGCGCCAGTCGAACGTTCCAGGAAGTGCGGGATCGATGACCAGAACCGTTTTGGGATCTACGGAGCGGTCGAGCGATCCGGCGACGGGACGGTCGAAGGTGACTGTGACAATCGTGGCCGGATCCGCGTCACCTGAGGGAGCGACACGGATCACCTTGAGGGGCAGAGCAGGACCGGCCGCGACTGCAGCGGCAAAGACGAGGAGCGCGAGGCGGGGAGTCATCATGTGGCCTTGGGATGACGTAAACGCTTGCGTTACAACAATCTTAGAGCTTTATTGAGCTTCTCGGAGACCGAGAATCAGACAACCCGCCGAAACCTTTGGGGGAGCGGCGGATTCGCAGTCAACGTACCCGCAAGGAGCGGAGTGTATGAGAAGACACCTGGTAATGGCATCGCTGTTGGCCTTGGTAGCGGCACCGGCGATGGCACAGAACAAGGGCACGATCGAGCTTGGCGCATTCGTCAAGTTTACCGACTACGACAACAGTTTTGGAACGGCGCGCAAGAACGCCAACAGTTGGGGTGGCGGCGGACGGCTCGGGTATTTCTTTGGCCCCAAGTGGGCCCTCGAGCTCGATGGGTCTGGCAACGCCACCGACGTCATCGAATTCTTCAACGGCTTCGGGAGCACGGCGCTGACTTACTACCCGTTCCACCTCCGCCTCCTGTTCAACCAGAAGCTGGGCGACAACAGCCCGTTTACCTGGATTCTCGGCGCCGGACCGGCCTACAACCGGTACGGCAAGAGGGTGGCGAATGAGCCGGGCTTCAAGGGAGACGACTGGGGCGCCGGCGCACTCACCGGCTTCCGGGCGATGTTGACCAACTGGCTGGCGTTCCGGGTCGACGGAACGCTGGACTACATCCCGTCGCCCAACAACGGGAGCAGCGAGATCGTGACCCAGTTTGCCGGCATCACCGAGCCCACACCGGCCGACAAGAACGTGAATCTGGGCGCCCAGGCGGGCCTCTCGCTCATGCTCGGCATGTGCAAGCGGGACCGCGACGGCACCACGATCACGCCGACCACCGCCACCGTCACCACCGGCGGCACGGTCAGCTTCTCGGGGACCGCGACCAACTGCGGCAAGGCCGACGAGATTGTCTACACCGTGAGCGGACCGGGCTCGATCGACCAGACCGGGCGCTTCACCGCCACGTCAGCGGGCAGCGCCACCGTCACCGCCTGCGGGCGGAAGAACAGGCTGTGCTCAACCGCGAGCGTGACGATCAATGCCCCGCCGCCGCCGACCCCGGCCCGCACCTTGACGCGTTGCGAGGTTACTCCGGCCATGTCGCAGCCGCGGATCGACCAGCCGGTGTCGTACACGGTCACGCTCTACTACAGTGACGGCACCAGCCAGCCGATGTCCGGCGCTACCTTCGTGGCGGCGGGCGGGAATATCAACGGCAACTCGGTCAGCTGGAGCACGCCAGGCACCAAGTCGATCACGGTCAACTGCGGCAACGGCGTCACCGGCACCGCCACGGCGGACGTGCAGCAGTTCGTGATCGTGGTCCGCGATTCGGTGTACTTCAACGTCGACAAGACGGTGATCTACCGGACCGACGATCAGCAGCAGCTCAACGAGATCGCCAAGGTCCTCATCGAGCACCCGGACATCCGGCTGGTGATCGACGGTCACACCGACGCCGACGCCTCGGTCCGCTACAACGAGCGGCTCGGGATGAACCGCGCCATCTCGATGAAGAACTACCTGGGTCGCCGGGGTGTCCCGGTCGACCGGATGACCATCATCCTGCGCACGTTCAGCGAGTGCGTGCCGGTCGCGCCGAACGCTACTGCCGAGGGACGCGCGCAGAACCGGCGCGCCGAGCTCCGCGAGTTCGGCAACGAGCAGCCTGGACCCGGCAATGCAACGTGCGCCGAGGCCGGGCGGGAGCGGAATCCGTAGTGGCAGGGAGTAGCGAGTAGCGAAGAGCGAAGAGGGGGTCGGCGAGCTGCCGGCCCCCTCTTCACGTCGGTTCTTCGCTACTCGCGCTTCGCGCTTCGCTTCGCCACCGAATCAGCATCACCCCACCGATGATAATCGCCGCCGCCACCAGCGTCCGCGGCGTCACCGACTCCCCGAGGAGCGCCCAGCCCAGCGCCACCGCGACGAGCGGATTGACGTAGGCCGAGGTGGCGACTTTGGAAGGTGTCGTCACCCGCAAGAGGTAGGTGAAGGCGCTGAATCCGATGATGCTCCCGAACACGATGAGATAGACCCAAGCCAGCATCGCCTCCGGGGTGAAGATCTCCGGCGAGAGCCGCGGACCCTCGCCGAGGACAAGCCCGGCCGCGGTCAGCAGCACACCGCCCGCCAGCATTTTCATGCCGGTCGAGAGCACCGGTGACGAATGCAGCGGAACGGCATGGGAGAGGACCGACCCCCAGGCCCAGGCGACCGCGGCGAGGGTGATTGCCGCGGCGCCCGCCAGATCGACGTGGCCCCCGCCGATGATTTCCCCCGGCGCCACGAGGAGCGCCACACCGCAGAGCCCGGCGACGATTCCCACCATCGCGCGGAGCGGCGGGCGGCGCCAGCCGTGGTGGCCGCTCTCGAAGATTGCAGTGAAGAGCGGCGAGGTGGCGGCGAGCAGCGCGGTGAGTCCGGAAGGGATTCGTGTCTCGGCCCAACTGATTCCACCGTTGCCGAAGAGGAAGAAGAGGCCACCGAGGAGGAAGGCCGGCAGCCAGAGCCTTCGGGCGGGCGGCGCGACGCCACGCCAGCGCGCCCATCCATAGAGGAGGGCGCCGGCGACCAGGAACCGGCTTCCCGCGGCGAGAAATGGAGGGAGCGTCTCGACCACCACCCGGATTGCCAGGTAGGTGGAGCCCCACACGATATAGATCGCGGCGAACGCCCAGAAGACGGCCGCCCGCCGCGGCGGGGGCGCGGCGGTCACGCCTCGAGGTACTCCTCGCGGTACATCCGGGTCAGCTCGAAGAAGTAGGAGAGCGCCAGCGGTCCGATGAGAAGTCCGATCAGCCCGAAGTAGCTCACGCCGAGCACCGCCCCGACGAGTGTGATCATCGGGTGGACCTCGGAGTAACGCTTGAACACGTACGGGCGGATGACATTTTCGACGTTGGCCACCACCACCACGCCCAGGATGATCAGGCCGATGGCTTTGCCGGGATGGCCGCTCAGAAAGAGCGAGATCGCTGCCGGGACCCAGATTATTCCTGCTCCCACGAGCGGCAAGATCCCGAACACCATGGTGACCACTCCCCAGAACACCGGATCGTTGAGGCCGGTGACCCAGAAGCCGATCCCCACGAGGGTGCCCTGCACCAGGGCGATCAGTCCGGTTCCCACCACCGTCGCGTAGGTGAGCGAGATGAACCGCTGCTTCAGGATTTCGACGTTCTCCCGGGAGAACGGGATGTAGGGCTGGATCCCCCGGGAGAGAACGCGGGGGTTGAGCAGGAGGTAGTAGAGGCCGAAGAA
>CAZHSO010000137.1:0-3529 GCA_964535105.1 uncultured Gemmatimonas sp.
CTGCTCGACGAGCCCACCAATCACCTCGATCTCGAGACGATCGACTGGCTCAAGCAATATCTCGGAGAATTCGGCGAGACGGTCATCGTGATCAGCCACGACCGCGCCTTTCTCGACGACACGGTCGATCATGTCCTCCACGTCTCCGCCGCAACCGCCACGCCCTACCGCGGCGGCTATTCCGCGTTCGTGACCCAGCGCACCGAACGCGAGCTCGCGCAGGCGCGCGCCGCGGCGCAGCAGCGCCGGGTCATCGCCAGGGAAGAGGATTACATCCGCCGGAACATCGCCGGGCGGATGAGCGCCCAGGCCAAGGGGCGGCGGGCAAAGCTCTCGCGGCTTCCCCGCCTCTCGCCCCCGCCCGGCGAGGACGATGCAATGGTGCTTCGGCTCGAGATCGCGGAGCGCGGCGGTGACCAGGTGCTGGTTGCCGACAAGGTCACCGTCACGGTGGGCGGACGGGTGCTGGTGCGGAGTTTTTCCTCGGTGGCGCGGCGGGGCGACGTGATCGCCCTGGTTGGTCCCAACGGCGCCGGCAAGACCACCCTCCTCGCGACGCTGCTCGGGGCGCGCGCTCCCGCCTCGGGCGAGTCGCGCCTGGGAGGCGCCGTCACAGCCGCGTGGTTCCGGCAGGACCTCGCCCAAGTGCCGGCCGCCCGTTCCGTCTATGACTGCATCGCCGACCTCCGTCCCCAGTGGGGTCGCGGGCCGATCCAGAATCACCTCGGCTGTTTCGGGTTCTCGGGCGATGACGTGCTGCGCAGCACGTCGGTCCTCTCCGGGGGCGAGCGCGCCCGCACCGCCCTGGCCCTGATGACATTGGGCAAGGCAAACTTGCTGCTGCTCGACGAGCCGACCAATCATCTCGACGTCGAATCGATCGAAGCGCTGGAGGATGCGATCGAGGAATACGACGGGACCGTCATCCTGGTGAGCCACGACCGCGCGTTTCTGCGGGAGCTGTCCACGCGGGTCTGGGCGTTCGACGGCGAGCGGCTCGAGGACTACGGCGGCCCGTTCGTGGAGTGGGAGGTGCACGCGACGGACCGGGCGAAGCGGCGCGCGGCGATCCGGCAGCGCGAGGAGGCGGCGGCCCGTCTTGCAGTGCGGGACGGCGCGCGCCGGCAGGCGGAGAGCAAGCGCGAAGACGAGAATGCGGTGCGCGCCGCTCGGCGCGCCGCCGAGACGAGCGAGCGCGATGTCCACCGGCTCGAAACGCGGATCGAGGAGCTCGAGCTCGCGCTGGCGGATCCCGCGATGTATGACGGGGGCCGGGAAGCGGCGCGACGCGCTGGCCGGCTGGATCGTGAGCTGAAAGAAAGCCGGCGCGCGCTCGATCTCGCGCTCACCCGATGGACTGAGGCGGTGGAGTCGCTCGGTCAGCCGGCGCGGTCGGAGTAGCGGGTCCGGGCATCCATCACATCGACCCGGCACCGCCCGCTCCGGCCTCCGTACATCGCGCCGGCGAGCCATTCGAGCTCGGCGGGCTCCTCTTCCTGGGCCAGGTCGCGATACCACGATTTCGGACGGCCGTCGCTGCCGTTGTTCCAGCGGTAGCCGCGCTGTTTCAGAACATCCTTCTGCTCGATCGGCGCGCCCACCGCCCAGATGCGGCACGACTTCTTTCGCGCGGCCGCCAGCAGCAGCTGGAATGGGGTGTCGCCGGAGGCGAAGGGGGTTCCGAGGAGATGCAGCAGCGCGAGACAGTCATGATCGGCCTGGTGCCCCGCATGGAAGACGCCGCAGTGCTTCATCAGGAGGAACTCGAGGCCCGAGCTCCCCAGTCCCATCGCCTTCCACGGCACGTCCTTGAGCGAGCAGGCCCACGGCCGGTCGCGGAAGAGCGGCATCCGGCGCTCGGCAAAGGGACGGTCGAACGATGCGTTGTGGGCGATGACCAGCGCCGCGGTGCCGGCAACCGACGCCACCACCGCGTCGTCGATCCGTTGTCCGCGGACGTCCTCATCGGTGATTCCAGTGAGCTGGACGATTTCCGCGGGGAGCGGGCGCCCGGGATCCTCGAAGTACACCACCGGTGCTGTGGTCGCGAGGATCGCCCCGGTTTCGCGCGAGTACCGGAAGGGCACGAGGGCGATCTGAATGATGCGATCGTTCACCGGATCGAATCCAGTGGTTTCGAAATCGAGAACGAGGCCCACGGCGGAGCCACTGTTGTCGTCGAGGGGCTGATGAGGCGCGGGACGGAAACGCCGCAGCACGCGGTAGTCCCCGCTTGCGTCGAGGGCTCGCGCCATCGCCTCGAGTTCCGGATCGTAGTCGTCGCTCACGCCATGAATCTACGCCAATCGGAGGCCCTCTGAAGGTCGCGGCGATCGGCGCCGGCGCGGCGGGGACGATGGCGGCGATCTTCGCCGCGCGCCCCGGCGTGGAGACGCTTCTTCTCGAGGGAACCCGGGACGGCGGAAGAAAGATCCTCATCAGCGGAGGCGGCCGCTGCAACGTCCTCCCGGCCCTGGTGGACGAGTCTCGCTTCGTCACCGGCTCCTCGCCGGCGACGCTGCGCAACATGCTCCGGTCGTGGCCGCTTCGGGAGCAGATCGCATTCTTCGAGGGAGAGCTCCGGATCGCGCTGGTCGAGGAGCCGGAGACCGGCAAACTCTTTCCCGTCTCGAATCGCTCCCGCGATGTGCGCGACGGGCTCCTCGCGCTGGCGGAACGGCGCGGCGCGAATTTCCTTCCCGGCAGCAGAGTCACCGGCCTCGCCGCCGAGGGAGCCGGGTGGAGCATCGAGCGGGAGGGCGCGCCGCCGCTGCGGGTGGACCGGGTGGTCATCGCGACAGGCGGTCTCTCCGTGCCGAGGACGGGGAGCGACGGAACCGGGCTCACCCTGCTCCGCGAGCTGGGTCACACCATCCACCCGACCTACGCCGCGCTGACGCCGCTGCTCGCCGAGCCGGCCCCTTTCGGGGTGCTGGCCGGAGTGTCGCTCCGCGTGGGGATCACCGCGCGCTCCGGGGAGGAGTCGGCGTCGGCGACCGGCGGATTCCTCTTCACGCATCACGGGTACAGCGGGCCGGCGGTGCTCGACGTCTCCCATGTCGCGGTGCGGTCCCGCGCCGCGAAAGTCTCGGTGCAGTGGAGCGCCCTCGACCGGAATGGGTGGGAGGCGGCCCTCCGCGCCGACGGGGCGCGTTCAGTGGCGAGCGCCGTGCGGGCCGAGCTCCCCGAACGTCTGGCGGCGATGCTCCTCGCCTCGCTGGCCATCAATTCCGCGACGCCGCTGGCGCAGCTCCGCCGCGAGGATCGCAGCCGTCTGATTGACGCGCTCGTCGAGGGAGAGCTGCCGTGGACCGGAGACGAGGGCTACAAGAAGGCGGAAGTTACGGGGGGTGGTGTCGCGCTCTCGGAGGTCGACCCCCGCACCATGGAGAGCCGTCGCCACCCGGGGCTTTACATCTGCGGGGAGGTGCTCGACGCCTTCGGGCCGATCGGCGGCTACAACTTCCTCTGGGCCTGGGCGACGGGCCGCGCCGCCGGGCTGGCGGCGGGGAACGGGTGAGCGGTGAGC
>CAZHSO010000137.1:3629-6792 GCA_964535105.1 uncultured Gemmatimonas sp.
GGTGAGCGGTGAGCAGTAAGCGGTGAGCGGGGAGTCCTAACGAAAACCGCCGCCGGGGCGTATCTATTCATTCAACAGCTATCAGCTATCGGCTATCGGTCAAGGAGGCATGATGCTTCGCAGCGCACTCGCTGTCGCCGCCGCGGTGGGGCTCGCCGCTCCCGCACTCGCCCAGTCCACCGGCCAGCGCATCGACGAAGAGTACACCAAAAAGATCAAGGAGTATCTGCAGGACCCCCGGATCAGCACCGAGCTTGTGGATCACCTCCCCGCCTCCTCCACCGTCCCCACACCGCTCAAGTTTCTTGGCCGGGTGGTGGGGATGCCAAGCGAGCTGACCTATGCCAAAGACATCCATCGCTACTTCGCGGCGCTCGACCAGGCGTCGCCGAGGGTGACGACCTGGAAGATCGGAACCACGGAGGAGGGGCGCGACATCGTGCTGCTGGCCGTGGCGGACGAAGCCACGATCCGGCAGCTCGACCGCTACAAGGGCATGCTCTCCGCGCTCACCGACCCGCGGAAGACGACTGAGGCGGAAGCCCGGCGACTGATCGGGACCGCGAAGCCGATCTACTGGCTCACCAGCGGGATGCACTCGCCCGAAGCCGGCGGTCCCGAGATGCTGATCGAGCTGGCGTACCGGCTGGCGGTCGAGGAGACGCCGTTCATTCAGGGAATCCGGAACAACGTCATCACCTTCATCACCCCGGTGCTGGAAGTGGACGGCCGGGAAAAGCAGGTGGACACGTACTACTTCAACAAGAAGCGGCCCCAGGGCGAGGCCCGGCTTCCGCTGATGTACTGGGGGAAATACGTCGCACACGACAACAACCGCGACGGTATGGGCCAGTTTCTCCAGCTCACCCGCGCGGTCACCCGGACCGTTCTGGAGTGGAAGCCGACCATCCTTCACGATCTGCACGAGGCGCAGACCTATCTCTACGCCTCCACCGGCACCGGGCCGTACAACGAGCAGCTCGACCCCATCACCATCAATGAGTGGTGGATGCTGGCACAGAACGACGTGATGGAGATGACCAAGCGGGGCGTGCCGGGGGTGTGGACCTATGGGTTCTACGACGGCTGGGTGCCCAACTACATGTTCTTCATCGCGAACTCGCACAACTCGGTGGGCCGGTTCTATGAAGTCCAGAGCTACGGCCCCGACAATTACGTGGTGCGTCCGGGCGCCACGACCACCAGCCGCGAGTGGTTCCGTCCCAATCCGCCGCTCCCCTCGATCAACTGGGGCCCCCGCAACAACACCAACATTCAGCAGTCGGGCGTACTGCTGGCGCTCTCCCACGTGGCAAAAAACCGGGAGATGTACCTCGAGAATTACTGGCTCAAGAACAAGCGCTCGGTGGACAAGGGCAGGAACGGTCCGACGTACGCGTGGGTGATCCCCGCGGCGCAGCGGCGAAAGGCCGACGCGGCGGACGCGGTGAACGAGCTCCGGCGCCAGGGGCTGGAGATCAGTGTGGCCGCGGCGCCGTTCAAGGCCGGGAATCTCGATGTGGCCGCGGGCGACTACGTGATCCGGGCGGACCAGCCGTTCCGCACGCTGGCCGACATGTATTTCTCGCTGCAGAACTACGCCCTCGCCAACCCGTCGCCCTATGACGACACCGGGTGGACCTTCCAGCTGATGCGAAACGTCGTGGTCGTCCCCTGCACCGACAAGAGCTGCCTCGAGCAGCGCACCACCGCGCTCGTCAGCGACGCGCGCGCCGCGGGCGGCATCCAGGGCACCGGCAGCACCGTGGTGGTAGACCACACCACCGACAACAATCTGATGGCGTTTCGCTTCAAGTTCGCCGGCGTCCCGATGCGCGCGGCGGAGGAAGACTTCGAGGCGGCCGGGCGCCGGTTCCGCGCCGGGGCCTTCATCATCGCCAACGCCGACCGGGCCGCGCTCGAGCCGGCGCTCCGCGAGCTCGGGCTCTCCGGCTACGGCTTGGCGTCGGCGCCGTCGGTCAAGGCGCACGATCTCGACGTGCCCCGCATAGGATACGTCCATGCCTGGCAGCGGACGCAGGACGAGGGCTGGGTCCGCGCGGCGCTCGACACCTACGGCGTACCGTACACTTATTTGGCCGACCAGAAGCTCCGGGAAGGCAATCTGCGCGTGAAGTACGACGTGATCGTCTATCCGCACGTCGGCGGCACCGCGCAATCGCAGGTGAACGGGATCCCCAGGACAGGCACGACGCCGTTGCCGTACAAGAAGACCGATGCGACACCGAATCTCGGCGCCATCGATCAGAGCGACGACATCCGCGGCGGCATGGGTCTCGAAGGGTTGATGGAGCTCTACAAGTTCGTGGAGGAGGGCGGAACGCTGATCACGGAGGGCTCCACGGCGACGATCTTCCCGGAATACAATCTCACCACCGGGCTAACGGTGGAGACGCCCACCCAGCTCTTCGCGCGCGGCACGGTGCTCCGCGGCATGATCGTGGACCGGAAGAGCCCGCTGGTGTACGGCTACGAAGGAAGCCAACTCCCGGTCTACTTCAGCCAGAATCCGGTCCTCAATGCGGGCGGGGGCGGCGCCTTTGCCGGCTTCGGCGGCGGCGGGGGAGCGATTCCGGGGGTGGGCCAGGTCACGACCCCGATGGCGACCCGGCTCAAACTCTCGCCCTACACGCCTGAAGGCGCACCTCCCGCGGCGGCCACGGCGACCCCGCCGGCGGCTGCACCCAGCGGTGGCGGAGGTGGTGGTGGCGGCGGCGGTGGTGGCGGAGCAGGCGGCTTCGGAGGCTTCGGCGGTCAGACCGCCGGCGCGCGCCCCCGTGTGGTCATGCAGTTTCCGATGAACCCCGACGACATGCTGCTCTCGGGCACCCTCTCGGGAGGACAGGCGCTCGCGGGCCGGGCCCAGGTCGTGGACGCGCCGGTCGGGCGCGGTCACGTGGTGAGCTTCGCGATCCGTCCATTCTGGCGGTGGCAAACCCAGGGCACCTTCTTCCTGGGCTTCAACGCCATCCTCAATTGGAATGACCTCGACGCCGGGAAGCCGGAGCCTTCGACGAGGCCGGTGGGCGGGCAGTAGCCCAAACTGCTGGTGAGCGGTGAGCGGGTGACAGGGAGCGGTAAGCGGTAAGCGGCTAAGTGACAGCAGAAAGTAGTCAGTCATTCGACAGCATAAGCGACGGTG
>CAZHSO010000138.1:0-6484 GCA_964535105.1 uncultured Gemmatimonas sp.
AAGCGGTCGAGCCCTTTATTGGAGCGCAGATTGCCAAACACCGGTTCCACTGTCGCGAAGCGTTGCCCGTAGGCCCGCCGACCGGTCGGCGAATCGATCCGTTGCTGCATCCGGCTGGTCTGTGTTGGCGGCTTCGGCGCGGGCGGATCGGCCACGACCCGGCCGTGGAAGAACGCCACGTGACGCACCGTGGTGGTCTCGGGTGTGCGTAACCACCGCGCGCGATGCGCACAGGGGACACAGTCGCGGAGCGCTCCTTGGAAGTGCGCCGCCACAAAGCCGCTGGTGACGATCGCGCTGCCCTTGCGAGACAGCGACTTCCCCGCCGGGCACACGCAGGTGCGCGCGGCGGCGTCATAGGTAAAGGCGTCCGGCGGGTAGACGCCCGTCTCGCGCGGTGTGGCTGGGCCGACTTTGTGGTGCGACGGATCCGGCGCACGCTGGTGGTGCTCGCGTTGTGCCGCGAACCGGGCATCGCGCTGGCGCATGCCCGGGTCGGCGATGAGTGCGTCCACCGCCATCGTCGCCAGCTGTTGCAGGTTCGCTTCGCTGTGATCCCCGGCATCCGCCGTGATGAGGGAGTGGTCCGCCAGCAGGTCCCGCATCGCCACCACCACCGGCACCAGCAGTTCCTGCTCCGAGCCCGTGCCGTGCGCCTGGGCTTCCACGATGATCTGATGCCGGGCATCGACGGCGGCCACGCCCGTGTAGCCCTGGATCACGCCCTTGCCCGTGGCCATCTTCGCACTCTCGTTGTCGGTGCGATTGCTCTGCCGGAGGGTGCCTTTCGGCCCGCGGCGATCCTCCGGGTGGGCCGCTTTCACCGCCAGATCGGGTTCGGTGGGCCGAGCATCCGCCGCCCGATGCCGTTGCACCATGAGGGTCGTCGCCGCTTCCAGCTTGGCGGCCTGCCGGGCGAAGTCGGCCCGGGTGCCACTCCGATGCTTCGAGGCGTTGCTGGGCAGCGTCACCCCATCGATGGCGAACATCTCGCGACCGATGAGGCCCTGGGCATCGCAGATCGCCACGACCGCCGCGAACACCCGCGCGATGTCGTCGCCCAGCGTGCTCACGAAGTGCGCGATCGTCGTGCAATGCGGACCCCGATCCCCGCACAGCGCGATGAACGTCACATGCTCGCGACAGACCCGTTCGATCCCGCGGCTGCTGACGATGCCTTGCGAGCAGGCGAAGCGCACCACCTTCAGGAGCAACGCGGGCGGATAGGCCGGGGCACCGGTCGCGTCGTTCCGGAAGCGCGCATCAAACGAGGACAGATCGATGGCGTGATCGAAGAGATGATTCAGGGCATATTCGAACGTGCCCGGCAGCAGCTGCCGGGCTAGATCCACGGCCAAGAAGCGCGGGTTGGTATCGATGTACTTGTAGCGGGCCATGGGCGAGCCGGGAAGAGGGGGGCCGACGCGACCAGTCGCCCAGGATTTCGTGCATCATGCGTGCCGCCGCGTCGGAATAATATTGGGGTTATTCTACAGCCTCGTTAGGCCGCGTTCAAGTACGTTGCGACGAAGGAGGTGTCGAGCATGAAGTGTCGCTTTGTTGCCAACTTGTTGGTGCTCTCGTGCCTAGCCGCGGCCTTGAGTGCCCAAGCTCCTCCGAAAGCCGTGCCCGATTCCCAGACCGTCGTCTTTGTCTGCGAGCATGGCACAGTCAAGAGCGTCGTCGCCCTTGCGTACTTCAGACAGCTCGCCCAGCAGCGCCACCTGTCCATCCGGGCGATCTCCCGGGGCACCGCGCCGGTCGCTAGTGTCCCAGGCCTGGTCCGGGAGGGCCTTCGCCTGGACGGGCTAACGCTCGGTCCGTTCACGCCTGCCCGGTTCACGCTGGCTGATTTGACCTCAGCTATCGCAGTGATCTCCTTCGATCAGCCGAGTGTGGCGGGCATAGTCGGCGGGCGGGTGCCGACCGCCCGGTGGGACGGCCTGCCGGCGGTTAGCGAGGACTATCCCGTCGCACGGGACTCCATTCGGCACCGTGTAGCCCGACTCGTCGACTCGCTGGACCGTGCCAGGCGGACCAAGGCATTGCCGCCGCTGCACTGAAGAGTTCTCCGCGGCCTAACCCGCGCTTGCTGCTGCCGGGGTCCTGAGCGCCTCAGCCGCCGCCGGTTACCTTCTGGGCAGTTGGTTAGCGGCGGTGCAGGCCCCCCGGAGCAGAAGCGCAGAGCGTTAGGACATATCGGCGACCGAGGCGACATCGACACAAAGCGTTGTCGATGCGCGCTAGACCGGCGCGACGAGTGAGCGGAACCCCGGAGGCACGGTGGTTCCGGAGTGTACCGGAGTGGAATTGCCAGTCTCGCAGCATTGAGGCCTTTATTGGAAGTCCGGCTTGGGCTGCGTGGCGGATCGCGGACGGCGGGCAAACCACGCGACCATCCCGAACAGGCTCCCACCCAGGAGGAAGGTCGGCCACCAGACGGGATCCGAGGTGCCATCGTGGATCAATCCCGCCACTCCGCGGAGGCTCAGCATTCCGCAGGCGACCCACGCTGCCGTATGGGGGATCCAGCGTCGAACGGTTTGGCCTGGAGGTCGGAGCAGCGTGAGCGCGACGAGAAAAGCCAAGACGCTGAGCAGGATGACGACGACGTCGAAGATGTAGCGCCAGGTCGAGGACATCAAAAAGCGATAGCTGGCCTCACCACCAGGGAACCCTGCGGGGGTGCCAATGGCCCACCAAGTGTGCGGCGCGGCAAATACGACGGCCCATACACAGGCCGTGTAGCTAATCCAGCGCACATGACGAGCGGCACTTGCAGTCATCCTCGAGTTCCCCCCGGTCAATCCCTGGTACGCCAGAACACTACTCGTGCCGGCGGACCTCCAGCAACGCGGCGAGTGGCGTGGCTTGGTCCGCGACAATTGGCGCTGTCCTGTCGAGCGGTATGTCGTCAAATTGCCGGGTGGAGTAGCCAGATTTTGAGCCAGCCATCGAGCCCCGGCCCGTGCCGGTGTCGTTCCTCAACCCGCTCCAAGCGATTCAAGGACACCCCAGCAATGCCCTGCGCGGATACCGCTACGTTCAAGGTCGAGAGATGGGATGAAACACCGTACGGTGGAATGGCCGGCGCGCCCACGCGCTCCAGGACCACGGTCACCGTCAGCTACACCGGCCTCATCGAGGGAGAGGGCAGCATCGAATACCTCATGATGTCGCTCCCGGACGGAAGGACGAGTTTCTTGAGTCAGGAGCGGATCGTCGGCCGGGCGGCGGGTCGGCTGGCTCGTGTGTGCTTCACGGCCGCGGCACGCTTGAAACGGGTGTGGCCAACGGTCAGTGCTCCATCGTTACTGGCGCCGGGACGGACGGGCTCAGCGGTCTTCGCGGCGAGGGCCGGTTCACCAGCGACCACGCAGGTGCTACCGTGACGTTCAACTACACCCTTGACTAGACCAGCAGTGGTGCCGACCCCCTATCCCGTGCTTGCCGCGCTGATGGTCGCCGCGGGTTGCGCGCCATCCAAGCCCGCGGTCGTGTCCCCTCAAGAGAAGCCCTCGATGACCAGCTCCAAGCCGCCCAGCGGGTACCGCCGCGTCACCGGGTCGTTCGAGCTAACGATGAGCCCGCAGCCCCCGTATGACACCACCGACGGTGTGATTCTCGGACGGCTGACGCTCAACAAGCGTTTTCATGGCGGACTGGAAGCGACCAGCGTGGTCGAGATGATCAGCGTCACCTCGGGTGTGAAGGGGTCCGGCGGATACGTGGCGGTCGAGCGGGTGACTGGAACCCTGGAAGGTCGCACCGGCGGCTTCGTCCTGCAGCACAGCGGCTCGATGACCCGAGGCGAGCCCCAGATGACGGTGTCGATCGTACCGGGCTCGGGCACCGGTCAGCTGAGCGGCATTGCCGGCAGGATGTCGATCGACATCGTCGATGGCAAACACTTCTTCACCCTGGACTACAGGCTCGGCGATGGCCCGTCTGGAGACCAGAAGAGTGGCACGCCCAACCCACAGGAGCTTGCTTCCCTGAATGGACTGCGCATGCGGGCCGTTGCGACTGGGGAAGGCGGAGAGGTCAATCGTGACACGCTGTTCGTTTTCTCTCAGGACGGCGCTACCGTCTCGGCGCGATATGCAGGCGGTACCATCCGGGTGGGCTATTTGGTGGGCAGCCTGTCGGCCGGGCGCCTTACCTTCCGCTTTGCGCAGGTCGACCTCGAGGGCCAAGTTGATGGCGGCCATTCGGTTGGTGAGATCAGCATCCTCCCCGACGGCCGGGCGCGGCTCCTGGAGTACTTCCACTGGGAATCCCGCGACGGGGCAGGGACCAACGTCCTTGAGGAAGTATTGGAGTGACCCACCCGTAACGGACCAGGAGGTCCGCATGCCTCCCACGATGGCAAACGGCAAGATCTGCTACATCGAGATCCCCGCCACCGATATTCAACGCTCCGCCGAGTTCTACCGGAAGGTCTTCGGCTGGAACATCAGGCGACGCGGGGACGGCCAGAGCGCCTTCGACGACACAGTCAACGAAGTGAGCGGCACCTGGGTGCTCGGGCGACCGGCGGCCAAGACGCCTGGCTTGTTGATATACATAAAGGTTGACAGTGTGGCTGACGCCGTCGATGTGGTCATCGCAAACGGCGGCGAGATTGCCCAGCCGATCGGTGCGGATGCGCCCGAAATTACCGCCAGGTTTAGTGATCCTGCCGGCAACGTGCTTGGCCTGTACCAGGAGCCCGCATGAAGTCCTATGTCATGACCACCGGCGCGGTCTTTGGCCTGCTCACCTTGGCGCATCTCTGGCGCATGATCGAGGAAGGAACGCACTTGGCCACAGACCCCTGGTGGGTTCTCATCACCGTTGCCGCAGCGGCCCTCTGTCTTTGGGCTTGGCGTCTGCTCAGGCTCTCGGCGCGACGGTAACCTCTACGCCTCGATGTACCCGGACCGGTTACCGGATCAGCTGCAACATCCGCGAGGATCCGCATGATGGAGCACCAGGCGACCATCGACTGGGAGCGAGGCGGCGCGACGTTTACCGACAATCGCTACAGCCGTGGACACCACTGGGAATTCGATGGCGGCACTCGCGTGCCGGCCTCCTCGTCGCCCCACGTCGTGCCCCTGCCGTACTCGGTGGCGGCGGCCGTCGATCCGGAGGAAGCATTCGTCGCTGCGCTATCCAGTTGTCACATGCTCTGGTTCCTTTCATTGGCCGCCAAACGCGGCTTCGTCGTCGATCGTTACCGGGATACCGCGGTTGGCGTTGTGGGGCGCGATGGGGACGGGAGAGTGGCGATGCTCGAGGTTACCCTCCGGCCCGCGGTAACGTTCGGGGGGGGGGCGAGCAGGCCCAACAAGGCAGACGTTGCGGGACTGCATCACGAAGCCCATTCTCAGTGTTTCATCGCCCACTCGGTCAAGTCGCGCGTCACCTGTGAGCCGGCACCAAGCCCCGCGGACCTCTAGGACCTCCAGTGGATCCCATGCAGAAATCGATGAACCCGATCATACGAGCACAACTCGACAACATTCACTCTGGGGACACAATATTACAAGGCAAAGCCTTCTTCTATCTTATCGAGGCGACGGACCAACCGGTTGACTGGGCCTATGAGGCGTGGGATGAGATCGTGGAAACCCTGAGTTCCAAAGACAACCGGCAGCGGGCAATTGCGGCCCAGGTCCTGGGTAACCTGGCCAAGAGCGACCCGAAGCACAGGATCCTGAAGGCTGTTGACGTTTTACTCGCGGTCACCAAGGACGAGCGGTTCGTCACCGCGCGGCACTGCATGCAGTCTCTCTGGAAAGTTGGCGCCGCCGGAACGAAGCAACAGAAAAAGGTGGTTGACGGGCTGGAGGGCCGTTTCAAGGAGTGCATCACGGAAAAGAACTGCACCTTGATTCGCTACGATATTCTGCAAAGCCTCAAGAAGCTGTATGACGTCGTAAAGGACGAGGCAATACGGGAGAAGGCGCTGGAACTGATGGCGACGGAGAAGGACCTCAAGTACCGCAAGAAGTACTCGAGCCTCTGGCGGGGCAAATGACCCATCATCGACCGAAGCTGCGCGCGTACTTGATCAGCAGCGCGGCACGCGCGGTGCCTGGCGCTGGTGGTGTGGTGCGGTCGCGATCCAGGTTGAGGTGATGGCCGTAGACCACCCACAGGTCGTGCCCTTCGCGTAGGTTGTAACGAACTCGTACGTGCGCCGTCACCAGACGGGCCAGGCCGTTGGCCTGGATGACGGCGCTCATGGATAGTTGTGGCGTGGCGGAGGCGAGCACGCGCAGTCGCGCGAGTCTTGACCATTCTCTCTCGCCGCGCGAAGGGAAGTCCAGTCGGTCCAGCTGGAGCTCGGCGGCCAATCGCAGATGCGCCGAGGCCCGCCATTCCGGAGCCAGAAAGAACGAGTACAGGGATCCGTCGTAATACTCGCCAGCGCGCAGGCTTCCCCCGATCACCGCCCGCGGCCCGTTGGGTGGGGTCAGCGCGAGTTGCGCGAAGC
>CAZHSO010000139.1:0-6359 GCA_964535105.1 uncultured Gemmatimonas sp.
CCGGTCCGCCGCGACGAGCCGCCGGTGGCGCTCGACGCCGTCTCGCCCGTGGTCTATCCCGCCGCGCTCTACCAGCAACGCCTCAGCGGCACGGTGCTTCTCCGGCTCTTTGCCGACGAGACCGGGCGCATCGTGCCGGAATCGACGAAGGTGCAGGAATCGAGCGGCTACCCCGCGCTCGATTCCGCCGCGCTCGCCGCCGCGCCGCGGCTGCACTACGCGCCGGCGCTCCGGAACGGCACGCCGGTGCCGACGCTCTTCACCCAGCCGGTGCACTTCCGCCATCCCGATCGCGGGGGGACGACACCATGAAGCCGCAGCACCTGGAGCCCTACGAGTCGGTCCTCGACACGATCGGATGGACGCCGCTGATCCGGCTCCGCCGGGTCGGCGCCGGGCTCGCCACCCCGGTGTTCGGCAAGGCCGAATACGCCAACCCCGGCGGATCGGTGAAAGACCGGATCGGGCTCGCGATCATCGAGGAAGCGGAGAAGCAGGGCGAGCTCAAGGCAGGCGGGACGGTCGTCGAGGGCACCAGCGGCAACACCGGGGTAGGGCTCGCGATCGCCGCGGCGATCAAGGGATACCACTGCATCTTCACGCTGCCCGACAAGATGTCGCAGGAGAAGGTCCGCCTCCTCCGGGCCTATGGCGCCGAGGTGGTGATCACGCCGACCGCGGTGCCGCCGGACCATCCCGAGAATTACGTGATGAAGGCGAAGCAGATCGCGCACGACACTCCCGGCGCGATCCTCGCCAACCAGTTCTACAACCAGGTGAATCCAGAAGCGCACTACGCCACGACCGGCCCGGAGATCTGGGAGCAGACCGGCGGCAAGGTCACCCATTTCGTCGCGGGCGCCGGGACGGGGGGGACGGTCAGCGGGGCCGGCAAATACCTCAAGGAAAGGAATCCGGCGATTCGCGTGATTGCCGGTGACCCGGTCGGGTCGCTCTACACCGGCTACCACAAGACCCGCGTGATGGGCGACGGCGCGCCATATAAGGTCGAGGGTATCGGCGGCGACAAGGTCCCGACCACAGTCTGGTGGGATGTCATCGACGAGTTTCGTCAGGTGGCGGACCGCGAATCGATGCGCATGGCCCGACGGCTCGCCCGGGAGGAAGGGATCCTGGTCGGCGGGTCGGCGGGCCTCAATGTGGCGCTGGCGCTGGAGTTGGCTAACGAAGTGAACGATCCCGCCGCGTGCGTCGTCACCATTCTGTGCGATACCGGCGAACGCTACCTGTCCAAGGTTTTCGACGACGACTGGATGCAGGAGAATCAGCTCCTGGATGCGCCCCACCTTACGGTGGAGCAGCTCCTGGCGCGCCGTCCGAAGGGGGCGCCGCCGCTGGTAAGCGTGGCCCCGGCGACGCAGGTGCGCCAGGCGCTCAACCTGATGAGCACCTGGAGCGTGAGCCAGATCCCTGTCGTGGAAGGCGATCACTGCGTGGGGGGTCTCATCGAGGGGAGCCTGATGACCAAGGCGCTGGCTCAACCCACTGTCCTCGACCGGCCGGTTCGAGAAGTGATGGACGCGGCGTTTCCGGTGGTCGATGCGGCCTTTCCCACCGACCGGCTGGCGCCGATGCTGACGCGGGAAAGTCCCGCGACGCTGGTGCAGAAGGATGGGAAGCTGATTGGGATCGTGTCCCGATACGACCTGTTGCAGCAGCTCATTGGGACGAGATGAAAGGAGGGAGCTAGGGAGTTAGGGAACTAGGGAGCTAGGGTTTTCCTTAACTCCCCAGCTCCCTAACTCTCTAACCCCTATGCGAATCACCGTCCTTACCGGCGGAACTTCCAGCGAACGCGACGTCGCCATCGCCTCCGCCGTCCAGGTGGTGAGGGCGTTGCGGAGCCGGGAACACGCGGTGGCCGTCGTGGATACGGCGCGCGGGTACATCCCGGAGGCCGAAGAGCCGAACGTGCTTTCCGCCACGGTGGCGCGTGAGCCTCCCGCCATCGAGGAGCTGGTAGCGCTGGAGCGCGGCCTTCTCCTCTCCGGACTGGCGGGCCTCCCCGTGGTGCGCGACGCCGAGGTGATCTTCCTCGCGCTGCACGGGGGGAGGGGTGAGGACGGGACCCTTCAAGCCGTCTTGGACGTCGTCGGCGTCCCATACACCGGCAGCGGCGCACTCGGGAGCGGACTGGCAATGGACAAGGACGTCGCCAAGCGGCTGTTCCGGTTCGCGGGAATTCCGACGGCGGACTGGGTGATGGCGCCGGTGGATGCGGCGACGGTGGGAGAACGGCTGGGCTGGCCGGTGGTGGTGAAGCCTTCCAAGCAGGGATCGACGGTAGGACTCAGTGTGGTGAAGGCCCCGGCGGACTTCGAGGCTGCGGTCACCCTGGCGGCCCGCTACGACGACGAGGTCATGGTGGAGGCGTTCATTCCGGGCCGGGAGCTGACGGTCGGGATCCTGGCAGACGAGCCGCTGGCGGTCGGGGAAATCATCCCGCGGCACGAGATTTTCGATTACGAGTGCAAGTACACACCGGGGATGTCCCAGGAAATCTTCCCCGCCGACCTGCCAGAAAATGTGCGCCGCGAGTGCGGGCGGCTCGGTGTCCGGTCCCACCGGGTGCTGAAGCTGGGAGGCTACTCCCGCGTGGATTTTCGCTTGACACCGGCGGGAGAACTGGTCTGTTTAGAGGTGAACACGCTGCCGGGACTGACTTCGACGAGCCTCATGCCACAATCCGCGGCTGCCGTCGGAATTCCCTTTCCCGAGTTGTGCGAACGTATCTGTCTGGCAAGCAGGTAGTTATGAGCGAGGATCGGCCGCCCCTGTACACCGACCAGCCCAAGCTTACCCCTTGGGTCGGACGGCTTGTGGTCGCAAATGCGGCGGTCCTGTTGCTGCTGCAGACGATTCTTACGGCGCCCGCGTTCGTCGACGCGCTGCAGTTTCTGCCGGGTACCGCGCTCCGTCGACCCTGGACCTTCGTATCCTACATGTTCGTCCATGCCGGGCTCCTGCACACCGTCGGCAACATGTTGCTGCTGTTCGCCTTCGGCCCACCGGTGGAGCGCCGGATGGGCAGCCGCGCCTTCATCCTCCTCTATGTGTACTGTGGCGTCGGCACCGTGCTCTTCGGTCTCGGGCTGTCTTCGTTCATGGAGGTCCAGCCCCTGGTCGGGGCGACGGGAGCGATTCTCGGCATCGGGCTGGCGTTCGCTTTTGCGTGGCCCGAAGCCGAGCTGGTGCTCTTCCCCTTCCCGCTTCGAATCACCGCCCGCACGCTGATCCTGCTGCTTGCCGGCATCGATCTGCTCCTCGCACTCTGGTTCGAGGGCGGCGTGGCCCATCTCGCATACCTCGGCGGCCTCGCCTCGGGCTACATCTTCCTTCGGATGCAGGGACTCACCTCGCATCGGACCCGCAGGGAGCCGAAGGCGCTGACTCGACGACCGGTCATGGCGCCGATGCCGGTGCGCCAGGGAAGCCCGGCGGTCGATCTGCGGCCCGCCATGGCGCGTCCCGATTCGCGGGAGCTCCGCGAGGAATATCCGGCGGAAGAGGTGGACCGGGTGCTCGACAAGATCAGTGCCTCCGGTATTCAGAGCCTTACGGCCGATGAACGCCGATTCCTCGATGAGGTTTCCAAGCGAAAGCGAAAAGATCTGCACTAAAAATGGGTTGGCCTCTTGTTTCGCGCCGCGCATTTTTTATCTTGTCGCGTGCTCATCAATTTTCTTCCCGATTTTCTCGACATTCTTGCTCAACCTGATCCCGAAGCGGCCTATTACCGCTTCCTCGACGCGCACCGCCCCCTCCTTGCGTCGTATTGGAGCAACTACGTCCTCGATCTGGACAGTCCGCATGCCGCGCCGGTAATTGCGGCGGCGGTCCGCGCCGACCGGAGCGATCTCCACGCGATGCTGGAGCGAGTCGACGTGGTCCGGGTAGTCGAGGAAGCGCTGCTGCGATCCGAGGACGTGCTTGGTGTCGACCGTCCGACCGACGTCGTCCTGATGGTCGGGATGGGCGCGGCCAACGCCGGGGAGCTGGTCGTGAATGGGCGGGGGGTGGCCTTCGTCTGCGTCGAGCACTTCACCGGCCGGGCGAATCCCGAGTCCTTCGGGATGGGGCTCGAGCCGGAGCTCCTGCCGCTCTGGGTCGCCCACGAAATGGCTCACACGGTGCGCTACACCTCGCCGACCAGCGCGAGCGACATGCGGCGCCTGATCTCGGAAGCCGGCGGGAACTACGACTACTGGGTCACCGGCAGCCGCGCCTCGCTGCGGGAGCTCCTGCTCAACGAAGGGCTGGCGGTGCATGCCTCACAGGCGATCGTGCCCGGACTCGACCCGGCCGACTACTTCGGGTATCCCCGGCGACAGTATCAGCGGATGCGCGAGCTCGAGGCGTTCCTGCGCCGCGCGGTCCACCACGACCTCGATCGCTCCGGTCTCGGTCTCCGGCTCAAGTACCTCTCCGGCGGGATGAGCCCAACCGCTCGACTGAGCCTCGGCCGGGTGCTGCCGGAACGCTGCGGATACTATCTGGGGCACCGGATGGCGGAGCCGCTGGTCAACGCGCGCGGTATCGCTGCCGCGCTCCGCGCCCCGGCGTCGGAGTTCCAGGCCAGGGAGGATGAAGCGCTGGGATTCCGAACAGCATAGGAGGCAAGGCTTTCTAGCCTCTTTGCCTCTTAGCCTCTTTGCCTCCGGCTATATTTCAGCATGTCCGAAGAAGTCGTCACCACGCAGCCCGTCACCCTGACGCTCAAACCCGCCGGCCCCATCATCATCCAGGGCCCGGTCCTGATCCTCAATAACGCCGGGGACCCAGTCGAGCCCCCGGTGTCCAAGATTCCCGGTCAGATCAAGCTGTGTGGGTGCGGATTCAGTAAGAACAGACCGTTCTGCGACGGAAGTCATTCAAAGTGAGGGAGTAGCGAGGAGCGAAGAGCGATGAGGGAAAGGCCCCTCCCCTTCGCTCCTCGCCACTCGCTACTCCCTCACTTCCCAACACAGAACCGCTCAAAGACGCGCCCCAGCACTTCATCGGGGTGCACCAGCCCGATCAGCTCGTCCAGCGCCGCCACTGCATCCCTCACATGATGCGCCGCGAGCACGGGATCGCCTCCCTTCCCGAGCGCGGGCCCTGCCGAGGCGAGCGCATCGCCCGCCCTCTCCAGCGCCACGCGATGACGCTCCCTGCTCAGAAGAGGCTCCGGATCGGCGTATTGCTGGCCGCTGCCAAAGAGCTCCGCCGCAATGGCATGTCGCAGGTGGTCGAGACCCTCGCCCGTAACGACCGACACGAGAACCCCTTCCCGCTTCCCCCCTTCCCCTTTCCCCGCCAAGTCCGCCTTCGATCGCACCAGCAGTCCGGGATGGGCCAACAGGAGTTGCCGCTCCTCCGGCGAAAGCGGCCGCCCGGCCTCGACGCAGAGAAGAATCAGATCCGCCGCCGCCACGTAGCGCCAGCTCACCTCGATACCCATCCGCTCGATTGTCTCTCCGGTCTCCCTGAGGCCCGCGGTGTCTGCGAGCCGTACCGGCCACCCCTCCATCTCGGTCGCCGCTTCGATGGTGTCGCGGGTGGTGCCGGGGATCTCGGTGACCAGCGCGCGGTCGGTGCCGAGGAGCCGGTTGAAAAGCGAGGACTTTCCCGCGTTCGGCCGTCCCGCCAGCACCACCAGCGCTCCATCGTGAAGACGCTCGCCAGCCGGCGCTCCGGCCAGGAGCCGGGCGACGGAGGCGGCGGCGCTCTCGAGGGAGGCTTCGATGTGCTCACGGGGCACCGGCCCGTCATCCTCATCCGGAAAGTCGATGTCGTAGGCCAGGACGGCGAGCAGCTCGAGAATCTCCTCCCGGAGTGCGTGGATTCTCCGCGAGAGCTGGCCGTCGAGCTGGCGAAGCGCGGCGCGGCCCTGCGCGGGGGCCGTCGCGTCGATCAGGTCTCCCACCGCCTCTGCCTGCAGCAGATCCAATTTGCCGTTGAGGACCGCCCGGCGGGTGAATTCTCCCGGTGCGGCGGGCCGGGCTCCCCCGGCGTGCAGCGCGGCGAGGAGCTGGGCCGAAGCAAGAAGTCCCCCATGACAGGAGAACTCGACCAGGTCGTGGCTGGTATAGCTGTGGGGGGCCCGGAAGACGGTGACGAGACCGCGATCGATCTCCGCGCCGGCGGCCGAGTAGAACGGCAGAAGTGTCGCGGTGCGATCGGGGAGCGACGAGATCGATTTGCGGATCACTTGCTCTGCGATCTCCAGCGCGCCGACGCCCGAGAGGCGGATCACCGCGATGGCGGAGCGCCCCGGGGGGGTGGCGAAGGCGGCGATGGGGTCGCTAAGCATGTCGGAGAATATGGATTGGGGGCTGGGAGTTGGGGATTCGGGGTTG
>CAZHSO010000140.1:0-1424 GCA_964535105.1 uncultured Gemmatimonas sp.
GGGCAGATGGAAAGTATTTCCCGCTGGTGTACTCCCGCGCTGCTGTCGAGCGCGAAACGACGCACGTGCTCTGGCTCAAGCCGTAGGCTGCTTATCTGGGAGGCCTGGCCAGGATTCGCTTGACCTCCTCGAGCGGAATCGCTTCTGCGCGATTGCCGTTCCCCTCCACCGTTGTTGCCATGAAGAGCGCGTTGTAGATCGCCTCTTCGGTGGCTTCGACTGCCGCCTGGAAGAGCAAGCTCAGCTCTCCGTTCGCAAGCTCTCGCGGGGTGAGCTCCCGCGCCCGGGAATCGCGCCGCACCGACGTATCGGTGGAGAAGGCGATGATGTAATCGCCGGAGCCGTTGCCGGCCGACGAACCGGTGCGGCCCAGACCCATCATCGCCCGACTGGCCAGCCGGCGCAGGTTCCGGTCGGAGAGCGGAGCATCGGTTGCGACCACGATGATGACCGATCCGTCGTCCTGCCGGGACGGCGCCGCCCGCCCGGTGCCGGACCTTCCGAGCTGCCGGCCGACGGGAACTCCCATGACGAGCAGATCCCCCCCGAAATTGGCCTGCACCAGCACCCCGACGGTCCACCCGCTCGACCCCGCCGCGCGCGATGCGGTTCCAATACCGCCTTTCCAGCCGAATGCCACGGTTCCGGCGCCGGCCCCGACACTCCCCTCCGCCACCGCGCCGGTGTCCGCCGCGGTGAGGGCGGCCCGCACCTGCTCCGCGCCGACCGGGCGCGACCGGATCGCGCTGAGGAAGCCGTCGTTGGTTTCCCCTACGACCGGATTGATCGAGCGCACCGATTCCATGCCGGGTTGCTCCAGCATCCAGGCCACCAGCGCATCCGCCGCTTTCCAGACGCACAGGGTGCAGGTGAGGAGGATCGGGGATTCGAGCTCTCCCAGCTCGTTGACCTGGGTGGATCCGACCAATTTGCCGAACCCATTTCCCACGTGAATCGCGGCGGGAACCCGTTCGAGATAGAGGTTGCCGCCGTGGGGAAGAATCGCGGTGACGCCGGTACGTACCGAATCCCCGAGTCGCAGCGTTGCATGACCGACGCGCACCCCAGCAACGTCGGTGATCGCGTTGCGCGGGCCGGGCGGGAGCGCGCCCGGCGTGACGCCGAGGCCGCGGGCGCGCTGCTGGGCGAGGCCGGGGGCGGGGAGGAGCAGTAGGAGAGCGATGATGAACACGCGCATAGATGCACCGTTGGAATCGGTTGGTTAGGACCTGGCAACCACAGATTTCACAGATTCACCACAGATTGAAAAGTGTTGCCGCAGTTGTTCATTGTACTGTTGTTTTCATCTGTGACATCTGTGGTTCCAGCGGTCACGCGCGACGATTCGAGCCGCGAAACTCAGCGGGAAAGCGGCAGCTCGTAGTGATAGTACTCGGTGTCGCGGACCCATCCCAGCGTTTCAT
>CAZHSO010000140.1:1524-2961 GCA_964535105.1 uncultured Gemmatimonas sp.
AGCGGCAGCTCGTAGTGATAGTACTCGGTGTCGCGGACCCATCCCAGCGTTTCATACAACCGCTGGGCCGTCAAGTTGGTTCGCTCGGTCGAGAGGGAAAGCCAGCGCGCGCCGGTTTCCAGCCCATGGGCGCGGGCCCGCTCGAGGAGTGCGCGCGCCACGCCGCCCTTCCTGGCGCCGGGTGCGACGAAGAGATCGTTGAGCACCCAGGCTGGTGCCGCGCTGATCGAGGAAAAGATCGGATACAGCTGGGTAAAACCGAGGGGTCCGGAATCATCCTCGGCGAGAAAGATCACCGAATCACCCCGGGTGAGCCGGTCGCGCAGAAACCGTTCCGCGAGGCCGGGATCGGACCGCTGCCGATAGAACTGCCGGTATCCGTCGTAGAGCGGAACGAGGTGTGGCAGATCGTCGAGCGACGCGCGGTGAATCTCCATGGAAGGCCTCCGGACGCTACGGTCCGAACACCAGGGGAGCCAGCAGGGCGATCACCGCCACGATGATCAGGATCCCGGCGATGTCGACCAGGATGCCCGCCCGCGCCATCTGGCGGACCGAGATCATGCCGGAGCCGAACACGATCGCATTGGGAGGTGTCGCCACCGGGAGCATGAAGCCGGTCGACGCCGCGAATCCCGCGACCAGCATCAGCAGCACCGGAGGCTGTCCCACCGATTGGGCGAGCGCGGCGGCGATCGGCATCATCATCGCTGCCACGGCCAAATTCGAGGCCAGCTCACTCAACACGAGCACGGTGACCGCGAGTCCGAGATAGATCACCACGGGGGGAAGACCACGAAGCCCTTCGAGCCAGGAGCCCATCCAGGTGGTGATGCCGTGGGTCTCGATGGCGTTGGCGAGGGTGAGCCCGGCGCCGAAGAAGAGGAGGACGTCCCAGGGGATCGTGCGCGCTTCCGCCCAGGTGAGCAGCGGCCGCCGCTGGCCCTCGCGGGTCGTCCCCGGCACGACGAACAGGAGCACCGCGGCCGCCACACCGATCGCGGCGTCCGACAGGCGGGGGAAGAGATCCACGAGGCCGGGGATCGAGAAGCTTCCAAACTCCTTCCGCTCGCGTAGGAACCAGGCGAGGGCGGTACCGAGAAAGATGATGAGGACGCGCGCTTCGCCGCCGCGGATAGGTCCGAGGCCTTCGAGCCGGCTCCGTAGCATGCCGTCGGCGCCCCCCTCGATGCGGCCGCGGGAGGGGAAGCTGACGAAGACGAGGAGAAACCAGCACAGGGGAAGGAGCAGAACGGTGATCGGCAGCCCCAGCGCCATGAACTGCACGAAGCTGATCGAGGTCCCGGTGAGCTCCTTGATTGCGCCCGCGACGACCAGGTTGGGCGGCGTCCCGATGATCGTCGCCATGCCGCCGATGGAGGCGGCGTACGCGACCCCCAGCATCAGCGAGGTGCGGGCATTGTCGCCCGCGGCGTC
>CAZHSO010000140.1:3061-6356 GCA_964535105.1 uncultured Gemmatimonas sp.
CCCAGCACCGGAAAGAGCACCAGCGGGAGCAGCGAGGTGGTGATGATGGGGACGCACTCGGTGATCCACCAGGTCACCATCCAGGCGGCGATCCCGAGGGTGCGCCGCGCCTCCGGAGTGAGCTCCGCCGGTCCGAACAGGACGAGCAGCACGCAGAGGAGCGGGCCGGTGAACTTCGCCAGGGACCGGAACCGTGGGTTGGCGGCGGCCTCTGGCATGTCTGGTATGAGGGGTGAGGGGTGAGAAGGGGGTGACACGTAGTATATCCTCTCCAGGATGGCCTGTCCTATGGCGACCCCCGTCGAGGCACTCATCAGATATCCGGGGTGCCGATGAATCGTGATGACCTCGAGGCCGAGCTGGCACGCCTGCACCCCGACGCCTTTGCCTGGGCGATTCGCTGCGCGTCGGGTGACCGGGAGGAAGCGGAGGACGCGCTGCATGCCGCCTACGAGAGGATCCTCGCCGGCCGCGCCCGGTTCGACGGTCGCTCGAGCTTCCGAACCTGGCTCTTCGGCGTGGTACGCCGGACCGCACTCGAGGAGCGCCGCAGGGGCTGGCTGCGACTGACCCGGCTCCGGCGCTGGTTCGACCGCGGCGCGGGCGGGGCGGATCAACCGACCGATGCGGGACTCACGCTGGTGGAGGACGAAACCTCGGCGCGGCTGCAACAGGCCCTCGCACGGCTCTCGGCACGGCAGCGCGCCGTCCTGCACCTGGTGTTCTATCAGGAGCTGAGCGTGCAGGAAGCCGCAAGCGTGCTGGGGACAAAGGTGGGGACGGCCCGAACCCATTACGAGCGCGGCAAGGCTCGGCTGCGCGCCATGCTCGACGGGGAGGAATTGCATGACTGATGACGAGCACGGTCTGCGTGAAGCGTTTCAGGCCCAACGCGCGGTGGAGCGCGCCGATGCCCCGCCGTTCGGCCGCGTGGTGGCGGGCCGGGTACGGGGCGCCGGACGCCGCCGCAGACTGATTCCGGGCCTGATCGCAGTCGGGGGCGCGATTGCCGTCCTGATGATCGCCATTCTCTCCCGCGGCCAGTCGGATCCGGCTCGGGATCTCGAACTGGCCCGGCAGGTGATGACGTGGCGCAGCCCCACCGATTTTCTGCTCCCGGCTTCCGTGGCGGGTCTGCTCGGCTCGGTTCCCCGAATCGGCGAGGCACCCGCCGGTTCGCCCCTTCAGGCACTCGATCCCGGTAGTGAGCTGGGTCCACCGATACTTCCACGGAGTCCTCGATCATGAGACGATCGCTCGCCGTCACATTTCTTGCTATCGCGCTGGGGACAGGGGTTCTCCAGGCCCAGACCCCCAAGGCGGGTGATGACCCCCTGGCCCGGCTGTTGTTCGACCCCCAGCTGGTCCTGAAGCACGCCCAGGAGCTCGGGTTGCAGCCGGCCCAGCGAACCACCATCATCAGCGCCATCAAGGAGGCCCAGGGGGACATCCTGGATCTGCAACTCCAGATGGCGGAGCGGCATGAAGAGCTGGTTAAGGCGATGGAGGCGACTCGCGTCGACGAGGCGGCGTCGCTGGCTCAGGCCGACAAGGTGCTCGGGCTCGAGCGCGAGATGAAGCGGAAGCAGCTGCAATTGCTGATCCGGATCAAGAATGCGCTGACCCGGGAGCAGCAGGATCGGCTGCAGGAATGGAAGAAGGCCGAGGAGAAGACGGAACTGTGAGAACCGAAAGGAACGACTCGATGCGTACCGTACCTCGAATACAGACCGCGCTGATCGTCGCGGCGGCCCTGCTGGCCGGCTGCACCGAATCACGAATCAGCGCGCCCTCGGGCGAGAGCTTCGATGTCGCAGGGGCCGGTCGCGCGAACGCCACGATGAACGCGCTGGTATCCGGTTCGGGGATGTCCGCCGTGGCCGCACTGGGCAGCCGGATGCCCGCAGAGCTGGGCGCGTCAGGTTCCGTTTCCGGGTCATCGGTGGCCGACGCGTCGGGGATTCCCGCGCTCGCGCTCCGGCTGTTGCAGAGCCTTCCCGCCGCCGGAGGGCCGCTCACGGTCCAGGTGATCCGTCCCGCCGTGCTCGGCCACACCTACGTCTACGACCCTGTGGCGCACCGCTACGTCCCCGATCCGGCACGGGCCGGCGCACCGGGAAACGGCGTCCGGTTCATCCTGTACGCGGTCGATCCCGGCACCCACGAGCCTCGTGTGGATCAGGAAACCGGTTACGCCGACCTCACCGACGAAGGCGCGGCGGGCCTGGGGCTGGGTCTCCATTTCCGCGCCGTGGCCTCCGGCAAGACGTTTCTCGACTACGCCTTCACGCTCACGCCGACGTTCACCGGCGGGTTGCTCCGGGTATCCGGCTTCCTGGCCGAAGACCAGAATCGGCTGGATTTCACGATCGGCGCCGCTGGACAGGCCATCGGCGAGAGCCAGGAGGCCCATGTTACGTTCGCTCTTGCCGTGGCCTCGCAGCAGTTTCACGCGACCGGGTCGATCGATGCCGCGACCAACGGCACCGCCGGGACCGCCCGAGTGGAAGTCGCGGTGGCGATCGGCTCGGATGTAATACATCTCACCGGTGAATCGAGCGCCGCCGCGGTGAATGCGAGGCTGTCGGTGAACGGCCGCCTCTTCGCCACCATCACCGGCGATCCGCATCATCCCACGGTTCGCGGGGATGGCGGGCGGGAACTCTCGCCGGCCGAGATCCAGGTGCTCGGCGGGTTAGTCGGGGTGGTGTACGGGGCGATCGAGATGTTCGAGCATCTGCTGGAGCCGGTGGCGATGCTTCTGGGCATTTCCATCTCGCTCTGATGACCCCCGATCCGGGGGCTGGACAACACCTTCCATGGAGGTAGATTCGACCCCATTACGCCGCCATCACCTCGAGGCACGCCTTGACCCCACCGCCGCTTTCCACCGGAGCCGTTCGCGCCCTGGCACTCCTTTCGGTGCTCACGTCCGCCTGCGCGGCAGGCGGCAGCAGCGGAGGGAAGGTCCGCACCTACTATGTCGCCGCCGAGGTGGTTGACTGGGACTTCGCGCCGAGTGGCGCCAACAAGATCAGCGGCGCGCCGTTCACTGCCGCCGACAGCTTCATCATGGCGCCCCAGCAGGAATTCCTCGGCAGGGTGTACCGGAAGGCGATCTACCGGGAGTACACCGATTCCACGTATACGACGCAGAAGCCCCGGCCCCCCGAGTGGGAGCACCTCGGCATGCTCGGCCCGCTGCTCCGCGGGTCGGTGGGCGACACGATCCGGGTGGTCTTCCGCAACAAGGCCGACCGGCCGTACAGCATGCACCCGCACGGCGTCTTCTACA
>CAZHSO010000141.1:0-6207 GCA_964535105.1 uncultured Gemmatimonas sp.
CGGGTGACTCACGCGATGACCACCCTGAGCGTGTCGTTGTCACCCTGTGCGTAGCGAAGGGGCCGATCTCGACGGTCGAGACCAGCCCCTTCGGTCGCTTTGCTCCCTCAGGGTCACAGCCGGCGATTTCCAGCGGGCAGAGGGAGCGGGCTGACGACGGGGGCGCTAGTGAGCGCAGCGAACTCGAGCGCTCCCCGGAGGCCAGCCCGCCCCGAGCCCGCGGAGAAACCGCCCGGAGCTTCGAGTGCGCTCCACCTTGCTCCGAATCCACCGAACCCGCCGCCGCCTCCCTGCACCCGGTAGCCCGCGATTACCGTCGTGCTGGTGAGCGTCACGGGGAGAATTCGCTCGCCCACCCGCCCGATCTGATCGAAAACGGCCCAGTCCTGGGACGGAAAATCTCAATCGGTTAGGTCATGTTTACATGGCATAATGTAATGTAAGCTTGACATTATGTAAGACATACAGTACTATTGGGGCGTCCCCCAATCCCGAGGCATTGCCATGCCGGAAGCGGCCCCTGCTCCCAAGTCCCGCGACTCGCGGACGTTTTACTTCTTCCTCGCGTGGATCCTGCTCTACTTCGGCGCGCGGGCACTGCTGGAGAAGGCGCAGTTCACCACCGAAGTGCGGGTCGGCATCGCGCTGGTGCCGATTCCCTGCTTCGCGGCATTTCTCTGGCACACCATCAGGGACGTGCGGTCGGCGGACGAGTTCGAACGGCGGATTCATCTGGAGGCTCTCGCCATCGCCTACCCGCTGGCGATGCTCCTGCTCATGACGCTCGCGCTCATGCAGCGCGCGGTGGAGCTCAAGTTCGAGGACTGGAGCTACGCCCACGTCTGGATCTATCTCCCGATTTTCTATTTCCTAGGACTGGCGCTGGCGCGGCGGCGCTACTCGTGAGGAACCGGCTCAAGGTGCTGCGGGCGGAGCGGGACTGGTCGCAGACCGATCTGGGCGAGCGGGTCGGCGTATCGCGTCAGGCGGTGACGGCGATCGAAACCGGAAAGTTCGATCCCAGCCTGCCGCTTGCGCTCAAGCTCGCGCGGCTGTTTGGGCAGCGGGTGGAGGAGATTTTCTTTCTGGACGAGAATGAGCTGCGGTGAGCGGTGAACGGGAACCACGTCAGCCGGTAGCATGACAGATCGCTGATAGCCGATAGCTGAACTCTCAGTCCGGCGGCAGCAACGGCCTTTCCGTCACCTGCGTCACGATCTCCTTGATCCCATCGGAGAGGTGATCTCCGTAGTGGAGCAGGTAGACCCCGCGGGAGCGGCGCGCGAGCAGAAACGCGAGAAACGGCGTGTCGGCCTTGGCGGAATTGCAGGGGGGGCAGGCCAGGACGAGGTTGTCCGGCCGGTCGTAGGCCGTCTGGCCCTTGCGGGGCCGGACGTGGTCGAGGGTCACCTCGTCCTGGGTCATGTTCTTGCCGCAATAGGCGCAGACCGGCCCGTGGAGGCCGAGCAGCCAGTCGCGGTGGGCCTGATAGGACCTTCCGCCGGACCGGCGCAGCGCCGTGGAAGAAGCGATGGAAGGAGAGCGGGACGCGCGTTTACGAGACTTGCGGGGCACGAAGGCGGGGAGCTGGATACTGGTTCCTGGTTGCTGGTACGTTACTCACGGCCTGAAATCTAACCGTTTCGCCCCCATTCTCACACCCCGCGCTCGCCCGACTCCCGCTCTTCGCTTAATTTGCAGTCCTACCGAGTCGTCTCGTCAATCTCGTTGCCCGATGCGCGAAAGGAGTCCCCCCTGACGGTCGACACTCAGCGGCCGCCGGCGCGCCCCCTGCCGGATGCGGATGCCGCACTTACCTGGCGCAGCATCAATACCATCCGCACCCTCGCAATGGACGCGGTGCAGGCGGCCGAGAGCGGCCACCCCGGCACTCCAATGGCCCTCGCCCCCGCAGCCTGGCTGCTCTGGACCCGCCATCTTCATCACGATCCCCGCCGCCCCGACTGGCCCGACCGCGACCGCTTCGTGCTCTCCTGCGGCCACGCGTCGATGCTGCTCTACGGGCTGCTGCACCTGACCGGCTACGACCTCCCGCTCGAGGAGATCCGGAACTTCCGCCAGCGGGGCTCCAAGACTCCCGGCCACCCGGAGCACGGCCACACCCCCGGCGTCGAAACGACCACCGGCCCGCTCGGCCAGGGCTTCGGAAACGCGGTCGGGATGGCGATGGCGGAGGCCCTCGTCGCGGAGCGGTTCAACCGGCCGGGGCACGAGATCGTGAATCACCGGACCTGGGCGTTCGCGAGCGACGGCGATCTGATGGAAGGGGTGGCGAGCGAGGCGGCTTCGCTGGCCGGACACTTGGCACTCGGCAAGCTGGCCATTCTCTACGACGACAATCACATCACCATCGACGGCGACACCGACCGGACCTTCAGCGAGGAAGTGCGGCTCCGGTTCGAGGGCTACGGGTGGCGGGTGCTGGAGGTCTCCGACGGCAACGATCTCGAGGCGATCGACGGAGCATTTACCGAGGCGGCAAGCCATTCTGACCGCCCCACGCTGATCCGGCTCCGCACCATCATCGGCTACCCCGCGCCGACGCGACAGGGTACCGCAAAGGCCCACGGGGAGGCTCTGGGGAAGGATGAGGTCGCCAAGACCAAGGAGATCCTCGCCTGGCCCGCGGAACCGACCTTCTACGTCCCGCCGGAAGTGGCCGCGGAAACCGAAAGGATCGCGGCCCGCGGCGCCGAGGGCCGGGCGGAATGGGAGCGCCGGCTCGACGCCTATCGGGCGGAGCATCCCGAGCTGGCCCGCGAATTCGACGACGCGCTGGCCGGCAGGCTCTCGGTCAAGTGGGACGAGGTGCTCCCCAAATTTCCCGCGGGAACCAGCCTCGCAACCCGGCAGGCCTCGGCCGCTGCGCTGCAGGCGCTGGTCACCGCGGTGCCGACCCTCGCCGGCGGCTCAGCCGATCTGGCGGGAAGCACGGGAACCAATCTCAAGGGTCTCACCCTCTTCGGCCCCGGCAAGCCGGGACGCGACATCGCCTGGGGCGTCCGCGAGCACGCCATGGGCTCGGCGATGAACGGGATGGCGCTGCACGGCGGGATCCGGCCGTATGGCGCCACGTTCCTGGTCTTCTCCGATTACATGAAGCCGGCGATCCGTCTCGCCGCGCTGATGAAGCTGCCGACGGTCTACATCTTCACCCATGATTCCATCGGCCTGGGCGAGGATGGACCCACCCATCAGCCGATCGAGCATCTGGCGATGCTTCGCGCCATCCCGAACATGCTGGTGATTCGCCCCGGCGACGCGGCGGAAACGGCCGAGGCCTGGCGCATGGCACTGGAGCACAGCGACGGTCCGACGGCGCTCGTGCTGACGCGGCAGAAGCTCCCGGTGCCGGATCGCTCCGGACTCGGCGCGGCATCGGGCGCGCGGCGCGGCGGCTATGTCCTCTACGAACCGCCGGCACCAGCCCAGGCGATACTGATCGCCACGGGATCCGAGGTGCACGTGGCGCTGGAGGCGGCGCGCGCGCTCGCGGCGGAGAATCTCCCCGTGCGCGTGGTATCGCTACCGTCATGGGAGGTGTTCCGCCGCCAGCCGGAAAGTTATCGTCACCAAGTGCTCCCGCCGGGCATTCGGGCGCGGGTGTCCATCGAGGCGGCGTCACCCTTCGGATGGCTCGAGTGGGTCACCGATGGGGGAGCAGTGATCGGGATCGACCATTTCGGCGCGTCGGCTCCGGCGGAACGGCTGTTTCAGGAATTCGGCTTCACCCAAGGCGCCGCGGTGGCCGCGGTACGGCGGGTGCTGGAAAGGAGGACATGATGGGCACCAATCCGTTGCTCGAGCTGGGGCGGCTGGGCCAAAGCCCCTGGTACGACTACATCACCCGCGACCTGATCGTGTCGGGCAAGCTCGCCCGGCTGATAGCGGAGGACGGCCTCCGCGGGATGACCTCGAACCCCACGATCTTCGAGAAGGCGGTCTCGGGGAGCGAGGACTACGATGACGACATCCGTCAGCTCGCCTCCCTGGGCCGCTCGCCGCGGGAGATCTTCGAGGCGCTCTCGGTCGCGGATGTGCAGGCGGCGTGCGACGCGTTCCGCTCGGTGTACGACGCGACCGGGGGCGCGGACGGTCTCGTGTCGCTCGAGGTCAATCCCGAGCTGGGGAATGACACCGCCGGCACGATCGCCGAGGCCAAGCGGCTCTGGGCCGCGGTGGACCGGCCCAATGCGATGATCAAGATCCCCGGCACGAAGGCGGGGTTGCCGGCGATCGAGGAATCGCTGGCGCAGGGGATCAGCATCAACATCACGCTGCTCTTCTCGGTGGAGCGGTACCAAGAAGTCATCGAGGCCTTCCTGCGGGGACTCGAGCGCAGGCGAGTGGCGGGACAGCCGGTGGACCGGCTCAATTCGGTGGCGTCATTCTTCGTGAGCCGGGTGGACGGCCGGGTGGACCCGGAGCTCGACGCGAAGGGGGATCCGCACAAACTCCGGGGCACCATCGCGATCGCCAACACCGGGATGGCCTATGCGGCATTCGAGCGCTCCCGCGCGACGCCCCGGTGGGGGATGCTCGCCGAGGCAGGGGCGCGCCCGCAGCGGCCGCTCTGGGCCTCGACCAGCACCAAGGATCCGAGATACCCCGATACCTACTACATCGAAGCGCTCGTCGCGCCCGACACAGTGAACACGCTCCCGCCCGACACCTTTGACGCCTACCGCGACCACGGCAAGCCCGCGGTCCGGATTCATGAGGCGATCGCGGCCGCGCCAACTCGCCTGCGCGCCCTGGCCGAGACGGGAGTGGATCTCGCTGCGGTGACGCGGTTCCTCGAGGAGGACGGGGTGGCGAAGTTCGCGGCGTCGTACCGGCAGCTGATCGCGGGCATCGAAACGAAGCTCGGCGCGCTGGCGGGCCGGTGAGCGCGCTCTGGCGGTTTCTGCGCGGAATCTCGCTCACCAAGTGGATCCTGATCACCATGGCGATCGGGGCGTTTGTCGGCTGGCAGTGGCCGGACACGGCCCAGTCCCTCAAGCCGCTCTCCACGATCTTTCTCCGAATGATCAAGACGATCATTGTGCCGCTCATCTTCGGCACCCTGGTGATCGGCATCGCAGGCCACGGCGACGACATGAAGCGGGTCGGCCGGCTCGCCCTGAAATCCATCATCTACTTCGAAATCATGACCACTATCGCGCTCTTCATCGGACTGGGCGCGGTGCACCTGACCAAGCCGGGCGTGGGGGTCAATCTCACCGCCCCGGTGCAGACGGCGGAACAGCTCGCGGCCGCCCGGCCCACCCTCAGCAGCGTGCTGGAGCACACCGTCCCCCAGAGCTTCTTCGAGGCCGCCTCGAAGAACGAGGTGCTCCAAGTCGTCTTCTTCGCGATTCTCTTCGCGGTGGGGCTGTCGCAAGTGAAGAAGGCGAAGCCGAAGGAGGCGATGCTGGAGTTCTGCGAGGGGCTGGCCGAAACGATGTTCAAGTTCACCGGGATCGTGATGAAGTACGCGCCCATCGGCATCGGGGCGGCGATCGCGGTAACGGTAGGGCACAGCGGGCTCGGTGTCCTGGTGAACCTGGGCAAGCTGGTGCTCACCCTCTACGGAGCGCTCATCGTCTTCGTCCTGGTCGCCTTCGTTCCGGTGGCGCTGCTCGCCCGGGTGCCGATCCGCCGTTTCCTGCAGCAGGTAAAGGAGCCCGCGCTCATCGCCTTCGCGACCACCTCCTCCGAGGCGGCGCTCCCCAAGGCGATGGAGAACATGGAGAAGCTCGGCGTCTCCCGCCGGATCGTCGCGTTCGTCCTGCCCACCGGCTACTCGTTCAATCTGGACGGCTCGACCCTCTACCTCTCCCTCGCGGCGATCTTCGTGGCCCAGGCGGCCGGGGTGCACATGAGCTTCGTCCAGCAGATGCTCATGATGGTCACGCTGATGCTCACGAGTAAAGGGGTGGCCGCGGTCCCGCGCGCCTCGCTGGTGATCCTCTCCGGCACCCTGGTGGGCTTCGGCCTCCCGCTCGAGGGCGTGGCCGTCATCCTGGGCGTCGACGAGCTCATGGATATGGCGCGCACCACCGTGAACCTGGTGGGGAACTGCCTGGCGACCGTGGTGATGGCGCGGTGGGAGGGGGAGCTTCGCATCCCCGAAGAGACCGCCTAGACGGTGAGCGGTAAGCAGTGAGCAGTAAGCGGGAAATGCCGCCCTTCCCGCTCACCGCT
>CAZHSO010000142.1:0-6099 GCA_964535105.1 uncultured Gemmatimonas sp.
GCATGGCGGCGGAGGGCGCGTGCCAGCGCGGCGGGAAGTCGGAGGGTGAGCTGTTCTTCCATGCAATGCAATGTAGTGCAACTGCATTACACCAGCAAGAGCCGCTCCGCTCCGGCCGCAGCGCGGCGTACCCGGCGTGATATTGACTACATTGGTCAAAAAGCTTAAGTTCGGTGCATGCGAAAACGTCACTTGACCGTGCGGGAAACGGTGAGCCTCTACCAGGCCAAGACCAATCTCTCCGCCCTGGTCGAACGGGTCGCCCAAGGCGAGGAGATCGTCATCGCGAAGTCGGGAAAGCCCAAGGCGCGCTTGATGCCTCTCGAAAACGTTCGCCCGTTACGCGTAGCGGGCCGCGGTAAGGGTCAGTGGAAGCTCAGTCCCGGCTTCGATGCGCCGCTTCCCCAGGAAATCTTGGATCGATTCTACGGCAGCACCGAATGAGACTGCTGCTCGATACACACGTGCTGATCTGGTGGGACATGGGGCAGCCGCTCCGCGCCAAGGCGGGCCGTGCCATCCAGGACGCCGATCAGGTGTTCGTGAGCGCTGTTACGGGGTGGGAGATCGCCCTCAAGACGTCCCTCGGCAAGCTTCAGACTCGGCGCTCCGTCGTGGATGCGGTCGCTGAATCCGGATTCGAAGAGTTGCCGGTGCGGCTGGCGCACACGGAGCACCTGGGCCGCCTCCCCTGGCATCATCGCGATCCGTTCGACCGCCTGCTCGCCGTACAAGCCGTGTCGGAAAACCTGACGCTGGTGACCCGCGATCGCGTCTTTCGGAAGTACGGACTTCGAATCCTCGCGGCGTAGTGTGAGGTACAAACTCGATCCAAAACCGAAGTCATGAGTTCACCGCTCACCGCTGTTTCCCCCCCAGCCGCGCCCGAAGCTCCTCGAACCAGTTCACCACCACGGTCACCTCTTGCCGGCGCGAACGCTCCGCCTTGAGGGTCACGAAGGACTTGCCGTCGGGATGGAAGCTGCCGTTCCCGAGGCTAACGCGCGCACGCCGCGGCCCGTTCGAAGCTCACCAGCCGGCGCACCAGCGCGTTGTACCGGCTGTGCACTGAGGCGGGATCTTTCCCTGCGAGGAGGGCAAACAGTGCCTGCTCGGGATCGGGGAACGGATCGGGGACCAGGTAGCCCAGTTGCCGGAGCCGCGGCGCCCCGACCGACACGAGCAGGGCTGCCTCGGTGTTAGCCCGGCGGCCCAGATCGCGGAGGCCCCGGTCAATCAGGTCCTGGCCGGGAAGCGCGGATGCAGCCATGGCCTCTATCGTTGCTCCGAGTTGAGCCTCGAAATATGCGCCTGGTCGGGAAGGGTAGTAAGGGTTGGTTTGGCAGGTGGATGGACGACCCCTCACTCAGCGGGAGCCGACCCGCCGGCGGACGTCGGCCGCCCAGTTGAGAGCCACGACGACGCCCGGCTCCTTGGAGGGCGATGCCAGCATCACGAACGTCTGCCATCGGGCGAGAGATCGTAGTCCGCCATCCCGCCCTGGCCGAGCTCCCGCTCGATCCGGTAACGGTCGGCCATCGCCCGGGACAGCCGACCCGCCACGTCGCTCACTTGGGAATCCCGGCCCGCGCGGGGCGCAAGGCATCGGTGACGACGACGAGCTTGGTGTCGAGCGTGCGGCGGCGCAGCATCGCGAACTCGCGGCCGGTGGGATCCACATCGAAATCCGCGCCGTCCGGGGATACTTCATATGCGAAGCGGAACAGCGGCCTCCGGTCAATGACCTCGAGGCCTGCGCCGTTGCGTACCGAGACCGCCATCAGTTTTCCGTCCACCGTTCGGTAGTAGATCGTCCGCCCATCCCGGCTCCAGACCGGCTCGGCGCCGCCGCTCGTGGAAATCACCTCGCGCGCCCCAGGCGTCGGGGCCGAGCTTGCATACACTTCTTCCCGGCCGCTTTCATTCGAGGTGTACGCCAGCCAACGGCCATCGGGGGAAAGCGCCGGGGCTTGCTCATCGAACGGGGTGGCCATGTAGGGGCGCGCGGCGGCGCCCGAGTCGAACGGTGCGATCAGGATATCATGCGACGAACCCTCGGCCTGAGACTTGGCCGCGAAGGCCAGCCAGCGACCTCCCACGGTAACCCGCGCGATGCTGCCCTTGCCGGGTGGCACCAGAATGCGCTCGGCGCCGCTCCGGTCTGCGGGCTGGATCGCGATGGAAGAATCATTGCGTTGATAGACAACGCTCTTGCCGTCGGGACTCCAATCCACGAATTCGTTGCGGCCATCGAAGGTGAGATGCAAACTCGTGTGGCGCTCCAGGTCGAATACGACCACCTGGTGGGTGCCTGGAGGATACCCGCCGGCCGCCGCGACGAGCCGTTTCCCATCGCGCGAGAAGCGGGGATTGTCGTAGTGCGTCGCACCCTCACCGCCGCCAGCGGAGGCCCGGGCATTGCCTTCCCCATCGACGAGGTCAATAACCCCGCCCGCGCTGCCGACCGCGTACACCAGGAGCCCGCTGGGGCCCACGGCGAAGTCCAGCGCGCTACTGAGACCGGTCGCAATCGTCTCGGGTGAGCCAAGCGTGAGCCCGGATTGCGGATCGAAGCGGCGCCGAACGACGGTGCCCTCGGAGGCTGTGATGAGCTGACCATCGGCATAGAGGCCGCGCGCGCCCTCCGCGATCTCCCGGGTCGTTCCATCCGCGAGCGAAAGGAGCTGGATGCTCGAGCCTGCTGCTCGCGTCGGGCGCCCGGACCTGGCGGCGCGGGCCGGCGGCGTACTGGTGACCAGAATTTGTTTTGAGCCGGGCAGGGAAGCGGGACCTACATAGTTGGAGTCAGCCGAGCCGATCCGCGTCGGCGTACCTCCGGATGCCGCCACGCGAAGCAGCCTGGTGTCGGCGGCCACGACAATGGTGCCATCATCGAGCCAGGTGGCGCCGTAGGGCCAACCCGCCATTCGCGCGATTAGAGTCGTGGTCCCGCCCCCGACCGGAACTTTCCTGAGCTCCCAGTCACCGCCCCCGCCCACTCCCCCCGACTGCGCGGGTACCCGGAAGCCGAGCCAGGCGCCGTCCGGCGATACGAAGACTTCGGACGCGCCTTCGGTGCCGGGAATCGGATTCGTGCCGAGACCGTCGAGATCCCGGCTGAAGATCTTGTTCACGCCCTGCATCAATCCGACATAGAAAACCCGATTGCCGTCCGGCGTGGTCGCGAGTTGCGGCCCGCAGCAGGTCTGGGCGATGGAATGGGTGGAATCGGCGCGGAACTCGAATCGGACGGCGGGCACCTCGGAAACCGGACGCGGCCGGAGCCAGCCCCAGAGGGCGAGGGCCGTCGCGAGGAGGAGCGCGCCGATGAGGACGATTGGACGGCTGAACGGCAGGACGGCAGGGTGTCGCGGGCGTGTTGCGCCGGTGCGCCTTTGCGCCTTGCCGCCATCAGTCAGCGCCGCCGCGAACTCCGCCGCACCGCCAAACCGGTCCGCCGGCAGTTTGGCCAGTGCCACCAGCACCGCATCCTCCACGTGAGGCGGCACGGTGTTCCGCTGCAGCACGATCGAGCGTGGCTCCTCCGTCATCACCCGCGCCACTATCGCCTGCGCCGTCGGACCGGTAAACGGCGGCTCGCCGGTGAGCATTTCGTAGGTGACACACCCCAGCGCGTAGAGATCGCTGCGTGCCGAGATCTCCCGCTCGCCCATCGCCTGCTCGGGGCTCATGTATTGCGGGGTGCCGAGACTCATGCCGGTCTGGGTCATCCGGCTGCCGCCGGCCTGGACCACCGCGAGAGCGATGCCGAAGTCCGCGACCAGGGCCCTCCCATCGTGCAGCAGAATGTTCTCGGGCTTGATATCGCGATGGACTACGCCGCGGCGGTGGGCGTAGTCGAGGGCGCCGGCGACTTCACTCGCGATCCGCACGGCGTCGGGAATCGGAAGCTGCTTCTCCCGGGCCAAGCGGCTCCGCAGTGATTCGCCCTCGACGTACGGCATCACGTAGTAGAGCAGGCCCTCCGCGGCGCCCGAATCGAACAGCGGCAGGATGTGAGGATGCTGGAGATTCGCGGTGAGCTCGATCTCCTTGAGAAAGCGATCGGGGCCTAATACGGCGGAGAGCTCGGGGTGCAGCACCTTGATCGCCACCTTGCGATGGTGCCGCACGTCCTCAGCCAGATACACCGTCGCCATCCCGCCCTGGCCCAGCTCGCGCTCGAGCCGGTAGCGGTCGGCGAGCGCGGCGGTAAGACGGGGCGAGGCGTCAGACATGATCTCGATTCGCGTCCGCCATCTGGCGGGCCTCCGTCCACTGGGCGTCGAGTCCCAAAGACTCGATCCACCGGGCCATGTAGTCCAGGTCGAGGTGTTCACGGCGGAGCTCAAGGAGGCGCGCAACATCCTCGAGCTGCCTTCGCGAGCCGCCCTGCTTCGCCCATTCGAGCTTCGCGATCACCAGGTCCTCCGCGGACGCGACCGACAGCGCGGCACCTTCGTATTCAAAGGGAATCCGCCGCTCAAATTCCGTCCGGCTGAACGCTCTCGCCTTGCGGATGATCAAGTCGATCTTCCAACCCGAATCCAGGTCGATCAGGTTGAACTGCGACTCGTGTTCGCGGGCTTCGAGGGCCGCCTCGAGTGAGACATAGTAGTGCTCGGCCGGGAACCGTTCGATGAACCTTCGTAGCTGGGCGGGGGTGGCCTCGATGACGACATCTAAATCGAGCGTGGCACGCCCAGCGCCATACCACGCCGCCGCGAAGGACCCGGTCAGCATGTGAGGAATCCCGGCGCCGGTGAGCTCCTGCGAGACCCGCCGGAGCAGGGTGGCGCTCACCGGAGGGCTGGGGGAAGCTCGTCCGGCCGGAAGGACTGCCGGAGGAACCGCGCGACCAGTTCCCTCGCCGAGGCGTCAGGAACCTCGGCTCGGAGGCGGCCGAAGGCGAGCGCCCGGGCGAGTTCCGATCCTTCAAGCGCCCGCCGGAAGCTCGCCCGACTGTCGAGCCGCCGGAGCACCGCCTCGTGCACCTGATAGGCCTCGCGCCGGGCATCTGTCATCGGTACCAAGTTAACGCCCCAACACCCGCTCGATGCGATAACGGTCGGCGAGGGCCGAAGCGACGTGGGGGAGCGTCCGCGTCGGGAAGACCCAGCCGGCATCAAATCGGTAATCGACGAGCACCTGCATCAGTGCATGGTTCCGGATGCCGAGTTGCATCCCTATCCGCCGAGTCCCTAGCTTATGGCCATGCCCGTTGTGGTGCCGCGCTACACGATTTCCGATCTCGACTCTTTCCCGGACGACGGGAACCGGTACGAGCTGCTGGACGGGATCCTGCTTGTGAGTCCCGGGCCAGCTCCGCTGCACGAGGTCGTTGTCGGTCGCCTGCTTTGGGCGCTCAACAGGTATCTCGCGCCACAGCTGGCGAGGGTGTGGCCGCGGGGTACCGTGGAGCTGGAGCCGAATGTTCACTTGGAGCCGGACGTCCTCGTCATCCCCGCCGATGAGCCGGAAGGCGGAATCGGACCGGAAACCCGCTGGACGGCTATCCGGCGCTGGTGGCTCGCGGTGGAAGTGTCGGGAGCCGGGTCGCTGGTATACGACCGCGACCACAAGACTCCCGCCTATCTGGCGCTCGGCATCCGGCAGGTTTGGCGGGTCGATCTCGATGATCGCTGCGTCTACGTATCCCGACAGGACGCGGTTGGGGAGTCGTGCCAGACGGAGCGGCTGATCTGGCGCCCGCCGGAACTGGCCGAGCCGCTCGTGATCGACATCGCCGCACTGTTCGAGAGAACGTCGCGCGCCTGATCGATGCGGCTCCTCGGTCATAACCCGCGCGACGATTGCCTGCGCCGTGGGCCCCGAAGGCGCTGCAACATCTCGCCGACGCCTTCGATCATGCGCTGCGCCATGCCGGGCCGACCCTGACGTCGGGATTGGTGGAATCGAAGCTGAAAGTGGATGGCGCCGGACGACCCGGGCCAGTCTACTGCCGGTCCATCCAGATATCCTCGAGCACCCTCACCAATTGAGTGTAGTCCTTGCCGCCGACCGTGAGGGTGACCCGGTAGAGGCCGGGTGCGGCGAGCCGGCCGATTTGCTGTGGTCCGCCCTGTCCACCGCCGCCCC
>CAZHSO010000143.1:0-5887 GCA_964535105.1 uncultured Gemmatimonas sp.
ACTACGAGCTCACCGCGCGCGCCAGGGACGGCAAGGAAACCGTGGTGTCCTACAACGCGACGACCTTCCACGACCGCGACCGGAAGCTGCAGGGAGTGTTCGCCGCCGCCCGCGATGTCACCGAACGCAAACGCTACGAGCAGTCGCTGCGCCTGGCCGACCAGCGTAAGGACGAGTTCCTCGCCACGCTCGCCCACGAACTGCGCAACCCGCTCGCTCCGATCCGCAACTCCCTCCAGATATTGAACATGCCGCATGTGGACGCTGAAACAGCAGTCCGCACGCGGGAGATGATGGAACGGCAAGTACAGCTCCTCGTCCGATTGGTGGATGACTTGCTGGATGTGTCCCGTGTGATGCGGGGGACAATTGAACTGCGAAGGGAGCACGTATATCTCGGCTCGATCGTCGCTCGTGCCGTTGAGACGGTGCAGCCACTGATGGAAGCGCAGGGTCTTGAGTTGACCGTAACCTTGCCGTCGGAACCGCTCGTGTTGGATGCAGACCCCGTACGATTGGCGCAAGTAGTGGGAAACCTTTTGACCAATGCGGCCAAGTACACGGAGGCGAACGGTCGCATCGCATTGAGTGCGATACGAGAAGGAAACGAAGCGGTGCTGCGGCTCCAGGACAATGGTATCGGCATCGCCGCTGACATACTCCCTCGCATCTTTGAGTTATTCATGCAAGTCGATCACGCGGCCACACGGTCGCAGGGAGGGTTGGGCATTGGGCTGACGCTTGTGAAGAACCTCGTCGAAATGCATCAGGGATCGGTCGAGGCTCATAGCGACGGGCTCGGGACTGGCAGTGAGTTTGTGGTGCGTCTTCCGCTCTCTGCTCATGTTCAGCAGCGTGAGGCACCGGCGCGCACTACGGAACAACGTAGGCAGGTTCCTCCCCTATCCGGACACCGCCTTCTCGTTATCGATGACAATCACGACGCGGCAAACAGCCTCGCCATGCTACTGCGCATGCAGGGCGATGAGGTACGAGTAGCGTACAGCGGTGCTGAGGCACTTGCCGTAACGAGAAGTTACACGCCGCAGGTCGTGTTCCTCGATATTGGGATGCCCGGAATGGATGGGTACGAAGTCGCTCGACAACTGCGACTACAACCCGGTTTGCACTCTGTGGTACTCGCCGCAGTGACCGGATGGGGACAAGAAGAGGACCGTCGTCGCACGACCGAAGCGGGATTTGACTATCATCTCGTCAAGCCTCCCGAACTGAAGGCTGTGCAACATGTGCTGGCCGCTCTGAGAAACTGAGCGAGGTCGAGACATCCTTACCTCCTCAGTTGTCCACCAGGTCGAACTCCGTGACCAGATTGTCCTCGGTCAGGTGCGCCATGAGGTGGTGCTTGCCGGCCCAGGTCGTGAGCGAGAAGCAGGCAATCCGCGCCACGCGTGCTTCATGCCGCTCGATCCCCCGCCCCGTCAAGACCGGACAGATCCCCACGGCCGATCCGAATGCAGATAGATTATGCCGCTTCTCGCTCAGGAGTCGGCACTACGAGCCCTCAAGCGTCCGGTATCATCGAGCTCCGCCTTCGGGAGTTGAGCCAGCTGTTCGAATCGCTCGACCCTTCTCCGTTCTTCGAAAAAGACCTGGACCCGAAGGCAGAGGAGTACATCATCGACAGCTTCACGGAGTTGCCTCCGCGAACGGCACGCTCGCTCGTGGTCCATCTCGACCAGGCGGCCGGCCTTCCCGACCAGAAGGTTGGGGACGCCATCCGCGATCACTTCGCCCGCCAATCACGGCTCCTGCAACGAAAACTGCGCCTGCTCATTCGTCGCGGGTTCGTCAGTCTCGGCATCGGCATCGCATTTCTGGCCGTGGTTTTGGTCATTTCCCAGGGAATCGGCCGGCTGATGCGCGAGAGCGATTTGGCGCTGCTGTTCCAGCAGGGCCTGCTCATCGTCGGTTGGGTCGCGATGTGGAGACCGCTGGAGATCTTTCTCTACGACTGGTGGCCGATCCTTGGCGAGCGCCGCATTCACGACCGGCTGAGCCGCATTCAGGTGCGGATCGCACTCCGGACAGCCAGCTGACCAGCCGTTTTGATTCGGCTAGACTCATTCAGGCGGCGACCAGCAGCGGTATGGGTAGTTCTCGACCTCCAGCGGCTGCTTGAGAAGCGCCTCTATTTCGAACAGATCCGTTCGACCATCGGGAAGGCCATTCTGCGCACTTCCGTCGGGATTGATCGTGGCTGTCACCGTCTTGGAAATCACCGTTGTCGCCTTTGTCCGCAAGATCTGCCGCCCGTCCGTCGAGATGCTGAAACGAGCGAATACGGCATCGACGAAGGAGAACTTGCGGAGCCCATCAATACTCTGATGATTTTCGAACGCCAGACGCCGGCCGATAGGGGCTTTGTCTTCTTCCCCCGCGCCCAGGCCGGCAGCACCCAGGAATTCCCACCAGAGCGCGCTCAATCAGGCGTTGGAATACCGCGGATTGAAACCGCACCGAATTGGTCGTCGCGAGAATAGAGTAGTCACCGCCAGGAGCGAGTCACGCTTCACCCATTGCCTCGCCGAGCGCTCGCCTGGTGATCGTGTCGCGGGATCAGGATTGTGCGGCAGCTGCTACGGGACGTGTTCCAAGGAGCGCGATGGCTGTGACTATGGTCAGCCCGAGAACTTTTCTGAGCGCAGCATGAGCGCTCCACGCGAAGGCCATCCACACCGCAGGCGGAAGCACGAGTAGGAGGTACATGCGGGGCATGTGGAATCCTCCGCCGCGGGTATGGCCCGGGTACATAGGTGACACTTCGGTCCGGCAACATGGGTGACACTATCCGGGTCACTCCCGGATGATGTAATCGAGGGCAGTGCGAATCTGCCGAAGATGGTGCTCGTTGTGTTCTGCCACCTTGTCGAACTCGGCCTTCAAAGTTCGGACCCCCGTCTCGCTGTGGATCCACTCCAGGTGCCCGCTGGTGTCATAGTGAAGGCTCGCCAGGTAGCGGATGCCGGCCCTGGCTGAGCTGTAGCTCTCCCGGGAAAGTCCGAGTGGCATGGAGGAATAATCCAGCGCTTCGGCCCAGGCATCCTGGTCGAAGGCCCAGAGGACTCGACGCCCTTCGCTCAGAATGCGCCGGATGCGCTCGAACATCACGGTCTCCGCGTCCGCCAGGTGGTGCAGGATGAAGCGGACAGGCCACTTGCCGGGGCCATACGATGCCGTGAGCTCGCGATCCTCGAGTTGAAAGTGTCGGAGGGTCTCGTCTCGGGTCGCTTCCAGGGCCTCGATGATTCTCATAAGACTCCAGGGACGGCAGGCTTCCAGCAAAAGATAACGCTCGGCCGGCTCCCCTTGCGTTTCGATGGGGAATCGGCCATGTTCCCATCGAAACCAAAGGGGACGACGGATGCCGGCCGCCTCGATCGATATTCTGCGCGGGACCCTCGATTTGCTGGTGCTCAAGGCGCTCAGCTTCCGCCCGCTCCACGGCTATGACGTGGCCCGCTGGATCGAGCTCGCCACCGAGGACGTGCTGGAGGTCGGCGAGGGGACCCTCTATCCGGCACTGCACCGGCTCGAGGCCCGCGGGTGGGTGGCTTCCTCGTGGGGCACGTCGGAGCAGAACCGCCGGGCCAAGTTCTATGCCCTGACCACGACCGGGCGCGCCCGACTCCGCGCCGAACGGGTCACCTGGACGCGCTACGCGCGGGCCATCTTCGCCGCGCTGGACGCGCCTGCGCTGCTCTCCCCGGGAGACTGACGCGCCGATGGCACCCCAGCCGACGCGGGTCCCCGGTCGTCCGCTCGAGGTTGACCCCGAGGCGGAGCTCGACCGTGAGATCCGTTTCCACCTCGACAAACGCATCGAGGAATACCTGGCGCGGGGCGCCACTCCCGACCAGGCGCGCCGGCGCGCACTGCGCAAGTTCGGCGACCTCTCCGAGATCCGCGCCGAAGCCCTTTCCATCGACCAGCGGCGCTACCGCCGGGAGGCACGAGCCGACACCATGAGCGCCCTCTTCTCCGACGTCCGATACGCCTTCCGTTCCATCCGGCTCAGCCCGGGGTTCTCCGCCATGGTGGCGTTCACGCTGGCGCTGGGCATCGGCGCCACCACGGTGATGTACAGCGTGGTGGACGGAGTGCTGCTGAGCCCCCTGCCCTATCCTGCCGCGGATCGCCTGGTGGCGCTCTCCGACGTCCAGAATAGCCAGGACGTAACCCCGAACTCGTATCCCGAGTATCTGGACTGGAAGGAGCGTGGCGCCCAGGTGCTCTCCGAGGTGGGTGCCTGGTTCCAGGCGGGCGCGGCGCTCACCGGCGCGGGCGAGGCGGAGCAGGTTTTCGGGGAGCGGATGTCGGCGAACCTGCCAGGAATGCTCGGGACGACGCCGCTGCTCGGCCGCTCCTTTCAGGCGGCGGACGAGCTCTTGTCGAGCGACCGGGTTGTCATGCTGAGCGAAGGGCTGTGGCGGCGGCGTTTCGGAGCGGATCCCCGGATCTCGGGCCGGGTGCTGACACTCAACGGGCTCCCCCACACGGTGATCGGGGTGTTTCCCGCCACGGCCCGGTCCCGGCTCCCGAACGAATTGGCGAGCGGGCGCGCCACCGACTACTGGTCTCCCCTTCGGCTCACCGCCGAGAGCGCTCCCCGCGGCCTGCATTTCATGTACGTCATGGGACGCCTACGCGACGGAGTGGACCTGGCGCGGGCCCGGTCGCAGATGGCGGCCATCGCGGCGGCGCTCCGCAAGGACAACGTCACCACGCACGACGTACAAGTCCGCCTTATCCAGGAGCGGATCCTCGGGGACGTGGGGCCCATGCTCACCCTGCTGGTGGCGTCCGTCGCCATGCTGCTGCTCATCGCCTGCGCGAACGTCGCCAACCTGTTGCTGGCACGGGCGGCGGCGCGGCAGCGTGAGTTCGGGGTGCGCATGGCTCTGGGAGCCAGCCGTGCGCGCATCGTCACCCAACTGCTTTCGGAGAGCGTGGTCCGCGCGGTGCTCGGCGGCGTGCTCGGGATCGGCTTGGCCTTTGGCGGAGCGGCGGCGATGCGCGCCTGGCTCACCATCCGGCTGCCGCGCTTCGAGCAGGTCAGCATCGACGGGCGGGTGCTGGGCTTCGCGGTGCTGCTCTCAGTGCTCACCGGGCTCGGGTTCGGACTGGTTCCGGGACTTCGCGCCTCGCGCGGAGATCCGCGGCAAGCACTGCACGAGGGGGGTCGGGGCGTGTTCGGCAGCATCAGGAAAGACCGGTTCCGCCGCGCCCTGATCGTGGGAGAGGTCGCGCTCTCGTTCATCCTGCTGGTGGGCGCCGGTCTGTTCATCAAGAGCTTCGGCCGGCTGCTCGGACAGCCGCTGGGCTTCAATCCCGACCGCCTGGTGACGGCCTATACGGCGCTGCCGGCCCGGCGTTATCCCGACAGCTCGGCGCAACGCGAGTTCTTTCGACGCGAGCTCGAAGCGGTGTCGGCCATCCCGGGGGTCGAGGCGGCGGCGCTGGCGAGCAGCCTCCCCATCGAGGGGGGCGTGGATGGAAGCATCGGCATCGAGGGAAAGACGTTTTCGCCCGATAACTCGCCGATGGCGGAGAAGCGGGTGGTCAGCAACAACTACTTCCAGGTGATGGGTGCCCGGCTCGTGGCCGGCCGGCTGCTCGACGGGAGAGACGCGGCGGGCGCGCCGCCGGTGGTGATTGTGAACCAGAGCTTCGCGCGCCGCTGGCTCCCCAACGAGAATCCGGTGGGTAAGAAGGTCGCTTTCTCCTGGGGGACGGAAGGCTACCAGACGATCGTCGGGGTGATCGCGGACATGCGCGAAGGCGCGCTCGACCAGCCGAGCAATCCGGCGATCTACATCCCGGTGGAGCAGCGCGCGAACGACGGGATGTACCTGCTGCTGCGGAGCGC
>CAZHSO010000144.1:0-5872 GCA_964535105.1 uncultured Gemmatimonas sp.
CCGAGCTCAAGGCACAGGTCGCCCGCGGATGTGGAGCGCACCGAAGCCCAGATGAGGAGCAAGTTTTAGCCTGCCGTCGCCACCGCAGCGCTCCCTCGGAAGCCGGGAACTGCTGTACATTCCCGGCTTCTGATTTTTCGATTTGCCACCGCGGAGTCCGCCGGGATCATAGGTAGGTGAGACCAAGAGCCAGGTCGACTGTGCAGGAGGCGGCGATCATCACGAAGACGGCTTGCCTTCCTCTCCAGCCCCGCCGACCCGGACCCAACCCCGGAGCCCTCTCATCGCGCCGCCCTCGACTCCCCCCTACGACCTGGCCGCCTGGCGCGCGCAGATCCCCCTGCTCGCGTCCTGCATTCCCATGAACAACTGCTCCCAGGCGCCCCAGACCACTGCCACCAGGGCCGCCGCCGAGCAGTACCTCGATTCGTGGAACCGGACCGGGATGGACTGGGACGCGTGGATGGTCGAGGTGGGCCTCGCCAAGGCGGCGTTCGCCAGGCTGATCGGCGCTGAGCCGGAGGAGATCGCGGTGACCAGCTCGGTGTCGGAGGCCACCAGCGCCGTGGCCAGCGCCCTGGAGTTCGCCGGCCCGCGCAACCGGGTGGTGGTGACCGAGGCGGAATTCCCCACGGTGGGGCAGGTGTGGCTGGCGCAGGAGCGCCGAGGCGCGAAAGTGTCCTGGGTGCCGGTTACGGACGGCCGGATCGACCTGCCCGCCTACCAACCGCTGATCACCGACCGGACCGCGATCGTCTCCGCCTGCCACGGGTACTTTCTCAACGGCTTCACCCAGGACCTCAAGGCGCTGGGCGAGATGGTCCACGCCCACGGCGCGCTCCTCTACGCCGACGCCTACCAGACCGCCGGCGCCATCCCCATCGACGTCAAGGCGCTCGGCGTCGATTTTCTGGCCTCGGGCAATCTCAAGTTCCTGATGGGGATTCCCGGGATCGCCTTCCTCTACGTGCGGCCGGAGCTGGTGGACGCACTCCGCCCGACGGTCACCGGGTGGTTCGGCCGGGTCGAGCCGTTCAGCTTCGACCCCAAGCGGCTCGACTGGGCTCCCGGCGCGCGCCGGTTCGACACCGGCACGCCGCCGGTGCTGAACGCCTACATCGCGCGGGCCGGGATGGAGATGATCGCCGAGATCGGAGTCGAGCGGATCCGGGCCTGGCACGAGGTGCTGGTGCAGCGCCTGATCGACGGAGGCCGGGCCCGGGGGCTCTCCCTGCACGGCGTGAACGATATTTCGCGGAAGACGGTGAGCACCGCGTTCCTGGTCGAGAATTCGCACCGGGTGGAGGCCGCGATGCGGGCCAGGGGCGTCCTGCCGGCGGCGCGGGGGCCGGTGATCCGGCTCGCGCCGCACTTCTATACCTCGCTCGACGATGTGGATACCGCGCTGGATCTGCTGGCGGAGGTGGTGCGGGGGGGGTCATAGGGGGATTCGAGTTTTCGGGGTTGGATTCGCGTCAATCCGGTTAATTAGCTAGTTTGTTTAGCTAACACCTTGGAGGGATGCGAATGGCCACCATCACTGTGCACCGCGCCAAGACCACGTTATCCCGCCTCATCGAGCGCGCGCTGGGGGGGGAAGAGATCATCATTGCCCGGGGCGCGGTGCCCGCGGTTCGGCTGGTCCCGGTCGCGGTGCGGGCGCCCAGGCGCAAGTTCGGAGCCATGCGGGGCCGAGCCCGGGTCACACCGGCGTTCTTCGAGCCACTGCCGGCCGATGAGCTCAAGCGCTGGAACGGATAGCCGTGCGGGTCCTGCTTGACACCCACACCTTCCTCTGGTGGCTGGATGGCGATCGTCGTCTTTCCCGGCGCGCCCGTGCCGTGCTGGCTCGCTCGGACACCGAGGTCTACGTCAGCGCCGCCACCGCCTGGGAGCTTACCACCAAGGCCAGGCTGGGCCGGCTGCCCGGCGCAACCGACGTGGCCGCCGACGTCCTCGGCGCGCTCCTGGGGCAGGGGTTTCTTCCACTCGACATCACCACGATCCACGCCCAGCGGGCCGGCTGGCTGCCCGATCACCACCAGGATCCCTGGGATCGGATGCTCATCGCACAGGCGCAGGCCGAAGGGCTGGCTCTCTTGAGCAACGAGACCGTGTTCGACCAGTACGGGATCGCCCGGGTCTGGTGAGGGAAACCTTCGGCTCCCGCTTCGGCACCATCATGACGATGATCGGTGTCGCGGTGGGGCTCGGCAACGTCTGGCGCTTTCCCTACATGGTGGGAAGGTTCGGCGGCGCCGCGTTCGTGCTGTTCTACATCCTCGTGGCGGTGCTGATCGGCGTGCCGGCGCTGATGGCGGAGTACGCCCTGGGCCGCCACACCCGCCGTGGCACGGTCGGCGCGTTTGCCGCCGGCGGATTCCCCTTCGGGCGGCAGGTGGGCTGGTTCTTCTTCTCGGTCGTGATCGCGGCCACGGGGTATTACTCCGCCGTGATCGGCTGGGTGCTCTACCACGCGCTGGGACAGGGGGCCCAGGCGCTGGGCCTTTCGCTCGACGCCGCTCTGATCCTGCCGCCCGACCATGGCTTCGTGGCCAAGTCGTTCCTGCTGCAGCTGGCCTGCACGGCTATCGTGATCGTGGCGTGCGCCCTCGTGCTGCTGAAGGGACTCCGGGCCGGCATCGAGCGGGCCAGCACGATCATCATGCCGGCGCTCTTTCTGATTCTGGTGGTGCTGGTGGTGCGCTCGCTCACGCTGCCCGGCGCGGGCGAGGGGGTGCGCTGGTTCATCCTCAAGTTCCGGCTCGCCGACCTCACGCCGGGCGTGATGGTGGCCGCGATCGGCCACCTGGTGTTCTCGCTCTCGCTGGGCGGCACCTTCATGGTGGTGTACGGGTCGTACCTGGGCGAGCGGGAGAACGTGGCCCGTCCCGCCATCTGGACCGTGATCGGCGACACCGGCACCTCGCTGCTCGCGGGGCTCGCGATCATCCCCGCGGTCTTTGCGCTCCACATGGAGCCGACCCAGGGGCCGGGGCTGCTCTTCTCCACGCTGCCGCAGGTGTTCGCCGCGATCCCGCTGGGCTGGCTCTTCGGCCTGCTCTTCTTTGCCGGGCTCTTCGGCGCCGGCTACCTCTCCGATGTGGCGGCGTTCGAGGTGCTGGTGGCGGGCCTCACCGACAATACCCGGCTCACCCGGAAGCGCGCCGTCTGGGTGATGGCCGCGGCGGTGTTCCTGATCGCGATCCCGCCCACCATCAACAACGCGATCTTCGTCCCCTGGGACCTGACCTTCGGCTCCGGCATGCAGACCCTGGGCGCGCTGCTGGCGGTGCTCACCGTCGGCTGGTGCATGCACCGCTCCACCGCGCTCGCGGCGCTCTCCGCCGAAGGGGAGCGGCCGGTGCCGGCCTGGCTCTACTACTGGATCCGGTTGGGGATTCCGGCGGGGATTCTGACGGTGGGGATCTGGTGGCTGCTCAGCAGCGTCCTCGGGGCCGTTCCGGCGGTATAGTTGGTCATGCCCGTCTCCCTGACCAGCTCGACCCTCATCTATCGCGGCCTCAAGGAGGCCGGGGTGCGGATCGTCTCCGCGCTGCCGGAGACCTGGCTGGTCCACCTGATCCGGATGGCCGAGGAGGACCAGGAGATGACCCTGGTGCGGCTGGCCAAGGAGGAGGAGGGGGTCGGCATCAGCACCGGGGCGCACCTGGCCGGGGTCAAGTCGGCGATGCTGATGCAGAACCACGGCTTCCTGGCCGCGATCAACGGGATCGTGTCGTGCGGGCAGCTCTACCGGATTCCGCTGCTCATGCTGATCAGCCAGCGCGGCTCCTTCGGCGAGAAGGACCCCTGGCAGACCGAGGGGGGCGGGGTGACCGAGCACGTGCTGGAGGCGCTCCGGATTCCCTTCGACCGGCTCGAGGCGCCGGAGCACGTCGGGAAGCGGATCGCCAAGGCGCAGACCCTGGCCTACTCGGCCAGCCGCCCGGTGGCGCTGCTGCTCTGCCGCGACCTGATGTGGGAGGATTGATGCGCCGCCTCGATGCCATCCAGGCCATCTATCCCGAGCTCGAGCGCTCGGTGGTGGTGACCATCATGGGCGCGGTGGCGGCGGAGCTCCAGTCGATCGGCCACCGGCCCAACTTCTTCTACTTGCAGCACGCGATGGGACTGGCCTCCTCGGTGGGGCTGGGCATCGCGCTCGCTCGGCCCGAGCTGCCGGTGGTGGTGCTCGACGGGGACGGCTCGCTGCTGATGAACCTGGGCGGGCTCACCACCCTGGCGCGCTATCGGCCGAGGAACCTGGTGCACCTGGTGTTCGACAACGAGAGCCTCCTCTCGGTTGGCGGGTTTCCGACGGCCACCTCTACGGGCAGCGACCTCGCGGCCATCGCCAAAGGGGCGGGGGTGCCGCGCAGCGCGACGGTGCGGACCATCGAGGAGTTCCGCGGCGCCTTTCAGGCGGCGCAGCAGGCGGGCGATCTCACCACGCTGGTGGCCAAGGTGGAGGCGCTGGGCCCCGCGGGTTATGTCACCGACCTGTCGCTGCTGGAGAACCGCTATCAGTTCGCGCGTTACCTCAAGGACCTGACACAGAAGGGTTAGCAAATGTCGCTCCTCACCCAACTGGTGGCCGAGCTGAATGCCGGCACGCTCAAGGTGGTGGACCTGACCCAGCCGCTCGGTCCCGAGACGCCGGTGATCGGGCTGCCGCCGATGTTCGCCTCGTCGCCGGGAGTGTCGCTGGAGGTGATCTCGCGCTTCGACGCGAGAGGCCCGGGGTGGTACTGGAACACCATTCGAATGGGGGAGCACACCGGCACCCACTTCGACGCGCCGGTGCACTGGATCACCGGCAAGGATCTGCCCGACAACGCCTGCGACAGCATCCCGGCCCGGCGCTTCGTGGGTCCCGCCTGCGTGATCGACGTGACGGCGGAGGTGGCGCGGAATCCCGACTTCCTGCTGATGCCGGAGCACATCGTGGCGTGGGAGAAGGTGCACGGAAGGATTCCGGCCGGCGCGTGGGTGCTGCTCCGCACCGGGTGGAGCAAGCGGACCGATCCCAAGGCGTTTCTCAACGTCGCCGGCGACGGGCCTCACAGCCCCGGGTTCCACCAGAGCTCGTCGGAGCTGCTGGCGCGGGACCGCGATGTGCTGGGTGTCGGGGTCGAAACGGTGGGCACCGACGCGGGGCAGGCCGGAACGTTCGACCCGCCGTTTCCGAATCACGCGACGATGCACGGGGCGGGGAAGTTCGGGCTCGCGAGCCTGACCAACCTGGACCAGCTGCCGGCCACGGGCGCGGTCGTGATCGCGGCGCCGCTCAAGATTGTGGGGGGGAGCGGGAGCCCGCTTCGGGTGCTGGCGATCGCGCCGGGGTAGGGAGAGCTAACCCAAGATTGCGGACGGGGTGCCCACCCCCGGGACCTTCAAACTCTGCTCCTGCGGCAGTCGGCCACACGTCCATTTTGCGACGGCACCCACAACCGTCTGGCACCCCCTCGAACCGACCCGGTTATCGGCCCGAGTTAGACCCTGAGCGGCGCGTTTCTGCTCACATAACGTACCACATTAGCTTGACCATAATTGCGACGATTTGCATGAAAAATATTGCTAAAGCGATGCGCCTACGATGAATACGTTACCACTCTACAACTATTGTTGCACGTGTTGTTCGAATCCAGCAACACTCTTACGATTGTTACAATGACATAACAGATTCTGGTCAAGCTTCCGCTCTTAACGTCATTCCGATCAACTCTTTGACTGTTCAATACTTTAGCACCCCATTGGCGACCGGCGTCCACTCCGTTCGCGAGCTGCTCGGCGAGGTAAACACCAGTGGGAACGCCGCTTGCGTTACCTCCTTCCCTTACAGGCACTTCATTGATCTGCCGAAAAGGCT
>CAZHSO010000145.1:0-5871 GCA_964535105.1 uncultured Gemmatimonas sp.
CGGCGTCGTTCCAGGAGACCACCCGGGTGCTGACCGACGCGGCCATTCGCGGCGCGAAGGACGACCTGCGCGGGCTCAAGGAAAACATCATTATCGGACACCTGATTCCTGCCGGCACTGGTCATTACCGGTACGTGGATCTGGAGATTCAGCCTCCGCCGGGCTTCGAGCCGCCACCGCCGCCGGCCCCGCCGGAGGAACCGGCGCCACCGGTTGCCCTGGCGGAGGAAGTAGAAGTTCTGTAAGCGGTGAGCGGTGAGCGGTGAGCGGGAGCGCCCGGGCGAGTGCCCGGGCGTTCTTCCTTTGTGCGGCGGCGAATCGGCCGCAGTCCGCGCTGGACCGGTGGTGCTGCGGGGGCGACCGGGTCGGATCTTCGGGGGAATTGTGGGGCGGGTACTGCGGCGGCGGTGCTCATCCGGGACCCTCTCGGCAAGGCTCCGATGGACGAGTGGACCGAGTCTTAATTATTTCATAATGTTTATTCTCAAATCAGTGCGTCCCTGGTCTGGGTTGCATGTCCGCAGGTGTCCGTGTCAGCCACCATGAAGGGGAGGTCGTATGTCGAACCGGAAGGGCTTTACACTCATCGAGCTGCTGATCGTGGTCGTGATCATCGGCATCTTGGCCGCCATCGCGATCCCGAAGTTCGCGGCGACCAAGGACAAGGCCAAGCTGGCGTCGGTCAAGACCGACGTCCGCAACACCGAAACCGCGGAAGAGGCGTATTTCTCCGACTTCGCCACGTACGGGACCTTCGCGCAGCTCGAGGCCGCCAGCAACTTCTCGCTGTCGACTGGCAACACCGGTGACGTCGCCCCGAACGCCAGCGGGTACACGGTGACGTACAGCAATTCGAGCATCAGCACCGGTTACACCCAGTGCACCGTGCAGGTCGGCGCGGGCGCCGGGACAACCAATGACGGCGTCATCATCTGCTCGTAACGGCTGGTGAGAGGTAAGAGGTAGGCTATTGCGAGGGGCCGGAGGTTCCAAAGCAATCTCGAAACGCCCCGGCAGTTGCCGGGGTGTTTTTTGCGAAGGCGTGGATCGACCCCTTCGCTTCGCTCAGGGTGACAATCGGGCCTCAGGGTGTGACAAGCAGTCCCCGCTCACCGCTAACCGCTAACCGCTCACTGCCGTTCCACCCGTCTCACGACTCGCCCGCGCTTGTCGATCACCATGATAGGCCCCGGAATCGTCCCTTCGCGGAGCTGGAATCCCGGCCCCGCCAGCGCCGACTGGAGAGACGCCTGGAAAGTGAACGGCTCCGCCACCGCGTCATTCACCACGTACCCCATGTCCCGGAACGCCGCGGCCGTAAACGCGCTGAGCGGGTTGGTTATTCCGGCGGCGCTGATGAATCCGGTCATCAACTCGGTGGTGACTGTCGTCTCCCGCCAGTGCGAATCCCTGGTGCCGCCGCCCCCGGAATTCTCGACCGGGACCGGGTTGCCGGCGAAGGTCGTTCCGGTCGCCGCCGAGGCGAGGAACGCCCCGCGGGCGGAGCTCCCGTTGAAAAATGGATCGGACGTCCCCGCCCCGGAAAGCAACGCGTTGGTCAGAAAGTTCCACAGCGTTCCAAATCCCAGCACGTGGCCCATCTCGTGGAGGATGACGGCATTCAAGCGGCCCGTCGATTCGAGGAGCTCCAGGTCGGCGACATCGAACTGCATGGTGCCAACGGCGGAGAGATACTTGGGGTCGTCCCGCACGATGCAGGGGCCGGCCTGCCCGAGGATTCCTCCCGAGCCGTCGATGGCCGCCATCTTCGCGAAGATCACCACCCCCGGTACCGTCTCATTCATCGCGGGGTAGCAGCTCGTCGCCGTTTCGTTCACGGGGTACGGCGCGTCGCCTGAGATGAGGATCTCGCGCCACCGCGCCGCCGCCTGGTCGAAGGCGGCTTGCTGCGCCGGGGTCGGCGCCTGGTTGGGAGGCGTGGTGACGAATCGCACATCGATGGTGAAGGTGCTCGCCGGCGACGCGCTCGCGGCGGCGTTGAATGTCACCGCGGGAAACGCGGTCGAGGTGGCCTGCACAGTATGGTTTACCGCATTCCCGAGCCGCCACGATCCGACCTGCGCCCGGCCGTCGAATCCCGTGCTCTGGGTGGCGCCGGTGATCTGACCGTCGCCCTGGGAAACCTGGAAGGTGACCGGGACGCCCGCGACCGGATTGCCCTGCGCGTCGGTCGCCGTCACCGCCGGCATCGTCCCGACGAAATTTCCGAAGAAGCTGATCTGCGCCGTCGGCGTCGCGGCGACGGCGTTGCTCGCGAACCCAACGAGACCGGTGGCGGAGAAACTCACCGGTTCCTTTCCGAGGGCGCGCGCCTCCGCACCGTTGGCCCCGGGCGCCGGGCCGAGTATCCACCGCGAGGAGCGGGCAATGCCGTCCGCGCCGGTGGTCACCGGCGTCCCCTGTACGACGCCGCCTCCCGACGTCACCGCGAAGTTCACCGACACGCCGGAAAGCGGCGTAGCATCGTCGCGCCCGGCGCGCACGGCGGGCGCCGTCGCGACGGCGGTTCCTGTGTTGGCGGTCTGGCCGTTGCCGCCGGCCACGGTGAAGGTCGCGGGAATTCCCTGGGCCTGGAATGTCGCCACGGTGCCACCCGCAATACGGGCGCGCAGCGTGTAGTTCACCGCGTCGGGGCCGATGGTCCACGATCCGACCGTGGCCGTGCCGTCGGCGCCGGTCGTCGGCGTGGCGCCGGTGACCGCGCCGCCGTCCTCTGCTTCGAAGGTCACCCCGATTCCGGGGATCGGATTCCCGAAGACGTCGGTGACCTTCACCCGCGGGACCATCGTCACCGCGCGACTGACAACCGTAAACTGGAAGCCGTCACTCACCGGGAAAATCAGACCCGCGGTTCCCGCGGTGCCCATTGCGGTGACGGACGCCGGCGGCACGCCTGTCGTGGTAAACGTCAGGGTCTGCGTGCCGATGGTGCTCCCCAGCGTCCAGGTCACCTGCGCTTCACCGGTGGTTCCGGTGGTGACCGTCGACGGCGAGGCCGACCCGCCGCCCTGGCCGCTGCCGGCGATCGTGATCACGACTCCACCCAGCGGGCCCTCTCGGTCGCTCGCCCGCACGACGATCTTGCCGGTCAGGCTTTCTCCGACCGGACCGGTCTGATTCGCGCCTCCGATGATTTCGAGCTTGGTCGGGGTCCGCGTTTCGGTCGTGCCCCCGCCACCGCAGGCAGCCACGGCGAGCATGGCAACCAGTGCCCGGAAAGGGCGCAGTTCCCTGCGACGAGCATTCATGGCGCCACGGAGCCTATCGAGAGTTCTCAAGCTTAGGAGGTTCGGTCTGGAGAAGGAAGTGTGACAGCTGGCACAGGGGACGACAATGTCCCCGGCGCTTTCACAGCGTCGGCGGAAGGGAGGGGAAGTGGAATAACGCAGAGCAGCGCGGCAACCAATCGCCGCCGCGCGCTCCACCTACGCCGGATGCTCTCCGTACCTTTCTTCGTGCGAGCCGCGGCCACGGCCCGATCCGTACCGACGACCGGAGTCGCGATCGGTCTCGTGGTCGTTGCCCTGGCAGCCACCGCGGAAACGGCCGGAATACCCCTGCTGTCCTCCACGCCATCCACTGTTCATCTCGTTGTCCTCGTCGCTACCCCCGCCCCCTTCGGTGCCGCGGAGTCAGGTATGATGTGCCTCGGCGCTCGGCTGCTATCGCTTGCTGGTGCTCTTCGAGGCACGCTCGCGCTGGCCCTGCTTACGGGCTGTGGTTCCAGTCTGGCCGCGGGTGCCACTCCCGGCAGTCGTGGTCTTCCGGCCACTCTCCCGGCTGCCGCGTCCGCTGTCCTCCTTCTTACCGGTTTCGTCGCCGGCAGCGGCCTCGGGATTGATCCTTGATGCGATGCCGGTGAGAGCACTGTCGGTCCCCTTCTCTTCGTCCAGCGTCTCCTCGAGCAGGCGGGCGGATTCCTCGTAGCCGAGAATCCGCGCCCAGGTGCGAAGGGTTCCGTAGGCGGCCATCTCGTAGTGCTCGATCCGCTGCGCGGCGGAGATGAGCGCCGCATCCTTGACCACGGGGTCGGCGTCCTCTTCCAGCATTTTGCTGCCTTCCTCGATCAGCCCCTTCATGCCGGCGCAGGGTTCGCGCGAGGGGGACTCGCCGATCTCCTCGAACACCGACTCGAGCCGCGTGATATGCTCCTTGGTCTGGGCCAGATGCTCCTCGAACGCGGTGGCGAGCTCGGGATTGGAGGAGCCCGCGGCGAGCTTCGGAAGCGCCTTGGTGATCTGGTGCTCGGCGTCGTACACATCCTTCAGCTCGTGATGAAAGAGCTTGTCCAGCGTCGTGAGTTTCATGAAAAGGTCCTTTCCCGGCGGAAGTCGAGGCTCCGCGTTCATGTGGAGGTGCACAAAGCAAATCGGGCGGAGTCCCAGGCTCAGAGAGCCACCGGACCACGCCCGCACCATTCGGCGCACCTTCTGCCGATCGATCGGACTACCCGATCGGGAAGGTACCCCGACCAGTGTTGAGCTACGCTAACAAATCTTGCAGCTGGAGGAAAGGGTACGGGAATCGGACCGAAGGGACCACGAGACCGGGCGGCTTGACCCGGCGCGCAAGTCCTGATAGCTTAAGAGTCTGTCGCAAAAAATGGCTTTGATAGCAGAACGACCAGTCAACTGAACGACTTGAAAGGTACCCAAGCTCCATCGGATGCCCACGATCAATCAGCTGATCCGCCACGGGCGCAAGTCCCCTGCCGGCAAAGACAAGTCTCCCGCCCTCAAGTCGAATCCTTTCCGGCGGGGCGTCTGCACCCGGGTCTACACCACGACCCCGAAGAAGCCCAACTCGGCGCTCCGCAAGGTCGCCAAGGTTCGGCTCACCAATGGGTTCGAGGTGATTGCCTACATCCCCGGTGAGGGCCACAACCTGCAGGAGCACTCGATCGTGCTGATCCGCGGGGGCCGGGTTAAGGATCTTCCGGGCGTCCGCTACCACATCGTGCGAGGCACGCTGGACGCCGCCGGGGTCAATGGCCGGAAGCAGAGCCGGTCGAAGTACGGAGCCAAGGCGCCGAAGGAAGCCGCCGGGAAGGGTGGGAAGAAGTGAGCCGCCGGAACAAATCCGTCAAGCGACCGGTCCCCCCCGATCCGCGCTATGACAGCCAGACGGTGTCCAAGTTCATCAATAATCTGATGTACGAGGGGCAGAAGAGCATTTCCGAGGGCATCTTCTACGGCGCGATGGATCTCATCGAAGAGCGGACGGGGCAGCCCGGGGTGACGGTGTTCAAGCAGGCGGTCGCCAACGTGAAGCCCGCGCTCGAGGTCAAGAGCCGCCGGGTCGGTGGCGCGTCGCTGCAGGTGCCGGTGGAGGTTCGGCCGGAGCGCCGGACGGCGCTCGCCATGCGCTGGCTGATCTCCTTCGCCCGCGCCCGGAATGAGAAGACGATGGCCGACCGCCTTGCCGCGGAGCTGATCCTCGCCTCCAAGGGCGAGGGCAACGCCATCAAGAAGAAGGAAGACACGCACCGGATGGCGGAAGCCAACCGGGCGTTTGCGCACTATCGCTGGTAGCTAAATCGGGCCGTGTGAGGAGCGGAACTCCGCCCCCACCTCCGGCCTTCAAAGACAACGCGTGGGGTGCTCCAGGAGCGCCTCCATCCGCGGACCAACATCCCGGATGCGCGCGGAGCGATACCACCGGATTCGTCCGGGTCGGTCGCCCCGTTTTTTCGTTGAATGGGATCGTGAATCGTAATGGCCCGTGAAACTCCGCTCGAACGGTATCGCAACATCGGCATCATGGCCCACATTGATGCCGGGAAGACGACTACCACCGAGCGCATCCTCTATTACACCGGCAAGAACTACAAGATCGGTGAAGTCCATGATG
>CAZHSO010000146.1:0-5799 GCA_964535105.1 uncultured Gemmatimonas sp.
CTCACCCCCGGGCTCGAGTGGGACTCGCCCACGGGGCCTGCGGGCCAACGCGACTCCATCCTCATGTAGAGCCCTCGCGGCCCGACGTCCCCTATGGCGAGCCCCACTCGTCGCCCGGGTGATTCACGCGATTCGCTCAGCTTGACACCAGGCAGGTCCCGCTCACCGCTCACCGCTCACTGGTTTTGTGCCACCCCGGGCCCCGCACGATCCGGCCCGGCTTGGTCCCGGTGACGGCTCCGTTCATCACAACCGCGACGCCGTTCACGAACACGTACTGGATCCCCGCCGAGAGCTGGTGGGGGCGCTCGAACGTCGCGCGATCGCCGACGGTCGCGGCATCGAAGGCCACGAGATCGGCAAAGAACCCGGGACGCAGCACCCCGCGGTCGGTGATCGAGAGCCGCGTCGCCACCGCCGAGGTCATCTTGCGCACCGCGTCTTCCAAGGTGAGGACGCGCTCTTCCCGGACATACTTTCCCAGTATTCGCGGATAATTCCCGTAGGACCGCGGGTGGGTGAGGCCATCAGGATGCTCCGGGTCGTTGCCGCCCGCGTCGGTTCCGAACTTCATCCATGGCTGCCGCAGTTTGGTTCGCACGTTCTCTTCGCTCATCAGGAAGTAGACCGTCTCCACCCGGCCGCGCTCCGAGCTGATCAGATCCATGGCGGCCTCCTTCCAGTCCTTCCCCATGAGTTGCGCCACCTCGGAGAGCCGCTTCCCCGCGAAGCGGGCGTTCTCGGGCCGGTTGAAGTGAAGGAAGAGCACACTCTCCGCGCCGCCCAGCTCGCAGAGGTTTTCCCACTCCGATTGCACCCTCTCCATCTCGGCCCGTATGCGGGCCCGCGCGCCCGAGTCGGCCAGGTTGTCGAAGAGTTTCCCGTCGGCGCTCGCCCAGGGAGGGAGACAGGCGGTCAGACCGGTTGCGCCGGCGGTGTAGGCGTACATGTCGGCCTGCACGTCGAGCCCCGCCGCGCGGGCCGAGTCGATCTTGGCGATGGCGAGGGGCGTCTTGCTCCAGTTGCGGGTGCCGCCCGCCTTCAGGTGGTAGATCTCGACCGGCACGCCGCCCTCCCGGCCGATGCGTATCGCCTCATCGATCGCCTCGAGCCACGCATTGCCCTCCGACCGCATGTGGGTGATGTAGACCCCGCCGTAGGGCGCCATCGCCTTCGCGATCTCGATAAGCTCCCCGGTGCTCGCGTAGTTTCCCGGCGGATAGATCAAAGCCGAGGCGAGACCGAAGGCGCCGTCCTCCATGGCGTCGCGGACCGCGGTGCGCATGCTGTCGAGCTCCGCGGCGGTGGCCTCGCCCGGCGCCATCCCCTTCCCATACATCCGGATCGTGCTCGCGCCGACGAACGACCCGAAATTGGGGGCGGCGCCGTGGGACTCCATGGCCCGAAGCCACTTGTCGAAGCCTCGAGGACCCTGAAAATCGCGTCCGGCGGGCGCATCTTCCGGATCGAGGCCGGTCTTCGCATTCGCCGGGGCGTTGGTCGAGCCTTCACCCATGATTTCTGTGGTGATTCCCTGAGTGATCTTGCTGATGACCCGTCCGTCGCCGCGGAGAAAGTTGTCGCGCGAATGGCTCTGGATGTCGATGAAGCCCGGCGTGAGGACCAGACCGCGGAGGTCGACCCGCTGCCTTGCGGCAGCGCTTCGGAGCACACCTCGCGGCGCTACGCGCGCGATACGATCTACCCGGACTGCGACATCGCCCCAGAACCATGCCGCGCCGGTTCCGTCCACAATCTTTCCGCCTTCGAGAATCAGATCGTACGGACCTTCGGCGGGCGTGCCCGGCGCGGGCTGGACCGCGGCCGGCTCGGGTGTGGCGGCTGGATTGCGCGGGGCGCAGGACACGAGCAGCGCGAAGAAGAGCATCGAGAGCGGGCGCATGGTTGGGGAGGCGGGGGTGGATGAAAGACATGTTACGCGCATGAGATGAGATCAGTCTCGCCCCGATCGCTCTGCTTGACAACCTCACGGCCCTGCGTGATGGTTCCGCTCCCCCTTCGCCGAACTCTTGATGGTTACGGTCCACACCGCTTCGCCACCCTCCCGCGTCCGGATCGCCCTCGCCGCGGTGCTGCTCGTCGTGCTGGGCTATGCCGGCGCGCGCTCCGTGGGCGGTGTGCCCGCCCTCGGCGCTTTTCTCGATCCCGTCGGCGGTGTGTGGGCGCTGGCACGAAGCGCGCAGTTTCCCGAACGATCGTCGGCCAGGATTACGGGGCTTACGGCTCCCGTGGAGGTGCGCACCGACGATCGTGGCGTGCCCCACGTCTTCGCGGCGACGGAAGAGGACGCCTGGCGCGCCCAGGGGTATCTCGTCGCCCGCGACCGCCTCTTCCAGATGGAGCTGCAGCGGCGCGCGACTGCCGGGACGCTCGCCGAATTCTTCGGGGAGCACGCCCTCGAGGCCGATCGCACCGCCCGCCGCCGGGGGCTGGCCTGGATGGCGGACCGGAACTTCGCGAGAGCGGACTCCGGCTCGCTGGCGGCGCGAGCCGCGCGGGCGTACGCGGACGGGGTGAACGCCTGGCTCGACGCAATGCCGCGCTCGGCCCTGCCGCTCGAGTTCCGTCTGCTCGGACAGCGGCCGTCCCGTTGGGAGCCGAGGCACACCTTCTATCTCTTTGCCCAGATGGCGCTCACCCTCGCCTATGAGGACGAGACGCTCTCGCGCCTCCGGGTGCGCGCGCTGGTGGGGCGCGCCGCCGCCGACGCGCTCTTCCCGCTCAACAGCCCGATCCAGGAGCCGATCCAGCCCAACGGCCAGCGCGCCCCGCGATATGACTTTGCCGTGCTTCCTCCCCCCGGTCTGCCGGATACCGTCGCCGAGATCGCGGCGCGCGAGCGCGAATCGATCGAGTTCGCGCTCGGGTTGCAGCCCCGCCACCCCGACCAAACTGACGCGATCGGGAGCAACAACTGGGCGGTGGCGCCCCGGCGCACCTCGGCGGGGTATGCGCTCCTTGCTGGTGATCCGCATCTGGAGCTGTCGCTTCCCTCGATCTGGTACGAGATCCACCTGCGGGTCGAGGATGGTCCCGATGTCGCCGGGGTGACGTTCGCGGGATCACCCGGCGTCATCATCGGCTTTAACCGGAATGTCGCCTGGTCGTTCACCAATACCGGCGCGGACGTGCGGGACTATTACGTCGAGACGGTGGACGACGCGGCGCGGCCCTCCCGCTACCGGGTGGATGGCGAGTGGAAACCCCTTGAGCAGCGGATCGAAATGTTCCGTGGGACCCGGGGCGAGACCCTCCGCACCGATACGCTCTACGCCACGCACCGCGGCCCCATCGTGCGCGAGGGATCCCGGTGGCTCTCGGTTCGCTGGACGCCGTTCGAGGCCAACCTGGCGGGGGAAGAGTTCCTGGTGCTCGATCGGGCCGGCAGCGTTGCCGACTGGCTCGACGGATGGAAGGACTTTGTTGCCCCGGCCCAGAACGGCGTGGCCGCCGATCGGGGCGGGAGTATCGCGATCCGCTCCACCGCGAAGTATCCGGTGCGCCCCGGCGACGGCAGGGGTGATGAGCTCCAGGACGGAAGCCGGGGAGCAAACGACTGGACCGGATACCTCCCGCTCCAGAGCTATCCGTTCGCGCTCGATCCCGCGCAGGGGTTTCTCGCCTCCGCGAATCAGCAGCCGGTCGATCCGCGGATGAATGGCAGGTATTTCGGTTCGAACTGGTATTCGCCGTGGCGCGCCATGCGGATCAACGAGATTCTGCGCGCGGACTCAGGGCTCACCCCCGAGAGCATGCGTCAGTACCAGACCGATCCGGGGAGCCCCAGGGCGGATGCATTCGTGCCGGCGTTCCTCGCCGCCGCGCAAAGGCTCGACGCGGCGGGGCGCGCCGATACTTCGTTGCGCCGCGCGGCCGCCCTCCTTGCCGAGTGGGATCGCCGTTATACGAGGAACAACCGGCGCGCTGCCCTCTTCGACCGGGCGATGGCCGCGCTCAGCCGGAAAGTTTGGGACGAGCTGATTCCTCCCGCCGAGCGAACGGACGGAAGCGCGCGGGCGGTCGAGTATCCCGAAGAGATGGTCCTTCTCGGACTTCTGGCTGATTCGTCGAGCGCGTGGTGGGATGATCTGCGCACGCCGGGAGTGGAGCACCGCGACGAGATTCTCGCCGCATCGCTCCGGAGCGGGCTCGCGACGGCGGAGAAGGAACTCGGCCCGCCGGAGGGGGATGGCTGGCTGTGGGAGCGGGCTCACCACGCCAACGTCTTTCATCTCCTCCGGCTTCCCGCCCTCTCCGCCCTCGAGCTCCCGGTGCAAGGGGGACCGTCGACGCTGAGTCCCTCACCGGGACGGGGAACCCACGGGGCGAGCTGGCGGATGGTGGTCGAGCTGGGGCCGGAGGTGCGTGGCTGGGGCACCTACCCCGGAGGTCAATCGGGGAATCCCGCGAGTCCCTACTATCTCAACCGGTTGCCGAGCTGGTTGGAGGGGAGCCTCGATCCGGTGCTCTTCCCTCGCACCATCGAGGAGCTGTCGCCGGCTCGCGTGCGCTCGACGCTCTCTCTACGCGGGGGACGCTGACGATGCGCAGTCTCCTCGCGTTCCTCGCGCTGACGCTCGCCTTCGCGGCGGCGTCCTTCCTTGGGTGGTGGGCGGTTCCCGCGACCGCCGCGCTCTGGGGAGCGCTGCGGCCGTCGCTGCGTCGTCCCGCGCTGGTTGCCGCGCTCGCCGCCGCGCTCGCGTGGTCAGGCTGGCTGCTGGTGGATGCGATCTCGGGGAATGGTTCTTTCGGGGTCCTGGCTGGCCGCCTCTCGGCGTTGATGGAGCTCCCGCCGTTCGCGCTCGTCGTACTCACGCTCGTCTTTGTGGCGCTGCTCGCGTGGAGTGCCGCGGTGGTGGCGGGGGCGGGGGCGGGGAAGCGGCGTACCTAGTGGCTGGATGCTGGATGCTGGACGCTGGACGCTGGTGACTGATAAGCGTAAGGTCGGTAGTTCAACTCTACCCAGGCCCATTTTCGGGAGTCGTTGCCCTCTTCCAGTTATGGCGCTGGATGGGTCTCTTTCTTGTGGGGTAGGAGAGTCTGGTGCCAGTTCCTGGTGCCAGTTTGCTCGAGATGGATTCTCACCCGAGGCAGCCAGTGGCCGAACTTGACAGGGAGCCGGCGGTAAGCGATGTTGCTATCGATACTTGCTCCCCGTCCGATACGCTGAAAGGCCTCGGGCGGGGTTATTCTTTTCGCCCTATCCGATGAGCCCCGAACCCCAAGTCAAGCGAGCCAGCGTACTCGTGGACGGCCAGAATCTTTTCCACGCCGTTCGCGAGAGCTTCGGCTACACCTACCCAAACTACGACGTCATGGGCTTGGCCGGAGAGCTGTGCGCGGTCCAAGGGTGGCAACTCGGGCAAGTACGGTTCTACACCGGCATCCCGGATGCCAGTGACGATCCGTTCTGGCACCACTTCTGGACCCACAAGCTGGCGACCATGGGACGTCAGGGGGTGGTGGTCTTCAGCCGGCCGCTAAGGTACCGCAATCGGACGGTGAGACTGCCTGACGGAACTCAGCACACCTTCCTGACCGCCGAGGAGAAGGGCATCGACGTCCGGATCGCCTTAGACGTGATTTCGCTCGCCCATGCTCGCGAGTACGACGTAGCGCTGGTGCTGAGCCAGGACCAGGACCTCTCCGAGGTGGCGCAGGAGATCCGAACGATCGCCCGAGAACAACACCGGTGGATCAAGATCGCGAGTGCATTTCCCCTCAGCCCGACGACTCGAAACCGCAGAGGGATCAACAAGACGGATTGGGTCACAATTG
>CAZHSO010000147.1:0-5783 GCA_964535105.1 uncultured Gemmatimonas sp.
CGCACATCCACTCGGTTTCCTGCGTCGGCAACCTGCATTCCTCGGTGATCGAGCTCTTCATCCGGAGCGGAGCACCGGGCGTCATCGCATGCGGGTGCCCGCCCCGCGATTGCGTCGGCCGCGAAGGGCCCAAGTGGCTCCACGAGCGGCTCTTCAATGACCGGGAGGCGGAACTGCAGCCCCGGGTGGACCGCCGCCGGGTGTGCATCGCGACCCTGGCGCCGGGAGATCTGGCTGGAACGGTGGCTGCGTTTGAGCAGTTCATCCGCGAGCTCGCGGCGCTTGGCACCCCGGAACCCGAGCCGGACGTCGACATCGATACCCTGTGCGACCCGGTTCCCCTGGAGGAGGCCGCCAGATGAACCCGGCCCGGATCCTCGCCACCGGAACCGCCACTACCGCGGGGCTCGCACTCCTGGCCTACGCATCCGCGGTGCCGCTGGCGTATCACCCACAGGATGCGGCGCGGCTGCGCCTGTCGTGGAGCGCCCGCCCCGAGCGCATCGAGGTGTGCCGTCAGCTCTCCACCGAGGAGCAGGCCCGCCGCGAGGAGCACATGCGCCAGCGGGTGGAGTGTGTGGGCGGGTTCGCCACCTACGCCTTGCGGGTGGAGGTGGATGGCCGTGCCCTCGGGGAGACAGTGATCCACGGCGCGGGGCTGCGGCATGACCGGCCCCTCTACCTGCTGAGGGACTACCCCGTCCCCCCCGGTCAGCATCGGGTCCGGGTGACGCTGACGCGCCGGGAGAAGACCGACAACGATGCGGCGGCCTTCGCCGAGGCGGTGGTGCCCAATGCCGACACCGGTCTCTATGCCGGGCGCTCCCAGCGGGAGGCCACGGAGAGGGCGCGGAGGGCGCGCGCGGCCATCCCGCCCAGCCTGGTGCTCGATACGGCGTTTGCGTTCACGCCGCGACAGGTGGCACTCGTCAGCTTCAATGCCGAGCACAGAATCCTCGAGTTGCATGCCGAGGCGCTCCGGCGATGAGCGCCATGTCGGATCTCCGGGTGCGGCGCTGGCTGGTCGCATCGGCGGCCGCGGTGGTGCTCGCCGTGGCCATCGGCGGCATCACCCGCCTCACCGAGAGCGGACTCTCCATCACCGAGTGGCGGCCGGTGTCGGGCGTCCTGCCGCCGCTCTCGAGCGCCGAATGGAACGAGGTGTACCAGCGCTATCTGGCCATTCCCGAGGCACAGACAGTTCACCGCGGGATCACGCTGGGCCAGTTTCAGGTCCTCTTCTGGTGGGAGTGGGTGCACCGCCTGCTCGCCCGCCTCGTCGGGCTCGTGCTGGCCGTGCCCTATTTCGTGTTGCTGGCAAGCGGCCACCTCCGGCCCGCCCATCGCGGGAGGCTGCTCCTCCTCCCGGTGCTCGCCGCGGCGCAGGGGGCGCTGGGCTGGTACATGGTGAAGAGCGGATTGGAGGTCCGACTGGACGTCAGCCCCTACCGGCTCACGGCCCACCTCGGCATGGCGCTGGCCATCTACATCGTCTGCGTGTGGACGGCGCTGGATCTGCGCCCGTCCAGGTCCGGCGCCGGCAGGGCCCCGCGGTTCCTGCGCGGCGGATTGATCGCCGCGGTGTGCTTGACGATCATCACCCTGCTTTCAGGAGGGTTCGTCGCGGGTCTCGACGCCGGCAGGGTGTACAACACCTTCCCGCTGATGGGGGGGCACATCGTGCCCCCTGGATATCTTCTGCCCGGAACCGGATGGCGCAACGCCTTCGAGAACCCCGCCGCGGCGCAATTCCATCATCGTGTGCTGGCCCTCGGCACCGCCACGCTGCTGCTGGTACTCGCGGCGGCCGGCCGCCGGCCTCAGGTGCCCGCCCCGCTCCGCCGCGCCACCGGAGCCGCGGGGCTCGCCGTGGTGCTGCAGGTAGGAGTCGGCATCACGACGCTGCTCCTGCGGGTGCCGATCGTCATGGCCGTGCTGCACCAGGTCACCGGCCTCGCGGTGCTCACCGCGGTGCTGGTGGCGACGCATCGCCAACAGTTTCCGTCCCCTCAGATTGACGCCCTCTGAACGGTCCGGTACGTTCGGCCGTAGGTGGGGGTGTTCCTCCGGTACCACCCACCAGGAGACTTTCGATGTTTCGGAGCATTTGTTGTCGCGTCGCGCTCGCGTCGCTGGGTGTCGTCGTGATCGCGACTGGGGGCGCGGGCGATGCCGCCGCCCAGTCCGCTGCGATTCCGGCGCCTGAATCTGTCCTCGGCTTCCCCGTCGGCGCGGACCTCAAGCTCGCCACCTACGACGAATCGATTCGCTACTTCCAGCAACTGGCAAAGACGAGCAATCGGATCAGGCTGATCGACGTCGGCCGCACCTCCACCGGGCACGAGTGGACCCTGGCGGTGATCTCGTCGCCGGAAAACCTCGCCAGGCTCGACCGCCTCCGCGACATTGCGCGCCGGCTGGCGTACCCCGACGGACTCACCGACCTGGAGGCGCATCGCCTGGCGCGCGAGGGCAAGGCCTTCGTCGACATCAGCGGCGGTCTCCACGCCTCCGAGATTGCCGGCTCGCAGCACACGATCCAGCTCGCCTACGACCTGCTCTCCCGGACGGACGATCCGAAGACGCAGCAGATCCTCGACAATACCGTGCTGTTCCTGTGGCCATCGATCAATCCCGATGGACAGAACATCGTCGCGAACTGGTACCGGGAGAACGTCGGGACCCCCTACGAGGTGGCACCACTGCACGAGCTGTATCAGAAGTACATCGGCCACGACAACAATCGCGACGCCTACATGCTGAACGTCGTCGAGTCGCGGGTGGTCGCCCGGGTCTGGCGCGAGTGGGAGCCGCAAATCATCTACGTGCAGCACCAGACGGCGCCGTTTCCGACCCGCATCTGGCTGCCGCCCTTCGCCGAGCCGATCGCGACCCACGCGCCTGCGCTGATGTCGCGGGAGGTCAACACGATCGGCATGACGATCGCGCAATCGCTCGAGTCCAACGGAATGGTGGGCGCTACCCACATGGGGACGGGCTTCGACGCCTGGTACCCGGGTTATGTCGACTACATGCCGATGCTGCAGAACATCGCCGCGTTCTGGACCGAAACGGCGCTCTACCGCTATGCGACGCCGCACTTCTACACCATCGACGAATTTCCTGCCGACATGCGCGACCTCCGTCCCCAATCGCTCTACTCGAGTCCGTGGCCCGGTGGCTGGTGGCGGATCAGGGACGCCATCGACTACATGGAGACCGCGTCGCTCGCCGTGCTCGACTACGCGTCGAAGTACCGGGAGGAGCTGCTCTACAACCGGTATCAGGCGGGCCGCAATGCGATCCAGCGCTACCGGAAGGATCCGCCGTACGCCTATGTCGTCCCGCGGACCCAGCGCGATCCGGTGGCCGCCGCGGAGATGATGCGCCGGCTGGCCTTCAACGGCATACGCATCAGCGAGCTGCAACGCGAGGCCACCATCGACGGCTCGGCGTACCCGGAGGGCACCTGGGTCATCCCGATGGATCAGGAATTCGCCGAGCTGGTACGGCAGTTGTTCGAAGCGCAGAAATATCCCGACCTCCGCGAATCGCCCGACGGTCCCCCCGAGCAGCCGTACGACGCGGCGGGGTGGACGCTTCCCTACCAGATGGACGTGCAGGTGAGAGAAGTGCGGACGCCCCTTTCCGGCGACTTCCGCTCAGCGCTCCGGCCGGTGGTCGGAAAACCGGTTGACTGGCGGTCCGCACCGGATATGCCCTTCGCAACCGACTCGGTCGCTGCGGGGATCGTCCCGCTGCCGGGGCGGATCACCGGTACCGGCGACCAAGTCGCGCTCGACCCGGCGGAGAACAACGCCTTCCGGCTGATCAACCGGGCGCTCGCGGCCGGAGGCGCCGTCCGCTTTGCCGAAGGGACCGGCGGCCGGAGCGGGCGGTATCTCGTAACCGGCATCGCGGCTCCGAAAATGAATGAGTGGGTGACCGAGCTGTCGGTGCGGGCCGAGCGAACCGCGCTGCCGAGTGGCGCGGCGCAGCCCAGGGCGGTGCGTCCGCGCATCGCGATCTACAAGCCGTGGACGGCGAGCATGGACGAGGGGTGGACGGAGTGGCTCCTCGACGACTACGGGTTCCAATACACGACGCTTACCCACACCGATATCCGGGCCGGCAACCTCGGCGCGCGGTTCGATGTCATTCTTCTCGCCTCGGACCGGGCTCGCACCATCAGCGACGGGTTTGCGAAGGGAACTGTTCCGCCGCGGTATGAGGGCGGATTGGGCGATGAGGGCGCGCGTGCCCTCGACGCGTTCGTGCGCGGAGGCGGGACGCTCGTCTGCCTCAACCAGAGCGCCGTCTACGCGATCTCCGCGCTGCACCTGCCGGTGCGCAATGTCGTCGATACGCTCCCGCGCAAGAGCTACTTCGCCAGCGGATCGATCCTCGAGGTCATCACCGACCTAGCACACCCGGTGATGGCCGGCATGCCCGAACGCGCGAAGGTCTTCGTGGACGGCAGTCCGGTGTTTGCAACCCTGGACGGCTTCGAGGGCGCCGTCATCGCGAAGTATGCAAAGGACGGCTCACCCCTGCTCTCCGGCTACCTCCTGGGCGAGAAGTACATCCAGGGCCACGCTGCTGCGCTCGATGTCAGGCACGGGCGAGGGCACGTGATACTCATCGGATTCCGCCCGCAATGGCGTGGCCAGCCGTTCGGCACCTTTCGCGTCCTGTTCAACTCCGTGCTATTCGGGGGCGACGTGGCCAGGAACGCCAAGTGATCGGCGCGAATTGACGACCCCTGAACGGTCCGGTGAGCCAACGGCCTCAGGAATTCTCGCCGTGGGCGATTCCCTGGCCGATTTCCACCGCTTCCACGAACTCAAGCTCCTGGATACTCTCGCGGCCTCCGCGTCGGCGTAAGGTGGACGCTCACCGCGGCGGCTTCGGCTTCCCGAGTGACCGATAGTACTCCTCGACCAGGGCCCGATATTCCGAGGGCACCTGCGACGGCGCGCCGAGCGCGGGGCGGTTGTCGCCGTTCTGGCCCAGCGTCCGCCAGAGCTTGAACTCCCACGTCTTGAGCCCTTCGATGATCGCGCGCTGCAGATCCTCGAGCGCCTCGGGATCGCTGAACGGCCGCCCCGACTCGAGCCGGCGCAAGTCAGCGATGACGCGATCGAGCTCGGCGCGATCCACCTCCTGCCCTGCGAGATCCCGCCTCAGCGCCTCGGCGGCCTGACGCCGTAGTCCGAATTCCCGGGAGAATTGGCGGACATCGCCGCCGTTCATGCGGCCCGGCTGACCTCCGCCCGTCTGGCTTCCCCCAGGCATGCCGAGTCGGGCACCCTGTCCCGGCTGATTCGGGTCTCCATTCTGACCTCCCCGCCCGCCCTGCCCGCCCTGCCCCTGCTGGGTCCCGTTCCCCCTTCCCCCTTCCCCGCTCTGCTGCCCCTGCTGTCCCTGGCTCCCTGTTCCAGGCTCCTGCCTGTCTCCAATTCTCTCCCGCAACGATTCCAGCCCCTTGACCAGATCACGTGCCCGCTCCAGCGCCCGGTCGCGCTCCGCGCCGGCGTTCTCGGTGAACGCGCCGGCGGCCTCACGCAATTTTCCGGCGACATCTCCCAGATTCTCTCCGATGAGTCCTTCGAGATTCCTGGTCGCCTCGGCGGCGTTCGATCCCATGATCACCTTCGAGTACGCGATCTTGTCGCGAAGCCTCGTGTCCCGCACCGCCCCCGCCGCCTCGCTCAACTTGTTCGCCGATCCCGGCTGATCGCGCCGGGTTTCGCGAGCGAGTCGCTCGGCGTCGGCCTCCAGGC
>CAZHSO010000148.1:0-5662 GCA_964535105.1 uncultured Gemmatimonas sp.
CTGACCCCAACGAAAAATCCCCGCCGCCGGTAAGCGACAGGGATTCTTCCTTCGAAAGAAATACTTCTCGAGCTGGACAGCGGTTCACTTCCCAAGTCTAAGAGGGGGACCGCCCGCGGGGTTGGGAGCCATGGGCGATCCCACTTCCTGCGGCTGCGGGTTATCCATCATGATCGGCATCTTCAAGGTCGTGAGGAAGACCACCACCGCAAGCTGATCCGCATCGGAAAGCGCCTCGAAGGCCGCCGTGGACGCAGTCGCCTCGCCCCCGTGAGCGGCAATCGTCTCGTAAATGGTGTCGAGATCGTTGCGATGACCCCAGGGACCGGAATTGCCGACATCCCACAACTTGGCCGTGAGGAAATGATGATAGGGCGCGCGGTCCGTAACGCCGTCCTCTCCCGGCCCGGTCCTGTCCGTGGCCGGTGTGTTCGAAATCGGCACATCATCGCAGAAATGATTGGTTGCGGGATCGTAGTCCCTGCCGGGATCGCAAATCGAATGGCGCTTGAGATCAGTGAAGGCAAAGACCATCTTCCCGCGCAAGCCACTGGTCTCCTGCAGGTCGAAGCAGAACGACTGGCTCGTGTCCCTGAAGTCGCCGTCGTTGTTTCTTGGATTGGGGTCGCACAATACGGTGCTGTTGAGCGGGAGCGCCGGGACGTGGCATCCGGTGCAATTAACCGCCGCAAACAGCCGCTCGCCCCGTGCCGCCTGTTCTCTCTTCGGATGTGGCAAATCCATCCTGCGAGGCACCGGCAGTGCTTCCATGAAGACGACCGCAGCGGTGATATCGCCTATCGTCAGCTCATCGCTGAAGCCGTCCTTGTCCGGATCCGGATCCGAAAAAGGCGGTGACAACTGTTCCATCGCCTCCTGCGGTTGCATCCCATGATGACGGTTGAACGCCGTAATCGAAAAATGTCTGAGTGATTTGTTCTGCCCCTTGCGCCCGAAGGGCCTGATCACCAGGTCGGGGCTGACCCCCTGCACCCCGCTGGTGTCAACCGTGCCGTTCGGGTGCGCGGTCAGCGTGCCGAACTGGACACCCTTGGTTTGCAGCGTCACGGGTACATCATTCTGAGCCGCCTGGGCCTGTGCGATCGCCTGCGCCTTGAGATTGTGCAGATCGTCGGTCATCTCTCGGCCGAGCAACTCGATGGCTCCCGAGCCGAAGAGCCCCAGGGAACCACGTTCGTTGAAGAGGTGAGAAAAACCATTGTTGGTGCTGGTGGGTGTGGTTGGCCTGCACGGCCTGGCCGCACCCGGCATGCCGAACAAGCTGCTACTCAGTGAAACCCCGGCGATGGGATCGCAATCCACCGCCTGTTCGGCGAGATTCCCGCGGAAGCTTGCCGTACCACCAACTCCTGGTTCGTTGTGGCAGGAAGCGCACGAGTTGCCATCGGGGCCGGACAAGCCGGTGAATCGAGGACCGCGAAGCGGATCGAGTGTGCGGGGCGAACCGATTCCATGCGCTGCGACCTGGGCCCCGGAGGCCGGGCGCCCGGCTCCGTCGCATTTGTTGAAATCCGTGATGAAAAGTCGCTGGCCGAACTTGAAAATTTGCTTGAAAGAGAGTCTGCCGCTCGCGATGTCGGCCTGGTCCAGGTGACCTGACAAAGCCGGCATATCGTTGATGCCGGGCGGGCAAGCATTCTGTGCCTGAGCGTCGACGCCGGAGGCCGGTGCCAGCACGACGAGCAGGCTCGCTGTCATGAGGCAGGCGCCGCGTAGAACTCTCCGACGCCGGGCACCGCGAGAATCAGGGCTGGTGACGTTGGCACGGCAAGATCGAGTGAGGGGCAACATGTGGGTCTCTGCCTTTCTATCCGACTCTCCCCCTGCCAGGATCGAAGAATCCTGTGGTTCCTGAAACTCATCCGTCCATACATCATCGCCCATTGGCAAGTGGAGATCAAAGCCTCCGAAGCCGCTCACATGGGTCTGTCCACGGCGGGGGATTCTTCTAGATCGGTACCGGCGGCGGCGACAGAACTTCACGCCCCACCCTGGGGTCTCCCGGATCCGGTGTAGCCGCCCCATATCCGCATCGACGTGAGTAGGTCGAGCCCCCGCGGCAGGACCACGGGGGCTCAGCGCCCAAACAGGCTCCCGGCGTCGGGTGCTCCGGCCTCGCCCGATCACCCGCGGGCGAGAACCGTCGCGAGCGCGGCGGCGATCGCCTTGGCCGGGTCGGGAACGGCCGCCGGACTGCGCCAGGCGACGTGCAGGTCGGGACGAACGAGGATGGCGCCGTCGCGGCCGATGCCGGAGAGCTCCGCCCACCGGCCCTCGAGGTCGACGAAATCGCTTCCGGCGACCAGGCACCGGACCAGGGGATCGTCGAGGGTCGAGACCGCAGCCGCCCAGGCCCCGCCGTCCGGCCCGGTGATCAGCGTGAAGCGGTCGTAGGGAAGGAGATCGAGGATCGAGAGGCGATCGCCGCCGCGCCCGACCCACGCGTGCGGAACATGCGAGCCGGGTCGCGTCGTCGGGGCGTAGTCGCGGACGAAGTTCTCGACCGCCGGTTTCACCGTCCCGTCGGCGATGATCGCGCCCTCTTCGTAGGAGTAGCCGAGCTGGAGGCCGAACATGTCGAAATGGTCGCGCTGCGCTTCGATGGCGAGTGCGACGCGCTTGCGACCCGCCGGGTCGGCGAGCGTTTCGAGCATGCGCGCCCGGGACGCGGAGCGATCGGCCGAGAGATCCATGCCGATCCCGAGCGCTTCGAAGAGCTCGAACAGCTTCATGGCATTCAGCAAGCTCTGATCCGTGTTGATCTGGGCAACCGGCCGGCGCTCGCGCTCGTAGGTGTCGAGCAGGGCCGCCCCCGCCCGCCCGGTCCGCACCTCGCGGATCTTCCAGACGAGATTGTGGATGTCCTGGATTCCGGTGTTCATGCCGAGACCACCCGAGGGGGGAAAGCGGTGGGCAGAATCTCCCACCAGGAAGACACGCCCCGTGCCGTAGCTCTCCGCCACCTGCGCCGTCATCGTCCAGGGGCTGATGTCGCGAATGGTGAAGGGAACATCATCGCGTCCGATCGCCCGTCGGACGATTCCGGCGCAGCGATCCTGGGTGTATGACTCGACCGATTCCGCTTCGGGATCGTAGGGGTGCATGAACACCCAGCTGCCGTCGATGGCGTGGGCGACGAGAACGCCGCTGCATTCCGGATCGACCAGCCAGTAGAGGATGGCCGGCCGGTCCTTGACCAGGTCCCGAAGGCGCGCCTCGAAGTGGATCATGATGAGGCTCTGCAGTTGGTCCGGGCCGACCATCTCGATGCCGAGCGCCTTGCGGATGCGGCTCCCGGCGCCGTCGGCGGCGAGAACGAAGTCGCTCCGGACCTCGTAGCGCTCACCGCGGGCGAGATCCTCGATCTCCGAGGTGACGCCGCGATCGTCCTGCTCGAGCGCCCGCCACTGGTGTCCATGGTGAATCCCGGCTCCCCGCGTCGCACGGAGCCTGTCGAGGAGGACCGGCTCGAGGAGATGCTGCGAGAGATTGAGGAGCGGGGTTGGCGTGTCGGTCAGGCACTCGTCTCCCTGGCGCTCGTAAGGGAGGCGGCCGAGCTCCTCGCCGGTGAGGTCGGTCATCCAGACGACCTGGGAGCCGTCGGCGCGGGGCGTGGCGAGCGCGCGAAGCGCCTCCACGTCGATTCCGGCGCCGCGAAAGATCTCGAGGGTGCGGGGGTTGACCACGTGCGCCTGGGGCGCCCGGTGCGGGCCCTCGCGCCGCTCGACCACGAGGCTCTCGATGCCCTGATGGGCGAGCAGCAGCGACGCCGTCACACCAACCGGGCCCCCGCCGACCACCAGGACGGGGACCTCAATGCGCGGCATGGCTGCCTCCCGCATCCTTGCCGACACGCTTCAGGAACACCATGGCCCACAGCAGAAGGGTGGTGAGCACGGTGAAGCCAAAGACGTTCTCATCGATTCCAAAGATCTTGATGTGGGTGTCCGGCATGGTGATGGCGCCGTGATAGACCGGCACGAGCGCCACCGCGATCCAGAACCCGCCCAGGTTCGAGGCCTGCCAGAGGACCGAGAGCCAGAGGTTCCTCACGTCGAAGGGCCGGCGGAACCAGACCAGGTAGAGGTTCGCGAGACCCGACAGGAACATGAAGCCCAGGAGCCACACGAGGTGGACGCGGGCGTGACCCACCCAGTCCGGGTTGAAGGCGTGGCTCGGATTGAAATCGCGAAGCAGCGGCCCGAAGAACTCGAGGGCCGTCAGCGTGAGAAGGATCTGAATCGTCCGGATCCTTCGCTGGCCTGCGTTCGCGCTCATGGAATCACCTCGTTTTCGATCAGGCCCATGGACTCGACGTGAATGGCGACCTTATCGCCGGGTTTCAGGTAGATGCCGGCCTCGCGCGCGTCGCGAATGTACGCGTCGACGACGTGCCCGGGGATCGAGCGATTCCACCCGCCGAGGATCCACGCCGTCACGCCGCGGACCTTCTGCCCGAGGGTGATCGCCTGGAAGATGGTGCCGTCGGGCGTTCCGGACATGATGAGCGTTCGAATAGGGATGCGGTCGGCTTCGATCGGCAGGCGCACCGCCATGCCGCGGTGGTCCCAGGCGAGGCCGCGACGCGCCCAGATCTCGTCGATGATAGTGTCGGTCTTCCAGAGCGCCGCGCGGAGCGGGGAGCGCTGGCGGAGGCGACCGTTGACATAGAGACGGAGCTCGAGCTTCTCCGCGAAGGCGCGGTGGTCGCGGGGAATCACGAACAGATTCCCAATCGGGAGTGATCCGGAAAAACTCTTCCCGGTGGTAAAGCCCTTCCCGGAGGTCGGATCCGAGGGATCGATCGTGCGCAGGAGCAGCTCGCGGTCGGTGTAGTCATTGCAGAGGACGAGTCCCAGGTGCGCCGGGCGCTCCCCTCTTGCGAGCGGCGTGAGCGGCACCCACGAGACCTCGGCCTCGTAGTCGAGGAGCCCTTTTCCGGCCGGGACCAGCGCATAGGGGCCGGTCGCTTCGACGAGCTTGGGGAAGAGGAAGGGGCGCCGCGCCACGCCCGACTCGCCCGCGTGAGCGGGAAAGTTGAGGCCGGTGGCGACGTGTCGCTCGCGAAGGTCGACGGGGATGACGAGCGCGCGAGCGTCCGCCGTGACCCGTGCCTTCGGTCCGGCGCCGTCGGGCAGCCTCGCCAGCTTCTCGTAACCCTCCGCGAGAAACGCGTCGATCGGGTCGTCGACGGATCGGCCGAGCGCCGCCGAGAGGTCAACACCCTCGACGAGGCCGCCCCGGTACCGGGTGACCATGATCACGCGGCGCGTCCCCTTGGCCTCCAGGCGCGCGAAGGTCAGCGCCTCGGCCGGGCTCGCGATCGCGACGCTCTCGAACTGGCCCTGCGCCGCGATCTCCTTGAAGGCCGATACGGCGGCGGTGTCGCAGGCGCCCAGGAAGAGCGCCAGGATTATGCCGATCATCGCGATCATCGCGCGCCCTTCCCTCCCTTTATCTTCGCCCGTGGCACTTTGCTCCCTGGCTCGAAGACCAGGGCGGCCACCATCGCGGCGAGCTCGACCACGGTCTTCTCGGTGCACACCCGGCGCCCGGTGACCGCTTCGATCTCCGGAGCCTGCGCGGAGGGCGCGGCGCACAGGCCGATGATGGCGTAGTAGAGCAGCGCCGGGTCGAAGGG
>CAZHSO010000149.1:0-5384 GCA_964535105.1 uncultured Gemmatimonas sp.
CCGGCGTCGTGATCGGCAAGAAGGGCACCGAGGTCGACAAGCTCCGCGACGAGCTCGCGCAGCTGACCGGCAAGGAAGCCGCGATCAACGTCGAGGAGATCAAGCGTCCCGAGACGTCGGCCCAGCTCGTGGCGGACAACATCGCCCATCAGCTGCAGCAGCGGATCTCGTTCCGCCGCGCCATGAAGCGGAGCATCCAGAGCGCGATGCGCATGGGCGCCCAGGGCATCAAGGTGCGAGCGTCGGGCCGGCTGGGCGGGTCGGAAATCGCGCGAACCGAGGGGTACCACGAGGGTCGGGTGCCGCTGCACACGCTCCGCGCCGACATCGACTACGCCACCAGCACCGCCAAGACGACCTACGGCACCATCGGGATCAAGGTCTGGATCTTCAAGGGTGAAGTGGTTGAGGACCTGAGCGGCCGCACGTACAGCACGGGGACCTGACCGATGCTCGCGCCAAAGCGGATCAAGTTCCGCAAGACATTCAAGGGCAAGACCAAGGGCATCGCCACGCGCGGTAACACCATCGCGTTCGGCGAATTCGGCCTGATGTCCCTCGAGCCGGGGTGGATCACCAACCGGCAGATCGAGGCCTCGCGGGTGGCGCTCACCCGGGAAATGAAGCGAGGGGGGAAAGTGTGGATTCGCATCTTTCCCGACAAGCCCATCACAAAGAAGCCGGCCGAAACCCGGATGGGTAAGGGCAAGGGCAATCCCGAAGGCTGGGTCGCGGTGGTCAAGCCGGCCCGGATCATTTTCGAGGTGGACGGCGTGACCGAGGAGCTGGCCAAGAAGGCCTTTGCGCTCGCGCAGGCCAAGCTCCCGGTCAAGACCCGGTTCGTCCGGCGCGAGGAGACATAACGATGGCTGGCGAGACGAAGCGCAAGGACTGGATCACCGAGCTCAAGGAAATGTCGCAGGACGAGCTCGGCGCCAAGCTGGCCGAGGCGCGGGAGGAGGCCTTCCGGCTCCGGTTCCGCTCGGCGACGGAAACGATCGACAACCCGACGCGGTTCCGCGCGCTGCGCAGGGCGATCGCGCGGATGGAAACGGAACTGCGCGCGCGGCCAACCGCTAACAGCTGACGGCTGAAGGCTGAAGGCTGACGACTGAAGACTGAAGACTGAAGACTGAAGACTGCAGACGGAGGACAATATGGCGGAAGAAATCCAGGCGCGGCACAGCCGCAAAACCCGCACCGGCGTCGTCACCAGCGACAAGATGACGAAGACGGTCAGCGTGGTCATGCAACGGCGGTTTGCGCACCCGGTGTACGGGAAGCAGATCACCCGCAGCAAGTCGGTCAAGGCGCGCAACGAGGTCGGCGCCAAGACGGGGGACACGGTCCGGATCATGGAGACCCGGCCCCTCGCCAAGACCGTGTGCTGGCGGGTGATCGAGGTTGTCGAGCGGGCCAAGTAACAAGTAAGGGGACGGCGCCATGGTTCAGCAGGAAACGATTCTCAAGATCGCGGACAACTCCGGGGCCCGTCGGGCGCTGGTCATCCGCGTGCTCGGCGGCTCGAAGCGCCGGTATGCCGGCTTGGGCGACGTCGTCGTCGTGGCGGTCAAGGACGCGATCCCGACCGGCCAGGTCAAGAAGGGCGACGTGGCCAAGGCGGTGATCGTCCGGACCTCCAAGGAGACGCGCCGCCGGGACGGGACCTATATCCGCTTCGACGAAAACGCCGCCGTCCTCATCAACGATGCTGGAGAGCCGCGGGCCACCCGCATCTTCGGTCCCGTGGCGCGCGAGCTTCGCGAGAAGAAGTACATGAAAATCGTGTCGCTCGCGCCGGAGGTCATCTGACATGAAGCCGCTGGTCTACAAGAAGCGCCGCCGGCTGCGGAGTCAGCCCACCCCCCGGGTCAAGCTGCACGTCACCAAGGGTGACATGGTGCAGGTGATTTCCGGCGACGACAAGGGCAAGCGGGCGCGGGTGCTTCGGGCCAACCCGAAGTCGGGCCGGGTCACGCTCGAGGGCGTGAACATGGTCAAGCGCCACAAGAAGGCGACCCAGTCCACCGAGGCCGGGATCATCGAGTTCGCCGCGCCGATCCATCACTCCAAGGTGATGCTGGTGGATCCGAAGTCCGGCGCGCCGACCCGGATTCGGCGCCGCATCGACAAGGACGGCACCGTGGAGCGCATCGCCGTGAAGTCGGGACAGTCGATTCCGAGGAACCGGTAACATGACCGAGCAAGCGAAGACCCCGAAGGCCCCCGTCCAGAAGGCCGCCCCCAAGGGCGCGCCGAAGGGCGGCGGCAAGGGGAAGGACAAGGGAACCCCCGCGGGCGCCACCGATCCCACGCCGCAGGTGCGGGGCGGCATGCCGCGCCTCCAGGCGTATTTCGTGAACACGATCCGCCCCCGGCTCGCGAAGCAGTTCGGGCTGGAGAACCCGAACCAGATTCCGCAGCTGGTCAAGATCGTGCTCAACGTCGGCATGGGCGACGCGTCGAAGAACCCCAAGCAACTCGAAGCGGTGGTCGAGGAAATGGCGCTGATCTCCGGGCAGCGGCCCGTGATCACCAAGGCCAAGAAGTCGATCGCGAACTTCAATCTGCGGGAAGGCGTCCCGGTCGGGGCGCGGGTCACGCTGCGCGGACCCCGGATGTATGAGTTTTTAGACCGCTTCATCTCGCTGGCGATTCCGCGAATCCGAGACTTCCGCGGGCTGCCCAACCGGAGCTTCGACGGAAGCGGGAACTACACGTTCGGCATCAAGGAGCAGCTGATCTTCCCCGAGATCGACTACGACAAGGTCGAAAAGATCCATGGGATGGACATCACCATCGTGACGACCGCGAAGCGGGACGACCTCGCGATGGGGCTGCTCCGCGAGTTCGGCTGGCCGTTTAGGGGTGAGACGCCCCAGCAAGTTGGCGCACCCGCTGCGTCCGCAGCGTAAGGAGAGTCGAAGAGATGGCAAAGACCGCCTGGATCGAGCGCGCCAAGCGCACTCCGAAGTTTTCAACGCGGCGGGTCCGCCGCTGCCAGCGCTGCGGCCGGGTCCGCGCGGTGCTCAGGAAGTTCGGACTCTGCCGTATTTGTTTCCGCGAGCTCGCGCTGAAGGGGCATATCCCCGGCGTGCGCAAGGCCAGCTGGTGAGAGGGACGACAGCATGAGCATGACTGATCCTGTGGCGGATATGCTGACCCGTATCCGGAACGCCTGCATGGCGGGACACCGGCGGGTCGACATCCCCCGTTCCAAGCTCAAGGCCGAGCTGGCGCGGATTCTGACAGAGAACCACTTCGTCGCCGACTTCAAGGTGCTCGACGATGGTGGGCGCGGCGTGCTGCGCCTCTATCTCAAGTACCACGACGAGCGCCCGGTGATCCGGGAGCTTCGGCGGGTCTCCAGCCCCGGACTCCGGCGCTACGTGAAGTCGCGCGAGATTCCCCGGGTGCGGAACGGCCTCGGCATGGCGATCGTGTCCACGCCGAAGGGCCTCATGTCCGATCGGGACGCTCGCGCCGCGAATCTCGGCGGCGAGCTTCTCGCCGTGATCTGGTAGGCGGACGCGATGTCGCGAATCGGCAAGCGGCCGGTGACGGTCCCCTCGGGAGTCACGGCGGAAATCGACGGCCAGCTGGTGCGCGTCAAGGGCCCCAAGGGGGAGCTCTCGCGCACGGTGCACGCCGACATGATCGTGAAGCTGGAGGGGAGCACCATCACCGTGTTCCGTCCGTCGGAGGAGACCCGGCACAAGGCGCTGCACGGGCTCACCCGCTCGCTCATCGCCAACATGGTCGAGGGCGTGGAGAAGGGGTATCAGAAGGTGCTGGAGATCCAGGGCGTCGGCTACAAGGCCGAGGCCACCAAGGTGGGGCTCAACGTGGTGGTCGGGTATTCTCACCCGGTGTTGTACAAGGCGCCGGCGGGGATCACCTTCGCGGTGGCCAACAACACCGTGGTCACGATCAGCGGACCGAACAAGGAGCTGGTCGGGCAGGTGGCGGCCGAGATCCGCCAGATCCGGAAACCGGAGCCGTACAAGGGCAAGGGCATCCGGTACCAGGGCGAGCGTGTCCGCCGCAAGGCCGGCAAGACAGGAGCGAAGTAACATGCGCGCGATTCATTCGCCGAAGACCCGCGAGGAGCGGCGGTACCGCCGGCACCTCCGGGTTCGCAAGAAGGTGGCGGGCACGGTGGAGCGCCCGCGGCTGGTGGTCTTCCGGTCGATCAAGCACATCTACGTCCAGCTGGTGGACGACAACCGGGGTGCGACCATCCTCGGTGTGAGCGACGACAGCGAAGGCCTCACGCTCGAGGGCAAGGGGAAGGTGGCCAAGGCCAAGGCAGCGGGAAAGCTCGTCGCCGAGAAGGCCAAGGCCCAGGGCATCACGAAGGTCGTGTTTGACCGCGGGGGCTATCGCTACCATGGTCGCGTGCAGGCCGTCGCCGACGGCGCGCGCGAAGGCGGATTGGAGTTCTAGGATGACGGAACGCGAGACGCAGGCACCCGACCCGGTGGCCTCCGAGGCCGCCGATACGCCGACCACGCCGGCTCCCACCCCGACCGCGCCCGAAGTGGGCCGGGGCGGTGGTGGAGGACGCGGACGCGGCGGCCGGGGCGGTCAGGGCGGTGGCGGGCGCGGAGGGGATCGCGGCGGACGCGGCGGCCCGGGTGGCCCGCGGCGCGATCGGGGCCGCGACGAGGCGCAGTCGGAGTTCATTGAGAAGGTCGTCGACATCAACCGCGTCGCCAAGGTCGTGAAGGGCGGCCGCCGGTTCTCGTTCAACGCCCTGGTGGCGGTGGGGGACGGCAAGGGCCGCGTCGGCCTGGCGACCGGCAAGGCGAACGAGGTCTCGGAAGCGGTTCGCAAGGCGGTCGAAGCCGCCAAGCGGAACATGGTGGAGATTCCGCGCACCGGATCCACCATCCCGCACGAGATCCTGGGACGGCACGGCGCCGGCTCGGTGCTGCTCAAGCCCGCCGCGACCGGTACCGGCGTCATCGCCGGCGGCCCGGTGCGCGCCGTGCTGGAGTGCTGCGGCATCACGGACATTCTCACCAAGAGTCTCGGCTCGAATAACCCGCACAACATGGTGCGGGCGACGATGGACGGGCTCACCTCACTGGTCTCGGTGCGCCAAGCGGCGCGGGAGCGTCAAATCGAAGTGGATCAGATTCCCTACCGCGCCCGGCAGGAGGTCTAGTATGGGCAGAAATCCCGTTGTCGGGCGGCAGGGCCCCGCGTTTCACGCGGCCGTTGTCCCCGCCGAATCGAAGGCCAAACGGATCAAGGTCAAGCAGATCCGCTCGGGGATCGGTCACGCCGACACGATGCGGCGGACCCTCAGGGCGCTCGGGCTGGCGCGCCACCAGATGACGGTGGAGCTGCCCAACAACGCCTCGGTGCGCGGCATGATC
>CAZHSO010000150.1:0-5276 GCA_964535105.1 uncultured Gemmatimonas sp.
GACGGTAAGCGGTGAGCAGTAAGCGGTGAGCGGTGAGCGGTGAGCGGTGAGCGGTAAGCGGTGAGCGGGAAAAGCTGCAACCCTAAGGGAGCGAAGCGACCGAAGGGTGACAACCTGTGTGGCTGCCGCTGCTACGCAGCGGCGTGGGCTACCCGATCCGCATCGTCTGCCTTCCCGCGCACCAGCGCCGCCTCCGCCACCGCGAGCAGGTCCTCCACGCGCACCACACCCGGATGCGGGAAGGTCACCAGCCCCGCGGCGAGCCGGGGCCGCTCCGCCTTCGGGAGGTCGCTCCAGGTGTGCGCTTCGATCCGCGCCGCGATGCGCGCAAGGAGACGGCGGGCGCCCTCCACATCGGTCGATGGCATCAGCAGGGCGAACTCGTCCCCCGCGTAGCGCGCCACGAAGTCTGGGGAGCGAATTTCCTGGAGGAGGATGCCGCCCAGCTCGGCGAGGAATCGGTCTCCCGCGGCGGTGCCAAGGCGCGCGTTGAGATCACGCAGCGCGTCCACGTCGACGATCGCGAGCGCGAGTCGCGACCCGTAGCGCCGCACCCGCTCCAGCTCCTCGCGAAGCCTGCGGTCGAAGGCGTCGAGGGTGGCACACCCGGTGAGGGGATCGACGGCCGCGGCGCTCGCCTGACGGCGGGTAGCGCCGGCGCGGCGATCTTCCCGCTCCAGCAGCGCGGCGGTGGCGTTCACCAGCCGCTCGACGTGGCCGACCTGCTCGCGGGTCAGGATCGGTTCACCGCGCTTGGTGCGGATCACCACGACCGCGCGCACGGCACGATGGGTGATCAGCGGCACCGCGGCGACGCTCTCGACCTCGTGCACCTCGGGTGAATCGGGCCACTGGGCGAGGTGGGTCAGGAAGAGGCGGTGCCGCAGCACCTCGGGGGCGTAGACGGTGCGCCCGGAGACCGACGCTTCGACCGCTTCGGGATAGTGGAAGAGGTCCACCGCTGCGTTCCGGAGGGTAGGATTGTCGTGGACCGCGGCGAAGCGCGCGTGCCGCCGGTCGGCGGAGGGGAGCAGACAGGCGCAGTGGGCGGCGCCGACCGCGCTGCCGAGCCGGCGCACCAGCGTCTCCAGCATTTCCTCGGGGCGCTGCGCTGCGGCGACTTCCTCGATCGCCTGGAAGAGCTCCGACTGGAGCGTGCCGGCGCCGGCGGCGCGTTGCACCTCGGCCCGGACCCGGAGCCGCGCTTCGAGCCGCGCGCAGAGCTCGGCGAGATCCACCGGCGCGGCCAGCGCATCCGCCGCGCCGAGCGAGAGGGCGCGGGCAATCCCGTCGCGCTCCGCGGTCGCGAGGACCACGACGACCGGCACGCCGGCCCACGCGACGTCGCTGAACGGCGCGAGAGCGACCTCGAGATCGTTGCCGCGCTGCACCGCGATGAGCGCGAGGTCGGGGGTCGCGGGCGCTTCTACTGCGGAGCCCTCGGCGAGCGCGAACCCGGCGCGCATCAGCGAGCGCTCCAGCCCTTCAGGGCGGGCGCTCACATCGCCGAAGAGCAGAACCCGCTCTCTCACGAACCGCTCCGAACCAACTGACTCAGGACGCGCACGCATGGCTCCAGTGAAACGGGATGGCGACGAACGACTCGGCGCTCACGTATCGACCCAGGGTGGGGTCCAGAGCGCTCCCGGCCGGGGCAGCGCCATCGGCGCGACCGCCATTCAAATGTTTACGAAGTCGCCCAATCAGTGGAAGGAGCCCGCGCTCACCGAAACGGTAGCGCGGGAGTTCCGACAGAATCTCGAAACGAGCGGGCTTCGAATGGTGGTTTCGCACGATTCGTACCTCATCAATCTTGCCTCCCCCGACCCCACCCTAAACGCAAGATCCACAACGTCTTTCGTCGCCGAGCTGACCAGGTGTGAGACGCTCGAAATCCCCTCGGTTGTGTCGCACCCGGGCAACTACATCGATGACCGTGAGCGGGGCCTCCGGAAGAACGCCGAGCAGTACACTTGGTGCCTCCGCGCGGTGAAAGGAAAAGTGGCGGTCCTGATCGAGAACACCGCGGGAAGCGGCACGGCGCTCGGCACTAGCTTCGAGGAGCTTCGGCTGCTGCGCGACATGATCGGCGAGGACGTCCGGCACCGGGTCGGCTTCTGCCTCGACACCTGTCACCTCTACAGTGCGGGCTACGATGTCGTCACCCGCTACGACGCGGTGTGGGAGGAGTGGGAGAGGGTCATCGGCTTTGCGCAGCTAGGCTGCCTGCATCTCAACGATTCCAGGACGCCGTTCGGCTCCCGGCGGGACCGGCACGCACTGATCGCCGAAGGGTCGCTGGGAGCGGAGCCGTTCCGCCGGATCATGCGCGACCCGCGATTCCGCGGGATCCCCAAGCTTCTCGAGACGCCGAAGGGGGACGATGAAGTGACGAACGACCGGAAGATGTTGCGGAGGCTGCGCGCTTACGCGAGGGGCTAGGGAGCTAGGGAGCCAGGGAGTCAGGGACTGAAGGCTGATGACTGATGGCTGAAGGCAGTATCTTTTCCCCTTACTTCGACCCCAAAACCGTTTCATATTGAACCGAGGCGTTCACGACCATATGCCAACGAACACCACCACGCAGCGTGCCCCCAGCACACACACCGCTCCCGGCGTCACACCACATCGGGTGCTGGCGAACCTCGGCACGAGCGAGCTGGTCGAGCATGCTGTCCGCCGGAACGAAGGGCAGTTGAGCGACCGCGGGGCCTTCACGGCCGTCACCGCGCCCCACACCGGCCGGAGCCCCAAGGACAAGTTCGTGGTGGACGAGCCGGGATCGACCGGCCAGATCTGGTGGGACAAGAACGAAAAGATTTCCGAAGCCCATTTCGAGAAGCTGCTCGCCGCGGCCAAGGAGCACCTCAACGCACAGCCCGAGATCTTCGTGCAGGACCTCTTCGGCGGCGCCGATCCGGCGTTCCGTCTCCCGGTTCGGTTCATGACGTCGAATGCGTGGCAGGCGCTCTTCGTCCGGAACATGTTCATCCGTCCTACCGCCGCGGATCTCGCCGGGTTTCAGCCGAAGTGGACGGTGTATCACGCGCCCGAGCTCCAGGCCGATCCGGCGGCGCACGGCACCCGGACCGGCACATTCATCGTCCTCAATTTCGCCAAGCAGGCGATTCTGATCGGCGGCACCCGCTACGCCGGGGAAATGAAGAAGAGCATCTTCACCGCGCTCAACTTTCTGTTGCCCCAGCAGTCGGTGCTGCCGATGCACTGCTCCGCCAACGTGGGCCAGAGGGGCGATACCGCGATCTTCTTCGGGCTTTCGGGCACCGGAAAAACCACCCTCTCGGTCGACCCCACGCGCCAGCTCATCGGCGACGACGAGCACGGCTGGAGCGACCGCGGGGTGTTCAACCTTGAAGGGGGCTGTTACGCGAAGGCGATCCGTCTCTCGGCGGCGGGTGAGCCGGAGATCTATGCCGCAACCCGGATGTTCGGCACCGTGCTGGAGAACGTGGTGCTCGATCCGGTGACCCGCGCCCCCAACTTCGACAGCGACAAGATCACCGAGAACACCCGGGCCAGCTATCCAATTCATTTCATTCCAAACCACAAGCCCGACGGTGTGGGCGGCCATCCCGAGAATATCGTCTTCCTGACCGCCGACGCGTTCGGAGTGCTGCCGCCGATCGCGCGGCTCACTCCCGACCAGGCGATGTACCACTTCCTCTCGGGCTACACCGCCAAGGTCGCGGGCACCGAGCGCGGCGTGACCGAGCCGTCGGCCACGTTCTCTTCCTGCTTCGGTGCGCCGTTCCTGCCGCTGCATCCCGGCGTGTATGCCAGGATGCTGGGGGAGAAGATTTCCAAGCACGGCACCAAGGTCTGGCTGGTCAACACCGGCTGGACCGGCGGGGCGTACGGCACCGGATCCCGGATGAAGCTGGCGCACACCCGCGCGATGGTGACGGCGGCGCTGTCCGGAGCGCTCGACAAGGAAACTTTTGCGAAGGATCCGGTCTTCGGGATCGCAGTTCCCACGTCGGTGCCCGGGGTGCCCTCCGAGGTTCTGACCCCGCGATTGACCTGGCCCGATGCTGCCGCGTACGACGCCCAGGCGAAGAAGCTGGCGGAGATGTTTCGCAAGAATTTCGAAGCGTTCGCGGCGCGGGTGCCTGCTTCGGTCTCCGCTGCGGGGCCGAAAGCCTAGCCGGTAAGCGGTGAGCAGTGAGCGGTAAGCGGGTTTGTCCCGCTCACCGCTCACCGCTGACCGCTCACTGACTTATGCGCCCTTTCGAGGTAGTCCGCGACCCGTTGTGGGACAACATCACCCTGGACGGCGCGGCCCTGGCGCTGCTCGACACCCCCGCCGTTCAGCGGCTCCGCTACATCCGGCAGCTCGGCCACTGCTTCCTCGTCTATCCTGGCGCGACCCATTCACGCTTCGAGCATGCGTTGGGGGCATGCCATCTCACCCGGCGGGCGCTCGCGGTGCTCGAGGCGCGGGGTGAGCTCACCGGTATTTCCGGAGACGAGCGCCAGGCGGTCACCCTCGCCGCGCTGCTCCACGACATCGGGCACTATCCCTTCTCTCATGCGCTGGAGGAGGCGGGATTCCTTTCTCACGAGGCGCAGGGCGTCGCTCGGCTGGGGCAGGGAGATCTCGCGGGGCGGCTGCGCGAGATCGGCGGCACCGGTCTGGGCGACGAGATCGCCGATCTGATCCGGGGGAGGAGCCGGAGTGCCCTTCAGGGGCTCATCTCGGGCCCGCTCGATCTGGACAAGATCGACTACCTCTGCCGGGACAGCCGGATGTGCGGCGTGCCGTACGGGACGGTGGATGTGGACCGGCTGCTGTCGTCGCTCACCATCGTCGAGGGGCCGGGAGGACGGCGGGAGATCGGCGTGCAGGAAAAGGGGGTGAGCGCGCTCGAGTCGCTGCTCTTCGCCAAGTATCAGATGTACCGCAACGTGTATTGGCACCACGCGGTGCGGAGCGCGACCTGCATGTTCAAGCGGGCGGCGCGCGGCGCGGTGCGGCGCGGGACGGTCACCGCCGCCGGAGTGGCGGATCTGACCGATGATGCGTTCATGGAGGTGCTGATCGAGCGGGATGGCAATACGCTCGCGCGCGCACTCCGGATGCGGCGGCTCTTCAAACGGGCGCTCGATTTACCGGCCAGCGAAGTGACCGAGACGCCGACGTCCTGGATCGCCGACGACCCCGACCTCACCGAGCGAGTCGAGGATGCGCTCGCCCTGGAGGCCGGCCTCGAGCCGGGAGAGCTGCTGCTGGATTTTCCCGCGCGCGACAACATGCT
>CAZHSO010000151.1:0-5215 GCA_964535105.1 uncultured Gemmatimonas sp.
GGCGGCGGCGTTCCGCCCTCCGACGGCCAAGTCGGCAGGCGCGCGGACCCCCACCCCGCGCCGCGCGACGCCGACATCGCGCGGTGGGGAGGCGAGTGGACACCTCGCCCACCACTCCGTACCTTCGAGCGGGAGAAGGAAATCCCTATTCGTCGAACCTTCCCTTCAGATATTCGACGAACTCGGTGCTCAACGGCTGAGTGTTCAGGAGGTCAGGGCGATCGTGGCTCAGTCCCGTGTCGAAGATGTTGCTGGAATAGACGACCGGTGCGTCGGGCTCCAAGAGGCAATAGCCCTGGAGCGAAGACCCGCGGTTGGCGGGAACGCTCTGGCCGCGGGCGGGGAGGACGACGCCGGCGGCCAGCAGGGAGGCAAGGATGACGGGTCGGGGGAAAACGAGCGGGGAACTCGAGGCGGTCGGCTCCCTGGGGGAGGCGGGTCGTGGCAAGAGGATAAGGTGCACCCTCGCGAGGTGGGACGCCAGATCGAGCCGTGGAAGGGGCACCCGCAAAGGAAAAGGGAGCCGTGCCGCCGCCCGGAGGACCAGTCGGCGCGTCCGTCCAGCAAGCCAAGGGCGATATCGCCGAATCGATGGGCGGCCGTTGTTGAGCCCCCATGCCTACCAGTTCCCAAGGCTCGAGAGACCGTGCCGATGCTCCCAACATTTCGAGCAGGACGTTTGGTCAGCGGTATCATTCTGGCCCTTGCCGTTGTCGTCTCCCACGGGGAGCTCGCTGCTCAACGTGCGGCCGGTCCGGCCTTCGCGTCCACAACGGTCCGACTTCGGGCTGCACCGGCAACCCACGCCCAGATCCTCGCGATCGGGCCCATCGCCGCCCGGGTGGAGGTGGAGTCGTGCGACTCCGCGTGGTGCCGGGCCCGGTTCCGCGCCTGCCGGTGATCGGTGATGAACGCCGTGCGTTGGTCCATGGGGTCGGTCTCCAGCCAAGGCTTCGGGCTGCCTCCTATTGGGGGGCGACCGAGCAGTTGAGTGAGAGCGGCACCCATGTTCCCGGACAGATGTGTTACCGATGTACCCGGTTTGTACCGATGGCGACGGTGAGACGCGCTTGCAGATCGCTCATCAGGGCTGTTTCGGCTCCCCGGCAAGCGCCGCCATCCGCTGCTTCACCTCACGAATCTTGGGCTGGAGGTCGGGGTCGGCGTCCTTCCAGATCCCGATGTACTTCCCGTAGTACTCCAGCGCCTTGTCCTTGTTCTTGCCCTCGTACAGCTCGCCGAGGCGGCGCCAGGTGCGGGGGAGGTTGTACTGCCGGCCCCCCGGTCCATTCTCAGGCACGGTGGCGAAGGCCTCGTAGGTGGCCAGCGCCGAATCGGTTTGGCCCATCCGGTCGAAGGCGAGGCCGATCTCGAAGAGTGCGGTGATCTCCCCGCCGGATATGGCGCGGAATTCCCGGAACCCCGCGATGGCCTCGGGGTACTGCTGCTTCCCGAACGCCAGGAGCGCGCGGGAGTAGATTCGCGCAAAATCACTCCTCTTGAGGCCCTCCGGCACCGTTCGCTCGTAGTCGGCGAGCATCCGCTCGGCCTTCCCCACCTCGCCGGCCCGGACATAGAAATCGGCAAGCAGTAGATAGGGGCGATCCACTGGGTTCAGGTTGTTCATGGGGAACTTGGCGAGCGCTGAGTCGACTTTGCGGAGGCCCGCCTCGGGCCGGTCGCGGAACTGCACATCGCTGGCGGCGACTTCCAGCACGGCTCCGAAGGCCTGAGTCGCCGTGCCGGATTGCCGATTGAGTTCGGCCTCTGCGTGTTCCTCCCGGTCGGCGCGGGCCAGCTGGCCGCGGATGCGGAAGACGGCAGCGCGTTGGTGGTGTGAGAGCGCCTGCCAGCTCGGGTCGCTCCGCACTCCGGCGGAATCGGCGTAGGCGAGCGCGGCGTCGTGATCGCCCTTGGCAAAGGCGTATCGAAAGGCGGCGAAGAACCGGATGCTGGAGCCCGGCTGGGCCGTGGCCCACCGGGCCATGATCGAGTCGCCCTTGGCGACCTTGCCCTGGGGCACCAGCGCATTGATCATGTTGAGGTACAGTACCCCCACCTGGGGTGAGTTTGCGAGTGCCCGGTCGAGGACCGCCTCGGCTTCCGGGTAGCGCCGTCTCGTATTGAGCTCGCGGGCGAGGTTGTTGCCGGCGGTATTGTCGTCGGGCCAGGTGTCCAGCACCTGCTGGTAGGCGGCGATGACCTTGTCGGAGTCGTAGTCCACCACCCAGTAGTAGTACGCGGTGGACAGGAGCCGCTCCCGCTCGGGCAGCCGGTCGCGGAGCTCGAAGGCCTGCCGGGCCGAGGCCGCGACCTCGCTCAGGTTGTCGCCCAGGTTGCTTTGGATCGCCGCCAGCTTGCGATAGGCCATCGCAAAGTTGGTATCCAAGTGGATGGCTTCCCGGAGGAGGTCGCGGGACTTGAGCTGCTGCCCAGCGTCGGCGGCGGCATTGGCCTGGGAGTACTTGCGGAGGGCGTCGAGGGACCTGGTGGTCACATCCTCCAGGGCCTCTCCCCCCCGGATGCTCCGGAGCGACTCGCCGATCCCTTCCCGCACCTTCTTGGAGAGCTGGTCCACCGCCGCGATGAGTCCGCTCGCCCCGTCGGCGGTTTCCCGCTCGGCGAGCAGCGTCGCACCGTCCTTGGTGCCGATCAGCCGGACGGAGAGAACATAACCCGCTCCCAGCGGGGCAATTTCCCCGGTCACCACCGCCGCCGCCCCGACCCGCTCGGCCACTTCGCGGGCCAGCGCCGAGGTGAGCGGGGTAGCGGGATCCTTTTCCATGCGGCGGAGGGCGGCGCTCACGTCGCTGGTCTCCAGCAACCGCACGCTGGGCGAGCGAGCCAGGTCGATGCGGAGCGCCTCGGTGACCGACTGGGCCAGGGTGGAATCGGGGGTGCGGTTCTCGAAGTCGGCGACCACCAGCGGGTCCCGCGCCTTCATAACCCCGGCGGAGAGCAGGGTGGCAAAAGGCCCAACCCCCGCCACGCGAAGCGCCATGAACGCGCCGGCGCCGGCGGCGAGACCGACAAAAGCGAGTCCACCGCCGGTGAGCGCGTTCTTCCAGGTGAGCATCCCGGCGAGGCCGCGGTCCACACCGGGCTGCGCGGTGCCGGTGGTGCGGGCCAGCAAACGTTTTCGCTCCCGGATGCTGGTGGCGAGCATCACCGGAAGGCCGAGGAGGAGGAGCCCCACCGAAGCGTAGAGGACCCAGCCGGGGAGCCCGATTCGGTTGACCAGGAGATTGACCAGCGCCAGCAGGATCAGCGAGCCGACGCCGAAGAGCAGCGCCACCCGCACCGGATGGCCCCTGCGGAGTGCGGCCTCGGTGCCGGACGACACCGTCGTTACCGAGGGCACGGCACCGGTCGGGGTAGTCCCCCCGCTCGGCGTGAGCAGGGCGTCGAGGTGGGGCATCAGCTCCTCGGCGGACTGCCAGCGATCGGCGGGGCGCTTTTCCAGGCAGCGCATCACGATGGCGTTGAGCGCGGCGGGCACCGCGGGGCGGTGGCTGCTGACGGTCGCCGGGGTCTGGGTAATGTGGGACGCGAGGATTGCTTGGGCACTCATGCCGGTGAATGGGGGATGCCCGGCGAGCATCTCATAGGCCATGGCGCCCAGCGCGTAGATATCGGCGCGGTGGTCCACGTGCGGGTCGGCCGAAGCCTGCTCCGGCGCCATGTAAGCTGGCGTGCCCAGCGCCAGGCCGAGGGAGGTAAGGGTGTGGCTGCCGGTGGACTCGCTCACCGCCTTGGCGACGCCGAAGTCGGTGACCAGCGCATGGCGGCCGGAGAGCAGCACGTTGTCGGGCTTGATGTCGCGATGGACCACGCCCTGGCTGTGCGCGTAGGCAAGTGCGTCGGCCACTTCGCGGAGAATCCGGACGGTCTCCGCCACGGGGAGCTCGCCGCCGCGGGCGAGCTTCACCCGAAGCGACTCGCCCTCGATGAAAGGCATGGCGTACCAGAGCACGTCGCCGGCGGAACCGGCGGCGAGGAGCGGCACGATATGGGGATGCTGGAGCCGGGCGGCGAGCTGAATCTCCCGGCGGAAGCGCTCCTGGTTGACCCCGGCGGCCATCTCAGGCGGGAGGACCTTGATCACCACCTTGCGGCCGAGGGCCACTTCTTCCGCGAGGAAGACGCGGCTCATCCCGCCGCCGCCGAGCTCGCGCTCGAGGCGGTATTGCGAGCCGAGCGATTCCGTCAGCTGATTCAGGATTTCAGACACCAACCCGCCGGGGAGAGGAGACCTGCCGAAAAGGTAGGCCGGTGCCCTCCGGGGTGCCAGAGTCGGCCGGGATCGGCCGCTTCGCTTCGCTCAGCGTGACGATGCGCTGTCACCCTGAGCGGGACTCCGGTCGGAGATGGGCCCCTTCGCCGGCGATGCCGGCTCCCCCGATGCCCAGCCGACCTCGGCGAGGACCTCCAGGATGGCATGGTTAATCTCGTCGATCACCCCGCCGGCCGTTGGCAGTGCGCCGGGTCCCGCCGCTATGTTCCAGCGCCGCGCGCTCCATCAATAGGCCGACCCGGAGTGGCTCACCACCGATGATTGCACCCGCAATTCTTCTCGCGCTCGGCATGCAGGTATTTCCGCGCGGGCCCGAGGGGCCCGGAGCGGTCCCGGCCGGACCCGCGCCGTACTGGCAGCAGCGACTCGAGTACGACATCACCGCGACGCTGGATGAGTCCCGCGGGACTCTGAGCGGTACTCAGCGAGTGGTGTACCACAACAATTCTCCCGATACGCTCCGCAGCATCTCGTTTCATCTCTATCTCAACGCCTTCCGTCCCGGCTCGCGCTGGTCCGATGCGGACAGCGCGGAGCGCCGCCGCCGATTCAACGATCTCAAGGATCCGGATTACGGCTACAACTGGGTGAACGACGTGGCGGTCGACGGCACACCGGTCGAGCCGGTGTTTCCCTTCGCGCCCGACAGCACCATCGTTCGTTTCGCGCTGCCGAGGCCGGTCGCACCCGCCGCAACGTTTACGGTAACGCTTGGGTGGGAAGCGCGCCCTTCGACGGTGATCCGGCGGCAGGGGCGCCGGGGACGGCAGTACGATTTTGCCCAGTGGTATCCCCGCGTCGTGGCCTATGACCGGCACGGATGGAACGAGCACCCGCTCTATCCGGCGGGGGAGTTCTACGGGGAAGTCGCCTGCCTCCAGACCCACGGCTCCCTGGCCAACTGGCATCCCCATCTCCATC
>CAZHSO010000152.1:0-5189 GCA_964535105.1 uncultured Gemmatimonas sp.
ACTTGTGACCTCTACGATGTCAACGTAGCGCTCTAACCAGCTGAGCTAACCGCCCTAACTGCGGTGAGAGGTGAGCGGTGAGAATGTGAGAGGTTTCCCTCTCACCTCTTACCTCTCACCTCTCACGGCTTCATAGCGGGGGTGGGATTTGAACCCACGACCTCCGGGTTATGAGCCCGGCGAGCTACCAGACTGCTCCACCCCGCGACGTTGACTGCGCCCGCGTCCTTCCTGTCGAGAGCGGGAAACGGGACTCGAACCCGCGACCCCAACCTTGGCAAGGTTGTGCTCTACCAACTGAGCTATTCCCGCGAGGAACGGGCTCCCAACCTATGCGCCCAGCCCGGCCTTCGCAACTCGAATCACGGCAACGCCACCCGGCGCGAATGGAGGCGAGGGGGATCGAACCCCTGACCTCGTGAATGCCATTCACGCGCTCTCCCAACTGAGCTACGCCCCCGCTATATTCTGCTCTCGCCGGGAGGGCGGCCGCAGCACGGCAAGGTAGCCGGACCCTCCGGGTGTGTCAAGCAAAAAACACTCCATATCATCAGCGATGAACAAGCCGAGCAAGCGGAATTTCGCCGCGTGAGCCGGGCCCGGGAATTCTTCGTCCTGAGCGGGCGGTGGGCCCTGGAGGGACGCCGCGCGCTCGCCGACGGGAGGGTGTGGCGTCCGCTGCTCTTCGGGCAGATGCGGAAGCTCGGTGTGGATTCGATTCCGGTGGCGGTGTTCGTGGCGGTCTTCACCGGCATCGTGCTGGCGCTGCTTTCCTCCTACATGTTTACCCGCGCGATCCCGCTCTACTTCGTCGGCACGCTGGTCACCAAAGCGGTGATGCTCGAGCTGGGTCCGGTGCTCACCGGTATGGCGCTGGCGGGGCGGGTGGGGGCCAACGTCGCCGCCGAGCTGGGCACCATGCGGGTCACCGAACAGGTTGACGCGCTCGAAACGCTGGCCATCAGCCCGCATGCGTACCTGGTCACCCCGCGCGTGGTCGCCGCGATCCTGATGTTCCCGGTCGTCACCGCGGTGGCGATGGCCGTCGGGGTGCTCTCGGGATGGTTCACCGCGGTCAATCTGCTCGATCTTTCCTCGGTCGAGTTTCTCCGCGGCGCCCGGCAGTTCTACAATTTCAAGGACATCTGGTTCGGGCTGGTGAAGAGCGCGAGCTTCGGCGGCGTGGTGGCCACCATGGGATGCTTCGAGGGCTTGAGCGCGCGGGGCGGCGCGGAAGGCGTCGGCCGCGCCACGACACGCGCCGTCGTGCTCGGCTGCCAGGCGATCCTGGTGCTGGATGCGTTTTGGGCGCTGGTGCTGCTGTGAGAGGCAAAGAGGCAAAGAGGCAAGGAGGCAAAGAGGCAACGGATGTTCCCTTTGCCGCCTTGCCTCCTTGCCTCCTTGCCTCCGTCGCATGATCGAATTCCAGGACGTCCACAAATCCTTCGGGGCGCGCACCGTCCTCGACGGCTTCTCGCTCACGATCCCCGAGGGGCAGACGACGGTCCTCATGGGGTTCTCGGGAACAGGAAAAAGCGTCGCGCTGAAGCACATCGTCGGCCTGTTGGAGCCGGATGCGGGACGGGTGCTCGTGGACGGCGAATCGGTGGGCGACCTGGACTACGATGCGCTGATGCGGCTGCGGACCCGGATCGGATTCGTCTTTCAGTTCGCGGCGTTGTTCGACTCGCTCACGGTGCACGACAACCTGTCGCTGGGTCTCAAGCGACAGGGACTCCCGCCCGACGAGATCGCGGCCCGGGTGACGGAAAGCCTCCGTCTGGTCGAGCTGAGCGATGCGGAGCACCGCTTTCCCGCCGAATTATCCGGCGGCATGCGGAAGCGGGTGGGCATCGCGCGGGCGATCGCGCTCCGGCCGCGCTACATTTTGTACGATGAGCCCACGACCGGGCTCGATCCGGTCACCGCCGCCACGATGGACGATTTGATGGTGCGGGCCAAGCGTGAGCTGGGCGCCACCAGCGTGGTCGTCACCCACGATGTCCGGAGCGCGTTTGCTGTGGCGGACCGGATTGCGTTTCTGCACGAGGGAAAGATCCGGCAGGCCGGCAGCGTGGACGAAATCCGCGGCACCGGCGATCCCCTGGTGCGCGGCTTCATCCACGGACGTCCCGCGACGGGAGAGCGCGTGTGAAGCGATCCAACGAGTTCGCGGTCGGTCTCGCGGTCCTCGGCGCGGCCGCCCTGGTCGTGGTGGGCGCGGTGGCCCTCGGGCAGCTCCGCATCGGCCGCGGCGACGATGTGCGCACCGCGCGCTTTCGCTCGATCGGCGGACTTGGCGCCGGTGCAAGCGTCACCCTGCGCGGTGTGAAGGTCGGACGGGTCGCGGAGGTCCGTGTGGCGCCGGACGACTGGGTCGAGGTCGACTTCCGTCTCAAGCCTGATCAGCGCCTGCCGGGCCGCCCCGCCGCGATCGCCGCGCCGGCGACGCTGTTCGGCGAATGGCGGGTCAACATCATCGCCTACGAAGAAGCCTCCTCCGATCGCGGCGTGCAGGCGCAGCTCGCGGAAGCCGCCGCGGTGGGAGGCGACATCTGGCCGGGAACCACCCTGCCGGACATCGGCGAAATCACCCTGCAGGCGAGCCGCATCGCCGGCGACATCGGCGTCATCACCAACCGGATCGAAGGGGCGCTCGACTCGAACGCGGTGTCGGATGTGCGCGCCAGCCTCAAGGATCTCCGGGCCACCGTGGTACGCCTCACCCAGATGGCCAACTCCCAGAGTGACAACCTCGGCAAGCTGACGACGAATCTCACCCGCACGTCGGGCGAGGTGGACGTCGCCGCCTCTCGCTTCAACACGGTGATGGGGCGGGTCGACTCGGCCACCACGAACGGGCAGCTTCAGGACCTGGTGAGCTCGACCCGGCAGACCAGCGCCGCACTCCGGGAAATGACCGCCGACATGCAGGCGATCGTAAACGACGTCAAGCAGCGCCGGGGGAGTCTGGTCCGGGTGCTCGAGGCAAGCGACTCGCTGCTGACCCGTATACAGAGCGGGCGGGGGACACTGTCGCTCCTCGCGAGCGATTCGGCGCTGTACCACGAAGCGACCCGGACGGTGCAGCAGATGCGGCAGCTGCTGGCGGATATTCAGGCGAATCCGAGAAAGTACTTCAGATTCTCGGTCTTCTAATGGGTCCGCGCGGAAAAGCGTCAACGGTCGACGGTCAACGGTCAACGGGAACGGCTCCGGTGGGGAGGTTCCCTCTCACCGCTCACCTCTCACCTCTCACCACTGCGGGCGACCTTGGCTAAGCGGAGGCCGGAGCGGGAGGTTTCCGCCGGCGGGATCGTCTTCCGTCGAGATGCCGAGGGGTTCCTCCGCTTCCTCCTCATACGGGATTCCTACGACAACTGGGGATTTCCGAAGGGCCACTTGGAGGACGGCGAATCGCCGGCGGATGCGGCGCTGCGGGAAACCGCCGAGGAAACCGGGCTGGCCGACCTCCGCCTGCACGGCCCGATCCGGATCATCGACTGGCACTTCCGGTTCCGGGGCCGGTTCATCCACAAATTCTGTCACTTCTTTCTCTTTGAATCCGTCGAGGGTGACGCTGTGCCGCAACGGGACGAGGGAATTACCGACACCCGGTGGTGTACCCCCGACGAGGCGCTCAAGGACCTGAGTTACGAGAACGCGCGCGGAGTGCTGCGACGCGGTGGCGATATGGCCCGAACGCTCGTGGCGGCCGAAGCCGGGCGGCTTCGCGCCGCGCCTCGGCCCATCGCTCCGGCCTGACCGATGCCCGCCGTCGCCGCCCTGCTGGACAGCCGGGCCGCGCTGGGCGCGCTCCGGCGCTCGCTTCCGAAGGGATCCGCTCCAGTCGTGGCGTGTCGCTCCGCGAGCGGACTCGAGCGCGTGCTGACCGGTCGCCTGCTCGAAGTCCTGGTGCTCGGTCCCCGCGCCGCGCGCCGGCTCGATCTCCACTCACTTCGCGCGCGGTTTCCCGGCATACCCGTCGTCGCCTACGGCATCTTCCGGTCGGAGGATGCGGAGCTGCTCCTTGGCTGGCACCGCCTCCCGGTAGCCGCGGTGCTGGTCGAAGGGGTGGATGATCCGGTCGTCGGCGATCTGGTGATGCGCCATTCGGTGAGCGCCCGCCGCCGCGTCGCGCTGGGCGAGGCGCCCCGGTTGCTCCGGCTGACCGAGCCGCTGCAGCGCGCCACCTGGGAACGTCTGGTCCAAGGCGGTGGCCGCCCCCCCCGCACCGCGCGCCTCGCGAAGGAAATGGGCCTTTCCCGGGAGCATTTGTCCCGGCAATTCGGGGCCGGCGGCGCTCCGAATCTCAAACGGGTGGCGGATCTGCTGAGTGTTCTGGCGGCGCTTTCTCTCCTCGCCAACCCCGCCTATGACGTGAATCAGGTTACCCGGCTCCTCCGATTCTCGACTCCGCGCCATCTCCGCGCCATGATCCGCCGGATCACCGACCTCGGCCTGAACGAGGCCCGGGCATTGGGGGAGCGGGAGGTGCTCGCCCGCTTTCTTTGCAGCCGCGCCCGAAGCAGGGGATAACAGCAGGCTGGTCTTGCTCACACCGGAGTCTTGTGATATTTTTCACAAGCCACTGGAGCGCGTCGATTCACCGCATTTTTACACCAGGACCCATGGCGACCGATTCAATTCTTCGTCCCGGCGAGATCAAGGGCATTCTCCTCAAGGAAATCGAGGCGGCCAACCTTGCCCAGGCCGACACGGCCGATGTGGGGACCACCCTTGAAGTCCGCGACGGCGTCGCGCGCATCTACGGCCTCAAATCCGCCCTGTCCGGGGAGATGCTGGAGTTCACCTCCTCGGAGACTGGCGAGATCATCAACGGCCTCGTCCTGAACCTCGAGCAGGACAATGTCGGCGCCGCGATCATGGGCGACTACCTCAAGCTCAAGGAAGGCGACGAGGTGCGCTGCACCGGACGCCTCCTCGAGGTGCCGACCGGACCCGCGATGCTGGGTCGTGTGGTCAACGCGCTTGGCCAGCCGGTGGATGGCCGGGGGCCGATCCAGACCACGGCTCGCCGTCCGGTCGAGATGATCGCCCCGGGCATCATCGTCCGGCAGCCGGTGAAAGAGTCGCTGCAGACCGGCATCAAGGCGATCGACGCCATGATCCCGATCGGCCGGGGCCAGCGCGAGCTGATCATCGGCGACCGCGGCACGGGCAAGACG
>CAZHSO010000153.1:0-5170 GCA_964535105.1 uncultured Gemmatimonas sp.
TCCTTGCGGCGGTCACCGAAGCCCGGCGCCTTGACGGCGCAGACCTTTTGAGTCCAGCGACGGCGCTTTTCCCGCGCTGGTGTGGGGTCAGGCTAGAACTCGCTCTCGCCGCAGACCAGGCACCAGCCGTGCGACACACAGCTCTCACACATGCAGGGATCGTTCGGGTCGTACTGCCAGCGCCCCTGTGGGTAGCTGGCCCACATCCTCTTGTACACCCCGTACACCGCATTCGGAATCCTCGTGGGGGGTTCTCCGTTCGCCGGGAAGATGAGCGCCCGGATAGGGAGCCCGTCGCCTTTCGCGGCCAGGCTGTCGATCCACAGGTAGCTGATACCGGCAGGCAGCCGGAGCTTCCGGTGTCCAAGACCGCTGCGATAGCCGGGATCGACCCAGATTCTGGCCACGATGCGTCCTTTGCCAGCCCCGCTTCCGACCAGGTCGCCGCGGCCATTCCGGAAAGAGTTGCTTTCCGGATTGATCCTGGCGCGCGGGCCGAGGATCGAATCCACCGGAGCCCCGCGCGAGGGCTTCACCTCGAGCCACTGTTCATCCTGGGCGTGGTGAGAGCTGTCGTAGGTGAGGCTTTGGGCGTAGGCGAGCACCTCGCGGGACTGCGTGAGCGGATCCGTGATGTTGTCCGGCGGCGCGTCCGTTCCCGGTCCGATGTACCGAACGAGGCTCCCGGCACCGGCCAAGGAAAGCACCACCACAGCGAAGGCACCGCTGATGCGGACCACCTTGGCACCGAGTTCAGACTGGGCGATTGCTTCGTTGGAGAACCATGGGCCGGCCCCAATCAGGACGATGACCGCGGACACCACGCCGATCGCTGCGATCGGGACGCTGATCGGGCCGTATGAAAGGAATCCGATGATAGCCCAGATCAGCGCTACCCCCATGACGAACACCGAGATCCAAAGTGTAGTCCTTAGCAGCCTAGCCATGAGACCTCCTTGGGGAGCGGGACAACCGCGCGTTCAACGGAAATGCGGACAATCAGTGGAGATACCGACATTCAGCCCTGGAGCAGAGCGTTCATTCGGCGAACCAGGTCTTGCAGCTCGGGATCGGCTCGGCGCCAGAGGATCGAGACCGGCCGAGCCCACTGTCGCGCTGTCGCCAGATCCCCGCGAGCTGCTCCGAGGTCGGCCCGGAGCGCCATCGCACGAATCAGCCCCGCCGCATCCGCCGCCTCGTCCAGAGCACTGGTCCGGAGGGAGGCCAGGGCGGCGAGCAGCCCATCCAGGTGGTCGATCGCAGCGGTAGTGTCCCCCGCCTCAAGCACCAGCCACGCCTCGTGGTACACACTGTGAGCGGCGACATCCCCAGGGGGGGTTGAACGTCGCAGACCGCGCAGGGCGACGAACTGAGCCCGCACCGCGGCGCGGTCGCTCTTGGAGAGGGCGGACTGCATTGCCAGATAGGGGTGGGGACCACATGTCGGCGGGTCGGCTGCCCGCCGGAGCTCCGGGTAGGCCAGCCCGAGCGCGTTCCACCGGACCGAGCACTCCCAACGGCCTGCGAGAGCCGGATCACCGCCCGCGGCCAGCGACGCCTCGAGACGATCCGCGAGCACCTCCAGGCTGTCCAGAGGTGCGCCGAGGGCGGCGTAGCCCTCGAACGTCTTCCATGATTGCAGCAGTGCAGACTCTATCCCGCTAAATCTGCCGACGAGATCTTCCACCAGCAGCAGGGGAGCCCCGAGGCCCACCAACCGCGCCGTCTGGCGAGCCCGCCCGAGCAGGGCGGCGAGGCTGGCCAGTTGCCTTGCCAGCGCCGGTTGCGGAGCGGGCCAGCGGGTAAGACTCGAGTCCGCCAGCGCCGCGGCCGCCTCGTAGTGGCCGAGCTTCACCAGCAGCCGCACCCTCTGAACGATGGCGCTCACGCTGTCTACGGCGGTCCTCGCCAAGCGCTCGGCTTTTTCCGCATAGGAGATCGCCGATTCTTCGGGCCGGCCGCCCGGGTCCGCCCGGCCAGTGAGCTCCAGCGCGCGGGACATTTCACGGAGCGCCCGGGAGGAGTCGGGAAACGCCAGCGCCCAAGCCCGGACGATGTTCAGCAGGAGAGCCCGATTCCGTTCAATCGCCCGGTTGAGCGTTGGCGAAACCGGGAGGCGATCCTGAGGGTACGGAACGAATCCGATCGTGTCCGCCTCAAGGGACGGGTACGCCCGGAACTGCACTGAGTCCGGCGGCAGCGGGCGGCCCGCGCGCCTGCGCCCCGGTTCGGCGAATACGACTTCCGGAAGTCGGGCAAACATGGCAAAGTTGAACGACGGCGCAATTTGGAAAGCCCGCGTGTAGGCGAGAAGCGCCGCGTGATAGCTCGATCGGAACCGCCACTTTGAGGGGCTCATCGGGTCCTGGAGCACCAGGCCGTCTCGCCGGCGGCATTCCCCCTGCCCGTACCAGGCCTCGAAGCTCAAGGAATCAGCGGCAACCAGGCGCCCGAACTGCTCGCAGGCTTGCGGGAATTGCCGAGTGGCGAGGAAGAGCAGCGCTTGCGCCATTCCCCGGCTCTGCGCGTCGGGCAGCTCCGCGAGCCGGCCCATTGCGTTCCGGGCCGGCCCTTCCCAGTCCTCGACCCGGTCGCCGGCCCACATCTTGACCTTGGCAAGCCAGAGGCTTGCCATTGCGAAACCCGGATCGAGGCGGGTCGCTTCCTGGAAGCGGTCGGCCGCGAGGCGAAGGTTCCAAACGGCGGTTGCAGTCCGGCCCGCCGCGTATGCCTGGTTCGCCGCTCGGACATCAGACCCGCGAGCCGGGATTGCTCCCGGGGAGAGCGAGAAGAGCCGCTCGACCAGGTCCGCGATCTGCGGCCGCACCTCGGCCGCGCCGCTCCGGAGCGCGATTCTCTCCGACCGGGGGGATGAACCCTTCCGGGCGACGTCGTAGTCATTGGCCACTACTTCCACCGAGTCGCCCCGGCGGGAGACACGAAACGCCAGCAGGTGCCCCGCCCCCAGCTCCCGGGCAATGCGGAGCCAGTCCGGCAGGAGGAGCGTCCTGCTACCTGCTCGAAGCAGCCGATCGCTGACCGAATAGTTGTCTTGGAGGGTGATGTCCGGTACGCTCTGGATCGCAGCCTCCATCTGGTAAATCAAGAGTTCGGACCAGGAGCTGTCAGCACCGGCCGAAGGGCCCGAGATGGGTGCCAGCACGAAGCGCGACTGGTCCAGCTCGCTGCCCGCACGGAGGGTCAGGAGCAGGACGACAATGGCCACGGCGGTGGCCAGGCCGGTCCAGACCACGCCGCGTTTCCACCGCGGCCGTTTGGGTGGGGCGAAGGGCTGGCTCAAGGCATTAGCAAACTCCCGGGCCGTCGGGAACCGGTCCGCCGGCACTTTGGCCAACGCCCGTTCCACGGCCTGCTCGACCTGTTCCGTCACGGTTCCCCGGATCATTCGGAGGGACCGGGGGCGCTCCAGCAGGTGCCGAGTGACGATCGCCTGACTGGTACGCCCCGTAAAAGGAGGTTCGCCGGTCAGCATCTCGTAGACCACGCACGCCAGCGAATAGACGTCGCTGCGCCCGTCCACGACGCTGGTTTCGCTGGATTGCTCGGGGCTCATGTAGTGGGGGGTGCCGATTGCGATCCCGGCGCTGGTGATCCGCTTCACGCCGGCCAGTCTCACCACCCGGGCGATTCCGAAGTCCGCCACCCAGGCGTGACCGTCGGCCAGGAGGATGTTCTCAGGCTTGATGTCCCGATGGATCACGCCGTGCGCGTGGGCGTAGTTCAGCGCCTCGGCCACCTCACGGGTAATCGCCAGCACGTCGGAGATCGAGAGTTGCTGCTCCCGAGTCAGGCGCTCGCGGAGCGACTCCCCCGGGACGAACGGCATGGTGTAGTAGAGCATCCCGCCGACGGTGCCGGAGTCGTGCAGCGGAACGATGTGGGGGTGCTGGAGGCCCGCCTCGATCTGGATTTCCTGCAGGAACCGGTCGGCACCAAGCATCCCGGCCACTTCCGGGCGCAGGACTTTGATGGCGACGTCGCGGTCATGTTTGAGGTCGTGGGCAAGAAAGACGATGGCCATCCCGCCCTGCCCGAGCTCGCGCTGCACGTCGTAGCGCCCCACCAACGCCGAACGCAGGAGATCGAGCAAGCCGACCGTGAGCTCGGACACCCCGATCCTCCGGCGGGAACGGTGGCGCATAGTATGCCACCCGGGGCTCCGTCCCGCCAGAGGCGCCTATGCGAAATATTCGATAGGTTCCTGCGCGGCCCAGCGCTCGGGGCCGTGGTATGGTCCCCGGTGGGCGCCTTCGCGTGCTGCCTAAGCCGGAATAGCGAACCCCGTATCCGACAGACTTTCCAACCGCTCGAGGCGGGGCCTCACGCCTCCACTCGAGGCCTCCGGTCCAACCTCCGATACTGAATCGCTTCCCTGACATGCGCCGGCGCCAGCGCATCCTCCCCGGCCAGATCCGCAATCATCCGCGCCAGCTTGGTACCCTGTGGCACCCTCGCGCCGACAAGCCCAGCCGTTCCACCGCGGCCTCGAGAATGTCGCCCACCTCGTCGCTCTGGCGGCAGAACCGCCGCATCACCAGCGAGGACATGTGCGCGTTGGCGTGCACACCCGGCTCATTCCGGAAGCGTTCTATCTGCCGTTCCCGCGCCGCCTCCACCCGCGCCCGAATCGCTGCGCTCGGCTCGGCGGCCGATCCATTGCTGATGTCCGCGTAGGGCACCGCCGGCACGAGCGAACCGGATCTCCCAGATGCCCGCACGGACACCCCTGCGTTGCCATTCTGCCATCTGACCCTGAGGTCTCCGACCCCACAGCCGGGTTACCCTAAGGATTTCAAGCACTTGGGCGATCATGTTCGAGCGCGGCGGATCGATTTGAGACTCGACCAAGAGTCTGCCGCAAGGCAGATTGACGTCGTCAGGGACACCCTCAGGAATTGGGAGAAGGGGCTAACCGAACCAGCCCTACGATTCCTACCAACCCTGCTCGCTTTTCTTGGCCACAACCCCCTCCCAGAAGACCGATATGCTCGCCATGGCTGTGCGGTTACGCCGCCTGAGGTTGGGTACGCGACAGCAGCTTGTCAGCCACCATCAGCCGCTCATCAGGATTACGCTGCGCCTCGATGCAGTGATATCTGGCCGAGATCTGGGCCCCGATTTGACCGGAAGTCGTTGCCCCTGGGCTGAT
>CAZHSO010000154.1:0-5113 GCA_964535105.1 uncultured Gemmatimonas sp.
ACTCGCCGGGGAATCCCTGCGGGAGCAGGACGCCACGGCCGATGGTGAAGGCCGCAAGCGGCAGCGATTGCTCGCTCCAGGTGCTGTCCACCGGAACCGCCGCGCTCCAGCTGGTGCCATCGTCCTCCATCAGGGTGACGTGCAGAATCTGGCGAGGCCCGAGGCCGCGCAGCCGTAGCTGCAGCGCCTCCGCGCCGGCGATCGTCTCGTGTCGCGAGCCGATCCGGTCCTTGATCACCAGCGACGCCGTGTAGTCAGCCGGGCTCCAGCCGCTCGCGTCCACCGGCAGCTCCAGGTGGAAGATCGGTTGCCCAGTGACCTCGGAGACTCCGAGGCGGAAGAGCCCCCGACGTCCTGCGTCGCCGATCCGCGTGAAGGCCAGCCGAGCGGCGTCGGCGCGCGGAGCGAACAGCAACAGCGGCGTCCGCGGGCCAACCACATCGACCTTCCAGGACTCCCGGCCGTACCAGTCCCAGTCCCAGGGCTTCTGGGAAAGCGCGCCGGGGTACGTGACGCCGGAGCTTCCACGGAACACCGTGATCACGAATTCATTGGGCCCTTCCCGGAGCGCCCCCGCCGGAACGGTGGCGGCATACTGGTAACCTCCGGCGGGGCGCATCCTGGAGCGCTGGAACCAGCCCCCGGCAGTGGGCCGCACAAAGAGCAGGACCGAGTCGGGCGGCGTCCGGTCGACTACCCGCGCCAGCAGCTCGCCATCACGACCGGTCAGCAGCTCGAGCGGGGAGAGCGATTGCACCGAGAGCGGCAGCGAATCGGACGGAGGTGCGTGGTACTCAGTGAATCGCACCGAGCCGACGGATGCCGGAAGGGTGGCAACGTCCACCGGCCCGGCGGCACTGAGCACGTACACACCGGGCGTAACCGTGAACCGGCCTCCGGCGGCTTGTGCGCTCTGCGCATTGCCCGCCGTGACCGGCTGCACGGTAAAGGTGCTGCCCAGGTCCGGCAGGGCGAGCGTCATGGGCCAGGCCCGGCTGATCGCGCGGGTCACGATCTTGCCGGGACTGGGCGGCTCGAAGGGGTCGCGGACCGGCACCGCGTCGGGATAGACCTCGAGGCGCCAAAGTCCCGGACGCACCTTGTCCAGGAAGTAGACGCCCTCTCCCTCATAGCTCACAGCGGGAGAGGAGCCGTACCCCGCGATGCGGCGCAGCGCGGCCGGGTCCAGAGGCACCGAGCGCGTCGATCCCGCATACAGGAACGCGTCGCGCGCGACCAGCTCGCCCTGGTCGCCGTCGTAGGAGATGTGGAAGTCGCCGAACCGCGTGTTCTCCGGATACGCGCCGTACGAGCGCATCCGGGGCAAACGGTGCATGGCCTCGGCCGCGATGATGGCGCTGATCGCCTTGCGCGGGGTGTACACCAGGCTCAGGTAGTGGGTTTGCCAGCCCAGGTTGCGCGACGCGGTCTGCTGCATGTCGTAGGCGAACATCAGGGCGACCTGCGCCCCCACGGCGCGGAAGGTCCGCGCCATCGCCGGATACATCGTGCCGGTGCGCAGGTCGGGGCTGTCGAACTCGTAAACAATGCGCGGCATCCGGGCCAGCTCCGGGCGCAGCATGTCGGGGAAGGTGTCGGTCGTGCGGAGGTAGTTGCCTTCCAGCTCGTGGCCCGAGTTGAGGCCAGTGGGATACCAGCCGAATGTCACGCCCTGCACCCGCGAGCGCCGGATCGCCTCGCCGATTCGGAAGTCCTGACTCACGTTGTAGAAGATGAGCTTGGAAGAGCCGGTGCTGCGGACCGCGTCGGTGAGGGCGTTGATGTACCGGATCGAGCCCTGAAGATCCTCGGGGTGATGCCACGGCTCGTTCACCAGCTCGATGAAGAGTATGGCAGGTTCGTCCTTGAGTGCTATGCCAGTGTAAGGATTCACATGATTCAGAATCTGTCGCAGGTAGTTCACCTGTGCCGCGATTGCGGCCGAGTCGGTCCCCATGCGGCCCTTGCCGAAGTGCCGGCCGAAGCCCGGCGCCGAGGTATCCTGTAGCGCGTCCGGCCAGTTGGAGCCGTAGAGCTGGATGGGGCTGAACAGCATGTAGATCCCGCGCTCGCGGGCGCGGGCGATGAGATAGTCCTGCAGGTCCAGATGGTCGTTGGCGATCAGGTTGCCGGCGCTGTCGGAGGCCTCCCAGTCGCCCCAGAAGGTCAGCCGCAGGCCGTCCCAGCCCATCCGGGCAAACTGCGCCATATCCTCATCGATCATCTTCTTTCGATCGGCATGGAGGTAACCGGCCGCGCGGTAGTCGGAGGCGGTGGGCAGCACGTAGTTGGCGCCGAAGAGGGTGACCTCCTGCCGGCCGTCCCGCCAGCGCACCACGCCCATGCTGTCGAGATACACGGCGCGGTTGGCGGACACCGGCGTGGCAACGGCTGCGCGCTGGGCGTGCGCGCTACCTGCCACAAGCACGAGCGCTGCCGAAACGACGGCAGCCAAACGGTGGCTCATCGTACCTCCCAAAGCGCGCGAATAGGAACCGCAAAGAGTCTGTCGCCAAAACCCACGCTGGTCTCGCCGTCGTACAGCACCACGCCGGCGGCGAATCGACGTCCCGTGGTCGAGGCGAGTTTGCGCAGGCCACGGAAATCGGCGACAGTCACCGTCGCCGCGGCCTTCACTTCGATCCCGGCCACCTGCCGGGCGCCCCGCTCCAGCACGACGTCCACCTCGTAGCCGTCCTTGTCGCGGAAGTGGTGGAACCGGTGCTCATCGGAGTGACCGCTCGCCTGACGGCGCAATTCCTGATAGACGAAAGTCTCGAGGAGCTGTCCCAGCGCCGCGCGATCCTCGTACAGCGCGACCGCATCCAGCCCCAGGACCGACGCGGCGACGCCGGTATCGCCCAGGTGCAGCTTGGGGGTCTTGACGAGGCGGCTCAGCCGATTGCTGTGCCAGGGTGGCAGCTCCTCGACGAGGAAAATCTGTTCGAGGAGAGTGACATAGTCGCGAATCGTCGGCCGGCTCAACTGGAACGGGCCCGCGAGATCCGTCACGTTCAGCAGGCGCGCCGTCTGGCCGGCGGCAAGCGCGAGGAGCCGAGGGAGCGCGTCGAGCGAAGCGATGCGCGCCAGATCCCGGACGTCGCGTTGCACCATCGTTTCGACGTAGTCGCGGTACCAGGTCGCCCTGCGTCGCGGCGTCGCACGGGTGAGGGCCGCGGGATAGCCGCCGGCGACAATCCGCTCCGCGAGCCGCGCGCCGAGGCGTTCGGTGCGCCGGGTCCTGAAATTCGCGTCGAACAGCTCGTCGAGGAACCCGGGGGACCTCCCTTCGATCTCGCACTGGGCGAACGGGAACAGTCGGATGATCTCCATCCGGCCGGCCAGCGAGTCGGCGAGCTTCGGGACGAGGAGGACGTTCGCGGACCCGGTGAGCAGGAACCGACCGGGGGAGCGGTCCCGGTCCACGGCAACCTTGAGCGCCGTGAACAGACTGGGTACCCGCTGCACCTCGTCAAGGATCGTGCGGCCGGGGAGATCGGCGACGAAGCCCACCGGGTCGCTCTCGGCCGCCGCCCGCACGACGTCCTCGTCAAGATTGAAATAGGCGTAGTCCCGCTTCGCCCCGAGGCGGTGGGCCAGGGTCGTCTTGCCGCACTGCCGCGCCCCGTGGATGAGCACGACGGGGCTGTCGCCCAGCGCTTCTTCCAGCCGGGCTTCAACGATCCGGGGCACGATTCCAGCGGGATCCATATCGGCCAATTGTAACTTATGGTAGCGTCCAATCGCAATGTTTGGTATCGTCCAAGTGAAACATGCACAATCGGCCCATTGTAAGTGGCGTCTACGTGCGGCACCCTCCTCACCGCGCCGGTGGGATCACTTCTGGAGCGTGGCCTCGCACCACCTGCACGCTGACGCTCGCCGGGCGCAGGCCGTCCGCGCTGGCGGTCAGGCCGAGCCTCTCGGGCTGTGGCGCGCGCAGAATCGCCAGCCCGCGACCATTGAACGCGTGCCGGCGGTCGGAGCGGAAGGCGTCGTGGTCAAGCAGATCCGCGTTGTCGAGCGTCAGGATGCCGCTGCCGGTTAGCGTGAAGCGCACCAGGTGGTCGGCGGTTGGGACGAGCGTGCCGGCAGAGTCCACGATCTCGAAGCTCACGTGCGCCACGTCTCCCGGATTGGTGGTGATGGTGTCGCGGTCCACGGAGAGGCGGATGGCGGCAGGGGGGCCGGCGCTCCGCACCTCCGCTTCGCAGGCCACCGTGCCATCCCGGCGCTTGCCGACCGCCCGGAGAATGCCCGGCTGGTACGGCACGTCCCAGCTCAGGTGCAGGTCGCTGGTCGTGGCGTTCACGACTGGTTGAGCGTAGCTGTTCCAGCCGCCGGATGTCCCCTGCACAGGGAACTCGAGGCGCTTTTCGCCCAGGGAACGTCCGTTGAGGAACAGCTCCACGATGTTGCAATTCGTGTAGGCCAGCACCGGGATGACTTGACCGTCACGGCCGGGCCAGTTCCAGTGCGGGAAGAGGCGAAGCACCGGCCGATCGGTCCACAGACTCTGATACAGGTAGTACGCGTCCTTGGGATACCCGGTGATGTCCATGGCGCCGGAGGCAAACCCCTTGAAGGGCCAGGTGCTCTCTCCCAGGTAGTCAATCCCGGTCCACATGAAGTTGCCCGCGAAGTAGTCGCGCAGCTCGACCCACTTCCAGAGCCGCTCGGCCTGAAGCATTCCGGCGGTGTAGTTGGGCCGCACCACTGCCGGATCACTGCCCAGCGAGTAGCGCTCCTCGAAGCTCTGAAAAATGGAGCCGCTCTCGGTACCGATCATCTTCCAGTCCGGATGGTCGTGCCGGTCCTGCTCGGCAAAGAGCTCCCGGCGCTCGTGCCAGCGGTCCACATAGTTGTAGCCCACGATGTCCAGCGCGTTGAGGAACGCGAGCGTCGCGGGTCGGCCGTCGGCGACGATATTGTCATTGCCCGTAGTGACCGGCCGGGTCGGGTCTTCGCGGTGGAAGATGTCGAGGAGTCGGCGAAGCACCTGCACCCCGTCCGGCGTGCTCTGCTCGCCGATCTCGTTGCCGGCGCTCCAGAGGACGATCGAGGGGTGGTTGCGGTCGCGGTGGACGAAGTCGGTGACGTCGCGCTCGGACCA
>CAZHSO010000155.1:0-5081 GCA_964535105.1 uncultured Gemmatimonas sp.
GCGATCGCGACCGGATCGGGCGCGCCCCCTTCGAGTGGAAGAAGGGGAACGAGCGAATCCCCCGGAACGACCGAGGTCGTCCGGCCAGGATGGGTGGCGCCGTAACTGGGCATGCAGCCGAGAGGAGCAGGAGACATGCCGGGGAGATGGTATCGCCTAAGCCGTTGAACGGCAAGAGATTGTGACTTGATGCTGGATGCTGGATGCTGGATCATGGGTGCAGGGTGCTGCGTGGGGGTTGCAGGGAGCGTTGGGCCAGGGCGTCAGGGGGCCAGCGGGCCAGGGGCCGAGGGCATCACGACGAATCCCCAGCATCCAGTATCCAGCATCCAGCACCCAGCGTCACGCCGTCGCTCGCGCGGTATCCCCCTCCAACGCCCTCACCGCAGACAACACGATCGCCGCTCCGATCAGCGACGCGATCGGGAGCATGATCATCGCGCGCTCCAATCCGAATCGGTCCGAGAGAAACCCGACCAGCGGAAAGGCCACCGCGTCACCCGCCAGATGGATGAACATCAGGTAGGCGCCGGAGACGGTGGTGGCAATCCGCGTCGGCGTGACGTCGAAGATCACTGCGGTGAGCGGGCCGTTGTACCAGGTGAGGAAGAAGAATGCGGCGCAGAAGACCGGAATGAACCAATTGAGGTCGCGGATGTAGAGCAGCCAGATGAGGAGCGGCGACCCGATGAAGAATCCGATGGCGGTCGTGATCAGCCTGGCGCCGGGGACGCGCGTGCGGAGCCAGTCCGCCACGACACCGCCCGCCACCGTGCCCGCGATCCCGAACGCCAGTCCGTAAGTTCCGAGAATCAGGGATGCCTTGGCCGGCGAGAGCGCCATCTCCCGCGAAATGAATGTCGGCGCCCAGCCCACCAGCCCGTTCATGCCGAACGAGATCAGCGCGCCGCCGGAAAAGACCGCCACCAGGGTCCGTGTCGAAAGTATGCGGCGGCCCGCGCCCGCGAGCTCCTGGAATACCGCGAGCAGCGCATCCGCGCCCTCTTTGGCCGGTGTGACCGGGCGGGTGGGATCCTGGATGCGGAGCACCAGCGCCGCGAGAAGAAATCCCGGCAGCCCCAGCGCCAGAAACGCGGCGCGCCAGCCGAAGGCGTGCTCGAGCTGGCCCGCGAGGAGAATGCCGAACACGCCGCCCACCGCGAGTCCCGCCATGAAAATGCTCATCGCGGTCGAGCGGCGGCGTCCCGGGAAATAATCCGCGACCAGCGCCGCCGACGCGGTGGCTGCCGCCGCGCCGCCCAGCCCGACCAGCGAACGGGCGAGCAGCAGCCATCCGAAATCCTGCGCGAGCCCCGAGAGCGAAGTGCCGATGCTCCAGAGCGCCACGCCGGCGGCGATCACGACGCGTCGCGAGCCCAGGTCGCCAATGACACCCGCCGGGAGCGAGGCGACCGAGAACACGAGCACATACGCCGAGCCGAGCCAGCCGAGGTGCGCGTCAGTCAGCGAGAGATCCCGCTTGACCGGGTCGAATAGCGCGAAGATCGCGTTGCGGGTGAGGTAATTGACGAGGTTGATCGCGGTGAGAAGCCAGAGGGCGTAATTCGCGTACGCGCGGCTCACGCCCCCGACGGGCAGCTCCGCCGTCGAGCTCACTGGGTGGCGCTGCTGGTTGCGTCGCCGGCGCGGCGGTCGCGGAAGTCGAGGGCGGCGCGATACTCCGTCACCAGCCGCTCCATCATCTCCGCCCGGCGGCCGAACAGCCGGCGAAGCGGCCTGGGCGCGTGGCGGGCCATCGCATACGCAGTGAGCAGCGGGAGCGAGACGGTGTTGTCCATGTAGCAGACCACCGTCCCGGCGAGCATGTCGGGATCGATCTTGCCCCAGCTCACCGCTTCGCCGGGTGTGGCGCCCGAGAGCCCGCCGGTATCGGGCCGCGCATCGGTGAGCTGCAGGAAAAAGTCGTGTCCCCGCTCGTCGATCCCGAGGACCTCCTGGATCTGCGGCTCGGTCTGCAGCAGGAAATTCTTGGGGCTGCCTCCGCCGACGATCAGCGCGCCGCTCTTGCCCCCGCTGCGCTTGGCCTCCAGCACGATCGCGGCGGTCTCGTTCACGTCGGCGCTGACATCGAACCGCAACTTGCTCCCGGCCAGCGCCTGCTCGGCGACGTTCATCCCGATCGAGCTGTCGCCGGGGGAGCTGGTGTACACCGGCACCTCGAGCGCGTGCGCCACGGCGAGCAGCGAGCGGCGGGAGAGGCCAAGCACTTTTTCCCGTTCCGCGACGTAGCCACCGAGCAGGTAGTGATACTCCGCGGAGCTCATCGGCCGCTGGAACTCCTCGCCGGCCGAGACCTCCCGAACGAACGCATCGGTCGAGAGCAGCACGTGGTAGTCGAAGAAGACGTCGTAGATGCGCACGACGCCCTTCTCGCGAAGCTCCACGTCATCGACAAACGGGGTGCCCTGGTGCATGGCCAGACCGAGTCCGAAGTGCGCGTCGTGATACAGATTGGCGCCGGTGGAGATGATCCAGTCGACGAAGCCGGCCTCGAGCAGCGGGATGATGGTGCTCATGCCGAGCCCCGCGGGGGTCATCGCACCGGTGAGGCTCATGCCGACGGTGACTTCCGCGGCCAGCATCCGCTCGGTGAAGAGCGAGCACGCTTCGCGGAGGCGGCCGGCGTTGTACGCGAGGAAGGCGTTGTCGATCAGATCCGCGACCGTCTCCTCCCCGGTGATGGCGCGGGGATCGATGCGGCGGCCCCGAAGATGCTGGGCGGAGGGTCGGGTCATGACTCGCTCGGGCTCGCGGTCAGGGAGCAGGCACCGTGGCGTGCCAGGTCTTGGCCTCGGCCAGCGCCGAGGTGATGATTCGCGCCGCTTCGGCGGGATCGTCGGTGATGCGGATCAGCGTGAGATCCGGCGCCGACACATTGCCGTCCGCCGCCACCGTGTTGGTGAGCCAATCCATCAGCGGAGACCAGTAGGACGAGCCGAAGAGAATCACCGGATGGATCGACATCCTCCCCGTCTGCATCAGGGTGAGGTACTCGAACAGCTCGTCGAGGGTGCCGAAGCCGCCGGGGAAGGCGACCACCGCGCGCGAGTACCGCGCCAGCATCATCTTTCGGACGAAGAAAAACCGGAAGAATACGCTCCGCCGCACCCAGCGATTGGTCCCCTGCTCGTGGGGCAGCTCGATGTTGGCCCCGACCGAGAGCCCTCCCCCTTCGACCGCGCCCCGATTGGCCGCCTCCATGATACCGGGACCGCCTCCGGTAATCACCGGGAATCCGGCACGCGCCACCAGGCGCGCTGTCTCCGTGGCCTGGAGATACAGCGGATCGTTTTCCGGGGTGCGCGCGGAACCGATGAAGGTCACCGCGTCGGCAATGTCACCCAGCCGCTCGAAGCCCTCCACGAACTCGCCCATGATCCGGAGGACCCGCCATGAATCGTTCTTCCGGATGTCTTCGACCCGCTCGGAAGCGGGCGCTTTTCCGAGGAAAACTTCGTCCTGGGTGGGCCCCGCGGGGGGCGAGCTGTGGATCAAAGGCCGGTCGGTCACGCCGAGAATATAGCGGGCTCCGCTCCTCTATATTTCCGCCATGCTCGCCCCCACAACCTGGCTTTCACTCACGATCCGGCTGGCCGCGCGGGCGATCGTGAATCCCCGCCTCGCGCTCGACCTTCTTCGGACCGCCTGGGCGTTCCGGCGCCGCGAGTGGTGGCGGAAGTCCCCGTTCCTCCCGCTGCCCGATCGCACCTATCTCCGCTGGCGGATGTATACCGCATATGGCGACGAAGATGCGGTGCCGCCGCTCCGCGACGTGGTCGGGTTTGCCCGCTGGCGGCGGGAGACGATGCACCTGTGACGTACCACGTCGTCATCGTCGGCGGGGGTTTTGCCGGTCTCTACCTTGCCCGCAGTCTCGGGGCTGCCGACCTCAAGGTGACGCTGGTGGATCGCACCAATCACCACCTCTTCCAGCCGATGCTCTACCAGGTCGCGACTGCGGCCCTTTCCGCCCCCGACATCTCCTCTCCGATCCGATCGGTCCTTCGTGATCACCCGAACACCGAGGTGGTGCTCGGCGAGGTGGTCAAGGTGGATATCTCCCAGCGCAACATAGTGTTGTATGATGGTAGTATCCTTAACTACGACTACATTGCACTGGCTCCAGGAGCGCGGCATTCGTACTTTGCACACCCCGAGTGGGAGGCGCTCGCCCCGGGTCTCAAGAACCTCGAGGATGCCGGCGAAATCCGCCGGCGGATACTCCTCGCTTTCGAGCTCGCGGAGCGGGAGCCGGACCCGCTAGTGCGGCAGCGTCACCTGACCTTCGTGGTTGTTGGGGGTGGCCCGACTGGAGTCGAGGTGGCGGGTGCGGTTGCCGAGGTGGCGCGCTTCGCGCTGCGCCGGGATTTCAGACGTATCGATCCGCGCGATGCCTCGATCCTTCTCCTGGAAGCGGGACCGCGTCTCCTGACGAGCTACCCGCCATCACTCTCCGGCAAGGCGAAAGAGACGCTCCGCCGCCTCGGCGTCGATGTCCGCACCGAGACGCCGGTCACGCAGATCGAACCGGGCTTTGTGCATGCCGCGGGATGGCGGATTCCGACCGACACGGTCATCTGGGCCGCCGGAAACGAAGCGAGCCCGCTCCTCCGCACCCTCGGCGTTCCGGTGGATCGGCAGGGGCGCATCGTCGTCGGCCCCGATTGCTCTGTCCCCGGCCATCGTGAGGTCTTCGTCCTCGGCGATGCCGCGGCCTTCACCCATCAACAGGGCTATTCACTCCTTCCCGGCACCTGCCCCGTCGCAATTCAGATGGGGAAGTACGCCGCGCAGGCCATAAGGGACGACCTGGCGGGTCGCGAGCGGCGGCCCTTCCACTACCGCAACAAGGGTCAGCTCGCCGTGATCGGCCGAGGGCACGCAGTGGCCGATCTCGGCCGGTTGCGCGCCGAGGGATTCATTGCGTGGCAGCTCTGGATCTGGGTGCACATCTTCTTCCTCATCGGATTCCGGAACCGGGTCATCGTGATGTTCGAGTGGGCGTGGTCGTATGTGACGTTTCAGAGGGGGGCCCGGGTGATTACGGATGTGTGGAGGCC
>CAZHSO010000156.1:0-5075 GCA_964535105.1 uncultured Gemmatimonas sp.
AGGCCGAGCAGCGACATCGTGTTCAGCGTGAAGCCGAAAATCCAGACCGCGATGAACGAGGCGAGCACCGACACCGGCAGCGCGAGGCCGGTGATGACGGTGGAGCGCCACGAATTGAGGAAGAGAAACACCACCAGCACCGTGAGCAGGGCCCCCTCGAAGAGGGTCGTCTGCACTTCCCGCACCGAGCGCGCCACCCGGACCGCCGCGTCGCGGATCAAGTCGAGCTTCACGTTTGCCGGCAGGGTCTTCTCCACCTTCGCGAGCCGGGCCATCACCGCCTCGCTTACCTCGGTGGTGCTGTACCCCTTGGCCTTCCTGATGTCGATCCCGACAGCGATCCTGTCGTTGTAGAGCGCCAGTGTGCGGGGATCTTCGGCGCCGTCCTTCACGGTCGCGAGATCGCCGAGCCGGATCAGCCGGCCGCCGCGCTCGGCCACGACCAGCTGGGCGAATTCCGCTGGCCCACTCAGCCGCCCCTTGAGGCGGATCGAGCGCTCCTCCAGCAGGCCGTCCAGCCGCCCGACCGGGGCCGCCAGGTTCTGGGTCTGCAGGGCCAGGACCACCTGTCCCACGCTGATTCCCGCCGCTTGCAGCGCGTCGGGCTTGAGCTCCACGGTGAGCTCGCGCTCCTGCTTGCCGGACACGCTCACTTCGGCCACGCCCGGAATCGAACGCAGCTCCCGGGTGATGCCCGGATCCGCCAGCCGGGTCAGCTCGCGCGGCGCGAGGACGGTCGAGGAGAGCGCGATGGAGATGATCGGCCGGTCGGTATCGTTGAGCTTCCGGATGATCGGCTCTTCCATCTCGGCAGGGAGATCGTTCCGGATCCCGGAGATTCCATCGCGGATGTCCTGTGTCGCCTCGGCCAGCGGCTTGGTGAATTCGAACTCGATCATGATGGACGCGAATCCGTCCATCGCCTTCCCGTTCACCTTCTTTACCCCGGTGATCGACGAGATCGCCTCCTCGATCGGATCCAGTACCTCCTTTTCGACCGTCTCTGGTGAGGCGCCGGGGTAGGGCACGCCCACGCTCACGTACGGCGGAGCTACATCAGGGTACTCGTCGGTCTTGAGCGTGATCAGCGCGATCAGTCCGAACATCACCAGCGCGACCATCACCACGACGGTGATGACCGGACGGCGGATGGCGTTATCGGAAATCCACATGGGGCGTCACTCCTTCACGATGCGGACCGGCGTGCCCACCGCGAGGCCCGCCGAAGGGCCGACCAGCACGGTATCGCCCGCCGCGAGGCCGGCCGTGATCTCGACCACCTGCATCACATCGTCCTGGAGTCCGAGCTCGACCGCCACGAGCTCGACCCGCCCGCCCCGAAGCCGGCGGACCGAGGGCGTCGGGGTCTTGAGGTCCAAGGCCGAGATCGGGACGGCGAGCGCGGTCCGCTGGTCGATCGCGACCCGACCCTGGGCGAAGAGTCCCGCCACCAGCCGGCCCGTCACATTGGGAATCCCCACATGGATCCGGACCTGCCGTGTCGCGGGGTCGAGCATCGGATTGATGCGCTCGACCCGTCCGGTGTACCGCTTGCCCTCGTAGCCGCTCACTTCGAAATCCACTGTGGTGCCGACCTTGAGCATGGTGAGCGCGCTGACGGGGACCGTCGCTTCGAGCCGGAGGCTCCGCGGATCGACAACCGTCGCCACCGGATTGCCGACCTGGACGACATCGCCCGCGTTGACCGGCCGTTCGCTCACGACGCCGCTGAACGGCGCCCGAACGGCGGTCTTTCCCTGCTGCTTTTCCGCGCTGGACAGCCGTGCGGTGGCATCGGCGAGTCCCGCCTCGGCGTTCATCACGGTCCAACGCGCCTGCTCCAGCTCGCGCTCCGCCACGGCGCCCGCCTGGGCCAGCCGATCGGCCCGCTCCGCATTGCGCCTGGCCACCACCACCGCCTCGTTCGCGGTGCGCTGCGCCGAACGGGCGGAGAGCACCGCGTCCCGGATGGCAGAATCATCGAGCCGGACCAGGACCTGTCCCGCCTGCACAGCCTGTCCCTCTTCCACGGACGTGCCCGTGACCATGCCCGCGACCTCGGCGCGCAGCGTCGCCTCGCGGATCGCGGCGAGCGTACCGGAAATGGACGGGCCGCTGGAGATCTCCCGCGTCGTGACCACCGCCACGTTGTCGGGACGAAGGCTCACCGCGGGCACCTCCGCCGCAGGATCGTCCGAGGCGCTGGAGCCGCGGCATGCTCCCCACACCACGACAGCGGATGCGAGCGTCGCGACCGCGGCGCGTGTGAGCGTTCTGGGCGCGATCATGGAAAACCGGTTCCGGTCGTGGCGGGCGCCTGACTCTGTGCCGCCGGTCGCTGGGTACTGCGCGACGTGGGCGACGACTGAGTCGGGCCGCCGGTTCCCGCCAGGGGAAGATGAGGAAGCAGAGCCATCCGGATCCGTGCGATCTGCGCGTCGCGCGACGCCTGGGCGCGGTTGCCGCGTGCAACGGCGAGCGCGAGCCGCGCCTCCAGGAGCTCGGTCTGGGTCGAAATGCCCTCGCTGAAGCGGACTTCGGCAATCCGGTACGCGCGCTCCGCCTGTTCCGTCGTGCCTTCGCTCGCGCGGAGCGCTTCGAGGGCGGTCTGGAGCTGGCGAGTCGAGCTCCGCGCATCGAGCTCGGCAAACTCCGCGGTCTGCCGCAGCCGGAGCCTCGCTTCGTCGAGATTCGCCAGTGCAACGAGCTTGTCGCCCTTGATACGCCCACCGGTGAAGATCGGCACCGACAGGCCGAGCGCCACGCTCCAGTTGGTGAGAAACTGGCTCCACGACGGCAAGCCCGAGCCGGGATATGCGACCCTGCTGTAGGCGGAGGTCAGCGAGACGGCGGGGAAGTGCTGGGAGCGTGCGACTTGGTAAAGGCCTTCCTGCACGCTGACCGCTTCTCCCGCCTGGCGCACCGGCGCCCGGTGCTCAGCCGTCGTATCCGGCGCCGCGGCGAGCAGGGGCGCGACCGAGGGCGCGCCGGCGAGGGCGGAGTCGTTCAGCACCGTCGTGAGCGTGAGCGACTGTCCCGACGGCAGATCGAGCAGCTGCTTGAGACGCAGGTGAGCGAGATCGCGCTCCGATTCCCGCTGAATCACGGCGGCGCGCTGATTGTTCCGGGTGACCCGTGCGCGCAGCACTTCGAACTCCGGAGCGGTCCCGACCGAGCGCTGCAGCTCCGTGTGCCGGAGCGTAGTGTCGGCCTGATCCAGCGAGCTTCGTGCGATCGTCGCGAGCTGATCGGCCAGCGCCGCATCGAAATAGGTCTGCACCACGGCCAAGGTCAGCTCCGCATCGGCAGCGGTCAGGCCGATCTCGGCGCTCCGCCGGCCGGCATCCGCGGCGCGCATCTGCCCGCGGACCCGTCCCCCGGCGAATACCGTCTGGGAGAGGGAGAGGCCGAGGTTGTAGGTATTGGCCCGCCCGAAGGGGAGGCTTCCGAGATCCCCGAACGGATCGAGGGCGGAGACGCACTCGAGTGATTTCTCCAGCGAATCCACCCGCGCTCCGATGGAGAGGGTGGGATCCGGGAAAAACCGGGAGCACGAAGTCGGCTGCACCGGTCCGCTGCTGCTGTCGCGCGATGCGAAACCTTCGAACTGCGATTTGATCAGCCTGCTGTACGAGGCCGAGCCGGTGAGCTGCGGAAACTGCTCGCTCCGCGCCCGGTACTGCTCGCCGCGCGCGCGGGTGAGCGCGGCCCGTGCCAGTCCGATCGGCTCGCTCGCCGGCCGGGCAAGGTTCAGCGCCTCTTCGAGGGAGAGCGCCCGGGTCGGCGACTGCCCTGTCGCGGGAACAGCCATGACGGCGAGGAGCAGGCCGGCGAGGATCTGCGGAAGCGACCTCACGCGGTGGGCTCCGCCCCGATCGCGCGAATGAACAGATCCACGTACTCCTCGATGGCTTCCGCGGGCTCGAGGCGGTAAATGAACGGCAGGATGTCCCGGCCCATGGCATCGGCAAACAGAGTTCCCATCAAAAGCGTGGTCGCGGCGGAGGTCGCGAATTCGGCGCGGGCCATCCCCGCGGCGCGCAGCCGCTCCAGGTAACCCTTGAGCTCTCGGCCCGCGCAGGCGGTCGCATGGTTTTCCTGGGGCAGCAGCTCGGGATGCTCTTCGATCTCCCCCATCGCGGTGCGGATGACGGCGCGGCGGCTCCACAGCTCCTCCCAGTGCATCCGCGCCCAGGCCAGAAGCTCGGCGCGCGGATCGGCGGGCTGATCGGGAAGCGGCGCCGGGTCCGAGGTCGCACAGGCGCACCGGATTGCCTCGTGCAGCAACGCGGTCTTGGAGCCGAAGTGCCGGAAGACGGTGATCTCGTTCACGCCCGCAAGCTGGGCGATCTGTCGAGTCGTCGTGCCGCGAAATCCGGTCTCGGCGTAGAGCTCGGTGGCGGCTTTGAGGATCTTATCGCGGACTTCCATAGGGCGGGGAAAGTAGAACTCTCCTCTTTCTCATGCAAGTAGGCGCTTGCACGCCGAAGGGGGGCAGTGACTAAACTGTTGGGGTATAACTATTTTGGGGTATGAGAGCCGTGCTCCTTCTGGTGCTGCTCGTGGCATGCAGTCGCGAGGGATTCCCGATTCGTCGCGGACCCAGCGCCGAGGCGCCGGTGTCGGTCGGGGAGGGAGTGCCGGTCGTCAAGGATGCCGCGGTGGTGGCGTTCTGGCTCGCCGCGGTGGACACGCTTCCGGAAAAATCCCGCCGCGCGATCCAGGAAGAATTTCGCCGGTCGAATGACGCGATCGCCGACTATCTCAGCGACACCGACGTCGTCCTGGTCACCACGCTCAGCGATACCGTCGTCGTCGATTCGGGGGATGAGCGGTACCTGGTCCTGCTCTCAGGCTTCGACTTTCCCTTCGGGTATCTTCTCGTCGAGCCGGGCTATGACGAGGAGTTCCACACCGGCCTCATCATCGATCAGGATCTCGAGGCGGCGATCGATGAGTATTTCGAGCTGGCGGAGGTGGATTCTCTCGACCGCCGCCGGATTGCGGCTGTCCGCGGTGTCTCACCCCCGGGCTCGAGTGGGACTCGCCCACGGGGCCTGCGGGCCAACGCGACT
>CAZHSO010000157.1:0-4875 GCA_964535105.1 uncultured Gemmatimonas sp.
TGAAGTCCATCGGCCCGGCCAGCAGGCGGGTGAAGAAGAGGATGGTCTCGTGCTCCGGCGGGTTGCCGCCGTCGCCGCTCCACGCGTTGTACTCCTGCCCCCGCGCGCCCTCGCGCGTCATCATGTTCGGGTAGGTGCGGCGCTCTCCGGTGTCGTGCATGGGCTCGTGGGCGTCCAGCATGATGCCGTACCGCGCGGCCGTTTCGATCACCCGGCGATAGTGATTCACCATGTACTGCGAATAGTGGGAGTGGCCTTCGCTGCTCAGGTCGGTGACGTAGCCGGACTTGATGGCATCGAGACCCAGCGACCGGTACAGAGCGAAGGCGCTGTCCATCTGGCGCTCGTAGTTCAGGGTCCCGCCCGACGTCTCGTTGTGGACGATGAGCCGCACGCCCCGCTGCCGGGCGTACGCGGCGACCGCCGCGAGGTCGTAGTCGGGATAGGCCTGGGTGAACGAGAAGGCGTTCCGGTTCGCGATCCAGTCGCCGTCCCACCCGAGGTTCCACCCCTCCACCAGTACGCCGCCGAAGCCGTTCGCCGCGGCGAAATCGATGTATCGCTTTGCGGTGGCCGTGGTCGCCCCGTGTCTCGGTCCCGAGCTCCAGGTCATCGTGCCGATATGCATGCCCCACCAGATGCCCACGTACTTCATCGGGTGGATCCAGTCCGTGCTGGCGATGACATTGGGCGGATTGAGGTTCAGGCCAAGCAGCGAGGGCGCCAGGTCCGTGGCGCGGTCGGCCAGCTGGATCGTCCGCCACGGCGTCACGAACGGGCTCTGGCCGCGCACCTTGATCCCGTCCGCCATCGGCGCCAGGTCCACATGCAGGGTACGACCCTCCATGCGCGGCCCCCGCAGGAACATCCTCGCGTAGTCCACGAGGTTCGCCTCGTGGATGACCATGAAGGTGCGGCCGTCCCGCGCCTCCATCGTGAGCGGGGTCTGCACACTGTCCAACGTGCTCACGGGTCCGGACGAGTACAGCTCCTCGGAGCGGTCCTTCCGCGGCCAGTTGGACGGGATCCACCAAGCGCGCGCGTTGTCGGCCAGGGCGAACTCGGTGAGCTCGTCGGTGATCTCGAACGCGCCGAGGCCGGGCTGCTCGGGGAATTCGTACCGGAAGCCGACTCCGTCGTCGAAGGCGCGCACTCGCACGCTGAACCGCCGGTTCGGGACCGCCGTCTCCTCCACGGAGACGGCCAACTCGTTGTGGTGGTCGCGCACGCGCGCCACCTCGCCCCACGGCTGGGTCCACCATTCGTCGTGCGATTGCCTGGTGGTGTCGGTGATGCGCAGTCCGTCGCGGAGCGGCGACGCCCCCCGGAACTCGAAGCCGAGGAGCGAGGGGAGGACCAGCGCGCGGCCGTCGCGCTCAAGGCGGTAATACAGCTTTCCCTCACGGACCAGGACGGTGACCTGGTTGCGACCGTCCGGCGACGCGACGCGAGCCTGGCCGGGGAGCCGGCGAGGGGTGGTCGCGAGGAGCGTGGTCGCGGCGAGGCCGAGCACGAGGAAGCGGGGCATGCGGATAATGTCGCTCCCGGCCACCGCGCAGCGTAAGCCCACCCCCCACGGTCTTGCGCACATGGCCCACAGGCTGATACATGTGTTGGACCGTGCCACACATCAATCTCGGCCAGATCGACTACGCGATCCTCGGCGTCTACTTCGCCTTCGTGCTCGGCATCGGCTGGGTCGTTCGGCGATACGTCAGAGGCAGCGAGGACTTCTTCCTCGCGGGACGCTCCATCCCGGCGTGGATCGCCGGGCTCGCATTCCTTTCGGCGAACCTCGGCGCCCAGGAAGTCATCGGGATGGCGGCCTCGGGCGCCAAGTACGGGATGATGACGAGCCACTTCTACTGGCTCGGGGCGATCCCCGCCATGGTGTTCGTCGGCATCTTCATGATGCCGTTCTACTACGGCTCGCGCGCGCGCTCGGTGCCGGAGTATCTCAAGCTCCGCTTCGACGAGAAGACCCGGGGCTTCAACGCGATGACCTTCGCGGTCATGACGGTGTTCTCCTCCGGCATTTCGATGTACGCGCTGGCGAAGCTGCTCGAGCTGGTGCTGGGGTGGAACTTTCACACCAGCGTGGTGCTGTCGGCCGTGATCGTGCTGGCCTACATCTTCCTGGGCGGGCTGACCTCCGCGATCTACAACGAGGTGCTGCAGTTCTTTCTTATCGTGCTGGGCTTCCTTCCGCTGGTCCTGCTCGGGCTCAAGGACGTGGGAGGCTGGGCCGGGCTGACCACGAAACTCTCGACCGTCGCGACGAACGCCGGGTACTCGGCGGGCGCCTGGACCAGCTCGTGGCGCCACCTGGGTTCGGCGAGCGACAACCCCATGGGGGTGGGGTGGTTCGGAATGGCGATGGGACTGGGGTTCGTGCTGTCGTTCGGGTACTGGTGCACCGACTTCCTCGTGGTCCAGCGGGCCATGGCCGCCAACTCGATGACCGCCGCACGCCGCACGCCGCTGCTCGCCGCATTTCCCAAGATGCTGTTTCCCGCCCTGGTGATTCTGCCGGGGATGATCGCCATCGCGCTGCACAGCAGCGGCGGAGGGCTGCTGCCGGTCGGCGCCGACGGCACGCCGAACTACAACCTCGCCGTCCCGGTGATGCTGGCGCACTACCTGCCATCAGGCCTATTGGGCCTGGGGCTCACCGCGCTGATGGCGTCGTTCATGTCGGGCATGGCGGGCAACGTCACCGCCTTCAACACGGTGTGGACCTACGATATCTACCAGTCTTATATCCGGCCTGGTCAGTCGGACAAGCACTACCTGCGGATGGGGCACGCGGCCACCGTGTTCGGGATCCTGCTCAGCGTGGCCGCGGCGTACGCCACGACGCGGTTCAACAACATCATGGACATGCTCCAGCTCATCTTCGCGTTCGTCAACGCGCCGTTGTTTGCTACGTTCCTGCTGGGGATGTTCTGGCGTCGCGCCACGGGCCATGGGGCATTTTTCGGGCTGCTGATCGGCACGGCGGCCGCGGCGATCCACCACGGGCTGGTACTGTCTCAAGGCGTGGCGCCCGGCCTCAAGGGCGGGTTTCTGGGCGCTGTGCTGCATACCTACCCCAGTGAGATGGCGCAGAACTTCTGGACCGCCATCTACGCGTGGACCGCCTGCTTCGTGGCGACGATTGCGATCTCGCTTCTCACGGCGGCGAACAAGTCGGACGACGACCTCAAAGGGCTGGTGTACGCCTTGACGCCTCGCCTGACTGATCGCGAGCTGCCGTGGCACAAGCGACCCGCCACCCTCGCTGTCGTCGTACTGGGACTCACCGCCGTGCTCAACGTCATCTTCTGGTGATTGCGCGATGAACCTGGACCTGCGACTGCCAATCGGCCTGATGTTTTCGATCTTCGGCGTGATGCTGACGGCGTATGGGCTCCTGTCCGACGCCGCCATCTATGACCGCTCGCTCGGGATCAATGTGAATCTCTGGTGGGGCCTGGTCCTGCTGGCCTTCGGGCTGGTGATGCTCGGGTTCGCGCTTCGTGCGCGCAACACCGCGGCGTCAACGGGATAGGCACCGCCCCTGTCCGTGCGCCGACCCGTCGTCCGTGCCCCGTTTGGAGTGACGCCGGACGGAACACCCGTCGAGCTGTTCACCCTCCAGAATGCCCAGGGAACAGAGCTTTGCGCCATGAACTATGGCGGAAGCATCGTTTCCCTCAGCGTGCGCGACCGTGCGGGCAACCTGGGTGACATCGTGCTGGGCTTCGACTCGCTCGCCGGGTACCTGAAGCACTCGCCCTACTTCGGCGCGATCGTCGGCCGCTACGGCAACCGGATCAGCCAGGGGCGGTTCACTCTCGACGGCACGAGCTATCGGCTCGCGACCAACGACGGACCCAATCACCTGCACGGGGGGATCAAGGGGTTCGACAAGGTCGTCTGGGAGGCGGAGCCTTTCAGCAACGAGCGCGGCGTGGGCCTCGCGCTCCGCCACACCAGCCCGGACGGCGACGAGGGCTATCCGGGCAGGCTCACGGCGCAGGTGCACTACCTGCTCACCGACGGCGACGAGCTGATCGTGGACTACGAGGCGACGACCGACGCCCCCACGCCCATCAACCTCACGCAGCACAGCCATTTCAATCTGGCCGGGGGCGGACCCTCCGCCGGCGCCGGCAGCGGCGACATCCTCGGCCACGAGCTCATGATCGCCGCCGACTGGTTCACTCCGGTGGACGAAAGCCTGATTCCCACGGGCGAGATCGCTCCGGTGGCGGGCACCCCGCTCGACTTCCGGACCCCGATGGTGATCGGCGCGCGCATCGGCGACCCGGACCGGCAGCTCGAATACGCCGGCGGCTACGACCACAACTTCGTGCTGCGGCGGTCTGGGCCCGAGCTGCTCCACGTGGCGCGCGTCGTAGAGCCTACCACCGGGCGCACGCTCGACGTCTCCACGACCGAGCCCGGCCTGCAGTTCTACTCCGGCAACTTCCTGGACGGTACCATCACGGGCAAAGGCGGCCACGCGTACCGCCATCGCTCGGGCTTCTGCCTCGAGACGCAGCACTACCCCGACTCGCCCAACCAGCCGGGGTTCCCATCGACGATTCTCCGGCCGGGCAGCCGGTACCGGTCGCGGACGGTGTTCGCGTTCAGCGTCCAGCGCTAGCGCGGAGTGAAGCCCAGGGTGATCGCCTCCACCTCCACACCGTAACCTCCCGATGCGGGTGTGATGCCGCCCTCACGCCGAAGCGAGATCTGCAGCCGCTCCAGCCGGTCGAGCCGCGGGCGATCTGCGTTGCCGCCGCGCCCCGCTGCAGGTGGCACCCAGTAGCTCCACTCGCCGGGGAATCCCTGCGGGAGCAGGACGCCACGGCCGATGGTGAAGGCCGC
>CAZHSO010000158.1:0-4843 GCA_964535105.1 uncultured Gemmatimonas sp.
GCCGCGGATGCTGCCGGTTGTGGTCTGGGCCAGCAGCGGACCCGCTGCCGGCAGGACGGAGGAGGCCAGGATGGCGGCCACCAAAGTTCGGAAAATCCTCATACAGCATCCCTCCAAAGGTGGTATGCGGGTAGAGCGACCTCAGGATTTTCGGGCGCCGCAGGACCGCCGCACCACGAGCGTCGTGGGTAGCGTCTCACGGCTCAAATCAGGCTCCGCCGGCCGCTCCAGCGCCAAGAGCAAGCGGGCCGCGGCGCGCTCTCCGAGCGCGCTGATATCCACATGGACCGAGGTCAGTGCGGGCTCGACGTAACGGGCCATCGGGATGTCGTCGAAGCCCCCGATGGCGATGTCCTCCGGGACCCGGAGACCGGCATCCCTGAGCGCGAAGAGGGCGCCGATCGCCATCCCGTCATTCGTCGCGAAGATCGCCGTCGGCCGCTCGGCAAGTTGAAGCAGCGCGCGCGCGCCGGCATCGCCCGCGGCTTCGCTGAAATCGCCGGCGATTTCGAGCTCTGGCGCCCGCTCGAGCCCCGCTTCACCGAGCGCTGCACGATATCCCCTGAGCCGCTCGGTCGCATCGAAGTTGCCCTCGGCGCCCTGGATAATCGCAATCCGCCGGTGGCCCAGCCCGGCCAGGTGCCGCACCATGGCGCGCGCGCCTTCGAAATTGGCCACGATGAGACTTCCGTGCGGCAGCTCGGCGGGAGCCGAATTGAGCAGGATCACCGGAAAGCCGGCGGGCAGCGTCCGGCGCGACAGGTCTCCGGTGAACTCGGGCGACATCAGCACCAGTCCGTCCACCCGGCCCCGCATGGAGCGGAGCGCGGCCTCGAGCGGCGGTCCCCCGTGTCGGGCGCTGGAGAGCAGGCAGTGGTAGCCGACCTGCTGGACGCTCTGATCGATCCCGCGGATCACTTCCGAGAAGAACTCACCATAGAGGTCGGGCAACAGCACGCCGATGGTGTGGGTTCGGCTCGTGATGAGGCTGAGGGCAGCCCAGTGGGGGCTGTAGTGCAGCCGGTCGGCCGCGGCACGCACCACGGTGCGAGTGTCTTCGGCGACGAGGTGGCTCTTGTTCAGCGCTCGGGAGGCGGTGGCGGTGGAGACCCCGGCCGCGCGAGCAACGTCCCTGATGGTCACCAATCGGTGCCTCGGCGGAACGCGTGACAAACCGGTCGATGGTTCGACCGGCGGTCTGAAAACGTTTACAATCTAATGCAAACGTTTACATTTTCGCCGATTTGTCAAGAGCCGATGTTCGAGGGAGCCCCGACAGCCGGGCTGGACCTAGATTCTCTCCTCCCCACTCATGCCTTTCGAGGAGTCACCCATCATGGCCCGCCCGCGGCTTGCCTTGTTCACCGCACTGCTCGTCTCGGCCGGTACGGCCGCCGCTCAAACACTCCCCATTCCTCCCCGCAATGAGTGACCCGTCCGCTAGCTCGACCGATAGCCAATAGCTGATAGCCGCCAGCTTGCTTCAATGTGCGATCTCGCCATGACGCCCACAGTGACCGGGATTACTTCCTCAAGACGGAATTTCGGAGCGTGATGCCGGTCACATCATTCGTGTGATCTCCGCCGCCGTGGTTTTCAAGCATCCGAGCGAGGAAGAAGTGGCTCGGGGCGGGAGGGCGTCATGCTCCTGAGCAAGATCCCCCCACGTATCTGGCGGTGCTATACTAGAACAGAGCCATCAGGCCGGGTTGCCCCGGCCCCCTCCAGGGAGAATTCCGATGAAGCGGTACCTCGGCGCGGCCAGCATCCTGCTCCTTGCCGGTTGCCTCAACACGGAGCCCACCGCCCTCACCCTCAACTTCGATCTCCATCTGGTCGGTGAGAATTGGACCCCGGGAGTGGCCAATGTTCCGGTCGACCGGCTGGCGGAGGTCAACCTCGTCGGCGAGCTCCGGAGCCTTCCGGCGACAGTGGCGGCGAACACGAACGGGCTGTATCTGGCCGGCACCGATGTGACCGGGGACATGTTCCTCTACCAGCAGAAGCGCTTTATCGGACTGCCCGCGAACACGACCTATACCACCACGCTCGCCGTCCAGTTCGCGACCGACATTCATGGCGGATGCACCACGGGCATCGGCCCCTCGACCTTTATCAAGGCGGGAGCGAGCCTGCTCGAGCTGGCGCCGGCTCCGGACAATCAGGGTATCCTCCGCGTGACCCAGGACCTCGGGGATCACACGAATGGCGGAGACTTCACCCGGCTGGGAGACATCAGGAACGGGTTGTCCGGGTGCCCGGCTCCCGGCACGTTCTCCAGCCGAACCACGATCACCCAAACCCAGACGCTCACCATCACCACCGACATCGATGGAGGATTCATCCTCTTCGTCGGCATCGACTCGAGCGTCGTTGGCCGGGCCGAGATCTACTTCATCTCGATTCGCATGGTGCTGACCTGACCGATCGTCGAGCCACCGCCGCGCCATTCCGATGAGATCGCGCGCGCGCGCAGCCGGGGTGGCATTCCTGCTCCTGTCCGTCGCGGTGACCCGCGGCTCGGCGCAGGGACGGCCCGCCTTCCGGATCGACGAAACCACCATTACCGACGTCCATGCGGCCTTCCGCGCGGGAAGACTCACCTGCCGCGCGCTGGTGGAGCAGTACCTTGCCAGGATCGCGGCCTACGACAAGACCGGGCCCGCCATCAACGCGCTGGTCGTGGTGAATCCCAAGGCGCTGGAGGTGGCGGACTCGCTCGACCGGCGTTTCCGAAGCGAGGGGCTCATCGGTCCGCTCCACTGCATTCCCACCATCGTGAAGGACAACTTCGAGACGGTCGACCTGCCGGTGACGGCGGGCTCGCTCTCGCTCGCCGGTTACGTGTCGTCGCGCGACGCATTCCAGGTACGGCGGATTCGCGAGGCGGGGGCGATCGTCCTCGCGAAGTCCAACATGGCGGAGTTCGCCTTCAGCCCGTACGAGACGGTGAGCTCGATTCTCCCCGGATATACCCGCAATCCGTACTCCCTCGACCGGGTGACCGCGGGCTCGAGCGGCGGCACCGCGGCCGCCGTGTCCGCGAATCTCGGCGAGGTCGGTCTCGGCACCGATACCGGGAACTCGATCCGGGGACCCGCGGCGCACAACGCCCTCGTGGGAATCCGGTCCACGTTGGGACTTACTTCCCGGGCCGGTATCGCGCCGCTCAATCTGTCGGCCGATATCGCAGGGCCGATGGCGCGCACCGTGGCGGACGCGGCGGCAGTGTTTCAGGTGATCGTGGGCGAGGACCCCGACGATCCCGCCACCGCCGTGAGCCGGGGGCGTCCCAGGGAGAATTACTCCGCGGCACTCCGCGCCGACGGGCTGCGGGGCGCGCGGATCGGAGTCCTCGTCCAGGCCTACAACACGCCGACCCCCGATGCGGAAGTGCTCATGGTGTTTCGGAAGGCGCTCGACGATCTCCGTCGCGCTGGCGCCGTAATCGTCGATTCCGTGCGCGTGGACAGCCTCGAAGCTTGGCGGCGGGCCCAGAGCGGGAGCTGCTTTCCATTCAAATCGGACCTGAACGCGTGGCTCGGCAGTCAGGGAGACCGCGTACCGGTCAAAACCCTCGAAGCGGTGATCCGGTCACGCCGGTTTCACCCCTCGATCGAGGTCCGGCTCACCGCGGCGCAGGCCGTGGATACCGCGCCGTCGGAAAGCGGCGGATGCCGGAGCCGCGAGGAATTCCGCGCGCGCCTGCGCACCGGAGTGCTCACGCTGATGGACGAGCAACACCTCGATGCGCTGGCGTATCCCACGTGGAGCAATCCTCCGCGGCTCATCGGCGACCTGAATACACCGCATGGTGACAACAGCCAGCTGTTTTCCCCGAGCACAGGATTCCCCGCGATCAGCGTGCCGATGGGATATACCCGCGAGGGCCGGCTCCCCGCGGGCCTCCAGCTTCTCGCGCGGCCCTTCGCGGAAGCGACACTCTTCCGGCTCGCCTACGCGTACGAGCAGGCGACCCGGCACCGCCGGCCCCCGCCGACCACACCGCCAATTCCGTGATCGGGTTGGCCCTGCTGGCGCTACTCGCGTTCGCGGCCAATTCGGTCCTGGCTCGCTTCGCCCTCGGTTCGGGGCGGATCGACCCCGCCTCCTTCACGGCGATCCGGCTCGCGGCGGGGGCGATCGTGCTCTGGCTCCTTCTTCAGCGGCAGCGGGCCGCCGCCGTGCCGGGACCCCGTTCGGCGCGCTGGATCGGCGCGGCGCTGCTCTTCTTGTACGCCGCGCCGTTCTCGTTCGCGTACGTCAGCCTTCCGACCGGCACCGGCGCCCTGGTGCTTTTCGGGACGGTGCAGCTCACCATGATCGGCGCCGCGCTTCGAGGCGGCGAGCGCCCCCGTCCGAGAGAATGGGTCGGTCTCCTGCTCGCGATGGGCGGGCTCGTCTATCTCAACGTGCCGGGGCTCGGGGCGCCCGAGCCGGCCGGTGTCGCACTGATGACGGTGGCAGGAATTGCGTGGGGCCTGTACTCGCTGCGCGGCCGAACCGTGGGGCCACCACTGCGCCGAACCGCGGAGAGCTTCATCTTCGCCATGCCGCTCGGAATACTGCTCGCGGCGTTCCCGATGTCACAGGCGCATCTGAGCGCACCGGGAGTCTGGTGTGCAGTGGCGTCGGGGGCACTGGCCTCGGGGGGCGGGTATGCGGCGTGGTACGCCGTTTTGCCGAAGCTGAGCGCGACCCGCGCGGGGACGATTCAGCTCGCCGTCCCCGTCGTCGCCGCGCTGGCGGGAACGGCGATTCTCGGCGAGCGGATTTCCCTGCGCCTCACTCTGTCGGCCGTGGCGATTCTTGGCGGGGTGGCGCTCGCCATCTCCGCGCGGTC
>CAZHSO010000159.1:0-4833 GCA_964535105.1 uncultured Gemmatimonas sp.
GGCCCGGCGAAAGGCCTCGGTCAGGTGGGCGGTGTCGTGCCCCGGCCACCCCGGCCAGCGGAGTAGCCGGCGGCGGCGAGCCCGGCTACATCGCGCCGGATCCGCTCAACCCCGACCTCTTCTACAGCGGCACCAACAACGACGGCTACGTCGACAAGTTCGACCGCCGCACCGGCGCCTCCCGCGAGGTGAATCCGTACCCCTGGTTCTACTCCGGAGAACCGTCGAAGGAGATCAAGGAACGCTGGCAGTGGACCTTCCCGATCGTCTTCTCGCCGGTGGACCCGAAGACGCTCTACGTCTCCTCGCAGCGGCTCTGGCGCACGGTAGACGGCGGCCGGAACTGGACCGCCCTGAGCGGCGACCTGACCCGGCACGAGCCTGGCACCCTCGAAAAATCGGGTGGCCCCATCACCGGCGACATGAACGGCCCCGAGGTTACGCGACCATCTTTTCCGTGGGACCGGGGAAGCGGGACGTGAACGTCATCTGGACCGGCTCGGACGATGGGCTGGTGCACCTCACCCGCGACGGCGGGAAGACCTGGACCAACGTCACGCCCCCCGGGATGCCCGACTTCGGCCGGGTGAGCCAGATCGATCCGTCGAGCTTCGCCTCCGGCACGGCGTATATCTCGGTCCGGCGTCCGCTGCTCGACGATTTCACGCCCTACATTTTCAAGACCGCCGACTACGGCAGGAGCTGGACCAAGATCGTGAACGGCCTTCCGGCCGACGCTTACGTGCACGCGGTCCGCGAGGATCCCACGCGCCGAGGCCTGCTCTACGCGGCGACCCAGCGGGGGGTATACGCCTCGTACGATGACGGCGCCACCTGGCAGTCCCTAAGGCTCAACATGCCCGATGTGCCGGTGGCGGACCTGATCGTGGAGGGCAACGAGCTGGTGATCGCCACGCACGGGCGGGGTTTCTGGGTGCTCGACGACATCGCGGCGCTCCGCGAGGTTTCGCCGGAGATCCTGGCGAAGGATGGGTATCTCTTCACTCCACCCGCTGGCGTGCGGTCCGGCCCGGGAGTGATAATCAGCTGGTACCTCAAGGCCGCGCCGGTTTCCGCCAGACTCGAGATTCTCGATTCGGTCGGCGCTTTGCTGCGCACCTTCGAGCCCGACACCGCCAAGCCGGATTCCAGCCGAGCCGGTGGGGGCGGAGGCCGTCGTGGGGGCGGCGAGTCGTACCTGCCCAAGGGGGCCGGAATCCAGCATATGACCTGGGACCTCCGCGCGCGAGGCGTCACCGGTTTTCCCGGGATGATCTATTGGGGCGCGGGGACCGCCGGTCCCGCCGTCCCTCCGGGACGCTACACCCTCAGACTGACCGCCGACGGCCAGACCCAGACCGCGCCGGTCAGCGTACGCCGCAATCCCTGGCTCACCGACATCACCGACGCCGACCTCCGGGCGCAATACGCGTTCTCGCGGCGAGTGCGGGACAGGGCCGATGAGGCCAACCAGGCGGTGATCGCCATCCGCCGGGTCAAGGCGCAGCTGGCCGACCGGCAGAAAAGAGCCGACGACGCGGCGCTCAAGTCGGCCGGCGCAACGCTTGCCGCCAACAGCTCCGCGGTGGAGGAAAACATCTACCAGGTGCGGAACCAGAGCGGGCAGGATCCGCTCAATTTTCCGATCAAGGTCAACAACCGGCTGGCCACGCTGCTGTCGATGGCGGAGCGCGGCGACGGCCCGCCGACCAGCAACATGCCGGAGATCCTCGGAATCCTGTCCAGCGAGATCAAGACCTACACCGACCGGCTCGCGGTGGTGTGGGCCACTGACTTGCCGGCGGTGAACCGGGAGCTGGCGCGGCTCGGCCTGGTGCCCCTGGATCCGAAGTGCGCCAAGGTGGAGGGGTGTTCGTTGGTGCCGTGAGGCCGAGCCTCATGCTCCTCCTCGGCACGCTCTTCGCCGTGCGATGAAGCCGGGTAGGTCCCCCCCCAACATTGGCCCCGGGACGGGCCGGCAGGTACGTTTAGCACGGTGATCCTTTCTCGCCCCAGAATGCCCTCGTGCTAGCCCGCCTTGAGGCGGCCCTCGCCGATCGGTACCGGCTCGAGCGCGAGCTCGGTGCGGGGGGGATGGCCACGGTGTATCTCGCGCACGACCTTCGGCACGGACGGCCGGTGGCGGTGAAGGTGCTGCGCCCCGAGCTCGCAGCCATCATCGGGGCCGACCGGTTCCTGAAGGAGATTGAGACCACCGCCAATCTCCAGCACCCGCACATCCTGCCGCTGTTCGATTCCGGCGCGGCGGACTCGTTCCTCTTCTACGTCATGCCGTACGTCAAAGGCGAGTCGCTTCGCGACCGGCTCACCCGCGAAAAGCAGTTGCCGGTGGACGATGCGGTCCGGCTTACCATCGAGGTGGCGAGCGCGCTCGACTATGCCCACCGACACGGCGTTATCCACCGCGATATCAAGCCCGAAAACATCCTGCTGCACGATGGCCGGGCGCTGGTCGCGGACTTCGGCATCGCGCTCGCGGTCACCTCGGCGGGCGGGCAACGCCTGACCGAGACCGGGATGTCGCTCGGCACGCCGCACTACATGAGCCCCGAGCAGGCGATGGGCGACCGGGAGATCACCCCCAAGAGCGACGTGTACGCCCTCGGGTGTGTGCTCTACGAGATGCTGCTCGGCGAGCCGCCGTTCACGGGGCCGACGGCGCAGGCGATCATCGTCCGCGTGATGATGGAGGAGCCTCGCTCGCCGACGCTCCAGCGCAAGACGATTCCGCTCCAGGTGGAACGGGCCCTGCTCACGGCACTCGCCAAACTTCCCGCCGATCGGTTTGAGAGCGCTGCGCAGTTCGCCGCGGCGCTGCAGGAAAAAGCCTCCCCATTTCCCACCGGTGTCGCGCCGTACGGTTCGGGAATCGTCGCCGCGCCCGCGGCGTACCGACGGCGCTCGCGCCTCATCGTTGGCGCTTCGCTCGCCGCCTCCGCGCTGGTTGCCGGCGCGGGCGCATGGGCGTGGTTTTCCTGGCGAGGCGGGGAGCCGCCGCAACCGGTGCGGTTCGTGCTCGCGCTCCCGCCGAGCGCACCCCTGCTGGAGGGCCTCGGCTCGCTGGTGCTGCTCTCTCCCGACGGCTCCACGCTCGTGTACCGGGCGCAGTCTGCCGGGTCGAGCATGCTCTATCGCCGCGATGCTGACCAGCTCGTTCCCAAGGCGATCGCCGGTACGGAGGGAGCGATACTCCCCTTCCTTTCCCCGGACGGCAAGTGGGTGGCGTTCTTCACTGGGAGCCAGCTCAAGCGAGTTCCCATCGATGGCGGTCCTGCCGCAACCATCACGACGATGCCCCAGTCGCTGGGCGCGAGCTGGGGGCCGAACAAACTCATTGTCCTCGGCTCCTATCCGCGAGTGGAGGGTCTGTCGCGGGTGGCTGCTTCGGGGGGGACTCCTAGCCCGTTCACCAAGCCGGATAGCGCCAAGGGTGAGCTGTCGCAGCGCTGGCCCCGCGTGCTGGCCGACGGAAAGACCGTACTGTACACCAGTTGGGGGAGCGCTGGCCTGCCGACGGCCCGCATCGGGATCGCCTCGCTCGAGACGGGAGAATCCACCATTCTCGACGTCATCGGCAGCTATCCGTTCGGCGTCTACGAGGGACACCTGATTTACGGCCGAGCCGACGGCGCCCTTATGGCCGCGCCATTCGCTCTTGGTCGCCGGCGCGTCACCGGAGATCCTGTCGCCGTTCTGAATGGCGTGTCGATGGGAGGTGCCGGCCCCGCGAAAGCCACGCTCTCCGAAAGTGGGACACTCGCCTACGTCACCGGGTCCGCCACATCCCGTCTCGTCCTCGTGGGCGCAAACGGTGGGGTCCGGCCGCTCCTCTCCGAGCCTCGCACGTATGAGTCCCCCCGGTTCTCGCCCGACGGCAAGCGCATCGCGGTGGCCGTCAGCGCCCGGCCCCCGGACATCTGGGTGTACGACATCGCAGCGGGAACCCTTGCCCGGCTCACCTCAGAGGCGGCCAACCTTCGCCCCGAATGGACGCCCGATGGCAAAGGCATTGTCTTTGTGTCGAACCGCTCGGGCGAAACCGGTATCTGGTGGCGGCCCGCCGACGGAAGCGCGCCTCCGCAGAAGGTCTTCGAGTCCAGAGACGAGGCGCAGGAGGTGGTGGTGACGCCCGACGGGGGCGTGCTGGTCTACCGGCTCAATCAGAGTGGCGGCAGTTACGGGGTCTGGTTCCGCTCCCTCGCTGATGTGACGCCCAAACCGTTCGTTTCGACTTCATCGTATCACGAGTTCATGCCGAGCCTCTCCCAGGACGGCCGCTGGCTCGCGCACGTGTCTGATGAGACCGGAGCCATGGTGGTGTACGTCCGGCCGTTTCCTGGGCCGGGCGCCCGCTACCTGGTTTCGGCGGGTGGCGGGAGCGAACCGCACTGGGCTCCGGATGGGCGGCGGCTGTTCTACCGGAATGGCCGGCAGCTGCTCGCGGCGCGGGTGACTACGGTGCCGGCGTTCTCGGTGACTGGGCGCGAGGTGCTCTTTGAAGGAAGCTACTCCACCAGTTCGAGTCATCAGAACTACGACGTCACGCCCGATGGCCAGGGATTTCTCATGCTGCAGCCCGCCGCGGAAGCGGAAGTGGTCGTCGTCCTCAACTGGCTCACTGAGCTGCGCGCGCGGATGCGCGCGAGTACACCGCGGTAGCGCCGGCGTTACCTCTTGCGGGCATCACGGGCGGTCCTTAACGAATAGGGATTTCCTTCTCCCGCTCGAAGGTACGGAGTGGTGGGCGAGGTGTCCAATCGCCTCCCCACCGCGCGATGTCGGCGTCGCGCGGCGCGGGGTGGGGGTCCGCGC
>CAZHSO010000160.1:0-4832 GCA_964535105.1 uncultured Gemmatimonas sp.
ACGAGGACAAGGACGAGGCCATCCTTCGCATTCGCCGCGAGGGCAAGGGCCCGGTGTACGCGCGTGACATCCAGGAGTCGGCCGGTGTGCGGATCGTGAACCCCGATCACCTGCTCTTCACCCTCCAGGACGACAGGGATGTGAACTGCGACCTGTACGTCAACAAGGGCCGCGGCTACGCCGAGTCGGAAATCCACATGGTGGATCGCTCGATGCCGGTGGACGCGGTGCGGATCGATGCCATCTACAACCCGGTCCGCCGGGCCAACTTCACCGTCAGCGAAACCCGCGTCGGTCAGCGCACCGACTACGACCGGCTCGCCGTGATGGTCGAGACAAACGGCACCATCAGCCCCGAAGACGCCATTGCCTACGCGGCGGCGCTCGCAACCGAGCACTTCCGCTACTTCATCGACTTCGGCCGCGTGCCGCAGCAGCGGGCGCTGCCGGCCGAGGGCGTGAGCATCACCGGCGGGCTCCGGCTCAAGCTGGAGCGGCTCATCGACGATCTCGGTCTTTCGGTGCGGTCGCTCAACTCACTCAAGAATTCGAACATCCGCACCCTGCGGGATCTGGTCGAGTTCAGCGAGGAAGAGCTGCTCAAGGTCAAGAACGTGGGCGAGAAAGCGGTGGCCGAAATCGCCGAGCTCCTGCAGCGCGAAGGGCTCAAGTTCGGCATGGCATTCGAGGAAGTCGACGGCGATCTCCGCGTTGCCCGGAGCGGCGGCGCCGCGGCCGACGCGGCGAGCACGAACGGGGAGAGCGCGTAATGCGGCATCGGGCCAAGGGACGGCAGCTTTCCCGGACTGCTACGCACAAGAAGGCGCTGCTGCGGAACATGGCCGCCAGCCTCTTCCAGCACGACGCGATCGTGACCACGGAGGCCAAGGCCAAGGAGCTCCGGCCCTACGCCGAGCGGCTGATCACGCTGGCTCGGCGCGGCGATCTCCACGCCCGCCGGCAGGTGGAGCAGAAGATCCCCGATCGCGCGATCCTGGGGCGCCTGTTCAAGGAAATCGGTCCCCGCTTCGCCACCCGGCCGGGCGGCTACACCCGCATCCTCAAGCTCGGGCATCGCGTCGGCGACGGCGCGGACATCGCCCGCATCGAGCTGCTGTCCGAGTGACGCGGCGCGCGGATCCGGAAACGACGAAGGGGACCGACTGGTCCCCTTTTTTACAGCCCGGAAGGACCGAGCCCCCGCGCTCAGCTCGCCTTTTTGATCTTGTTCCCCTTGATGCACTGGGTGCAGACCCGGACCCGCTTGACCTGGCCGGCCACCGAGGTGCGGACGGTCTGAAGGTTCGGGTACCAGCGCCGCTTGACCCGGTTGTTCGCGTGGCTCACGTGGTTGCCGGTCGTCGGCCCCTTCCCACACACGGTGCATACCCGAGCCATGATTCGAGACTCCGTTGAGGTGTTAATTCCCAGCCTGGAAAGATAATGCAATGATCGACTTAGCTCAATGGGACCGGCGCAACGGCGCTCAGGCGCTCTGGCGGTCGGCGCCGAGCGGGGCCGTCCGCCCTTGCGCCTTTCCGTCATTGCGCCCAAACAGGAGCCATGGGAATGCCTAGAGCCCTCATCACCGGGATCACCGGCCAGGACGGCTCCTACCTGGCCGAGCTGCTCCTGGACAAGGGGTACGAAGTCTACGGGATGGTCCGGCGGACCAGCCATCACAGCTTTGAGCGCATCGAGCACCTGCTCGACCGGGTGCGGATTGTGACCGCCGACCTGCTCGATCAGCACTCGCTCACCGTGGTGCTGCAGGAGGTGCGTCCCGACGAGGTCTACAATCTCGCGGCGCAATCCTACGTCCCGACCTCCTGGACCCAGCCGGTGCTCACCGGCGAATTCACCGCCCTCGGTGTGACGCGCATCCTGGAAGCGATTCGCCTCGCGCACCCCCAGGCGCGATTCTATCAGGCCAGCTCCTCCGAGATGTTCGGCAAGGTGCAGGAGACGCCGCAGCACGAGGGCACCGCGTTCTATCCGCGCTCGCCCTACGGCGTGGCCAAGGTGTACGGCCACTGGATCACGGTGAATTACCGGGAGTCGTACGGTCTCTACGCGGTGAGCGGGATTCTCTTCAATCATGAATCCCCGCGCCGCGGGATGGAGTTCGTGAGCCGGAAGGTCACCGACGCAGTGGCGCGCATCAAGCTTGGACTCGCGACAACGCTCCGGCTCGGGAATCTCGATGCCCGACGCGACTGGGGCTACGCCGGCGATTACGTGGACGCGATGTGGCGAATGCTCCAGTCCCCCGCACCGGTGGACTATGTCATCGGCACCGGAAAGACCCACAGCGTGCGCGACCTCGTCGAGACCGCCTTTGCGCACGCCGGTCTCGACTGGAGCAAGTACGTGGTGGTCGACCCGGCCTTCGTGCGGCCGGCGGAGGTCGATGTCCTGCTCGCCGATCCACGGCGGGCCATGGCCGAGCTGGGCTGGGAGCCGGCGGTGGATTTTTCCGGCTTGATTCACATGATGGTCGACGCCGACCTCGAGCGATTGGCGCGCCGGCGGTGAAGATCCTGGTCACCGGTGCCGACGGCTTCGTCGGGGGATGGCTGGCTCGCACCCTCCTGGAGGCCGGCCATTCGGTGAGCGGAACCTGCCGGTCGGAAGAGGCCACCTCTCCCGTGCTCACCAGCACGGAACGTGGGGGAATGGACTGGCGGCCGCTCGATCTTCGATCTCCCGAGTCGGTGAACCGGGCAGTCCGTGGTGCGTGGGACGTCGTCGTGCACCTGGCCGCGGTGTCCTCGGGCGCGGAAGCCCGGCGGGATCCGGGACTCGCCTGGGACGTCAACGCCGCCGGGACGGCGCGGCTCACCGAGGCGCTCGTGCCGGACAATCCGCTGCTGCTCCTGGTCTCGACGGGTGAAGTGTACGGTCAGGGGTCCGGGGCGCTGCGCACCGAGGACGATCCCGTGGCGCCGTGTTCGCCCTACGCCGCGAGCAAGGCGGGTTCCGAGCTGGCAGCCCTGGAGACGGGACGCCGGGCGGGGCTTCGGGTCGTGGTGGCCCGCCCGTTCCCTCATACCGGACCGGGCCAGGATGGCCGCTTCGTCCTGCCGGCGCTCGCCGCGCGGCTTAAGACCGCGCACCGGATCGGCGCGCCGGCGATCGCGACCGGGAATCTCGAGCCGGTGCGGGATCTGCTCGACGTGCGCGACGTCGCGGCCGCCTATCTTGCCCTGCTGACGGGCGGCCGCGCCGGTGAGACGTACAACGTCGCCTCCGGGGTGGGGCACCGTCTGGCCGACCTGCTCGACCGGATGCAGCGGCTGCTCGGCTCGCGGGTGATCGCCGAGTATGATGCCACGCTCGCCCGGCGATCCGATATTCTTCACCTGGTGGGCGACGCGTCCCGGCTTCGCGCCGCCACGGGGTGGCTGCCCGGCATCCCGCTCGACCGAACGCTTCAGGAACTCCTCGATGCCCAGACGGACTGATCTCTCTTCCATTCTGCTGATCGGGTCCGGGCCCATCATCATCGGCCAGGGCGCGGAATTCGACTACTCCGGCACGCAGGCGGCGCGCGCGCTCAAGGAAGAGGGATACCGCGTCATCCTGGTGAATTCGAATCCCGCCACGATCATGACCGACCCGGAGATCGCCGACCGCACCTACATCGAGCCGATCACTCCTGAGTGGGTCGAAAAGATCATCGAGCGGGAGCGCCCCGACGCGCTGCTCCCGACGATGGGCGGGCAGACCGCGCTCAATGTCGCCATGGCGCTGCAGCGGAACGGCGTGCTCGAGCGGTACGGGGTCGAGCTGATCGGCGCCAACGAGCGCGCCATCCGGATCGCCGAGGATCGCAACGAGTTCGCGCTGGCGATGCGGCGCATCGGCCTCGCCACGCCACCCGGCGTCACCGTGACCTCGGTGGACGAGGGCCTGACCGCGGTGGAGCACACCGGGTATCCCGCCATTCTCCGTCCCTCGTTCACACTGGGGGGATCGGGGGGCGGGATCGCGTACAACCGGGAGGAGTTCGAGTCGATGCTCCGGCGGGGGCTGGATCTCTCGCCGGTCGGATCGGTGCTGGTGGAGCGGAGCATCATCGGCTGGAAGGAGTTCGAGCTCGAGGTGATGCGCGACGGCGCCGACAACGTCGTGATCGTCTGCTCGATCGAAAACGTGGATCCCATGGGAGTGCACACCGGTGATTCGATTACCGTCGCGCCGGCGATGACTCTCACCGACCGCGAGTACCAGAAGATGCGTGACGCCGCGGTGGCGGTGATCCGCGAGATCGGAGTCGAGGCCGGCGGATGCAACATCCAGTTCGCGGTGAATCCCGAGAACGGCGAGATGCTGGTGATCGAGATGAATCCGCGGGTCTCGCGATCGTCGGCGCTGGCGTCCAAGGCCACCGGATTTCCGATTGCCCGCATCGGAACCAAGCTCGCCGTCGGCTTTCGACTGGACGAGATCCCGAACGACATCACGAAGACCACTCCGGCCTCGTTCGAGCCGGTGCTCGATTACGTCGTGGTGAAATGTCCACGCTTCGCGTTCGAGAAATTCACCACCGCCAACCCGCAGCTGACGACGCAGATGAAATCGGTGGGCGAGGCGATGGCCATCGGCCGCACCTTCAAGGAAGCGCTGCAGAAGGGTCTGCGAGCACTCGAGACCGGGCGGCCCGGCTGGGCGACGGCACCCCGGATCGCCGACGACCGTTTGCCGGACGACACGCTGGAATCTCTGCGCGGCGCTCTGAGACAGCCGACGCCCGAGCGAATCTTCCAGGTCAAGCGCGGCCTCGAGGCGGGGTTGAACATCGGCGAGCTGGCCGAGCTGACGCACATCGA
>CAZHSO010000161.1:0-4795 GCA_964535105.1 uncultured Gemmatimonas sp.
GCCATTGTCCGGGTGGGAGACCGGGTGCTGGACGGCTCGGTGCGGCGCAGGCTGGTGCAGCTCCGGAGGCAGTTGCTGGCGAGGTAGGCTCTCGGATCATGATGAGTTGTACGGAACCGGGGGCTCGCTCACGCGGGCCCCCGGATTTCTTTTGCTCACGTCCGGCTTGCGGCGAACGCCGCTGCGACCGACACTTCCCGTGTTGCCCCCGCTCGCGTCCCTCCGAGGATCCGGCATGCGACTTCACCAGTTGCTCGCGGTGCTGATCACGGCGCGGATCGCCGCCGGTGTTCCCCAGATCCTGGCCCAGGGAGACCGGACCGCCCGGCTGGTTGGGCGGGTGATGAGCGACGAAGGCACCCCGGTCGGAGCCGCGGTGATCCAGGCGGCGCACCGCGCCGGTGCTGTGCGGTCCACCACCAGCGACGGCACCGGAGCGTTCCGCTTCGGCGAGCTGGCTCCCGGCGTCTACCGGCTCCATGTCCGCCGCATCGGGTTTCAGCCGGTCACGCTGGATTCGGTGACGGTGGAGGCGGGGGCTGCGCGCTCCATCACGATCCGTCTGACCCAGGTGCCGCTCGCGCTCGACTCGCTGCTGGTGTCGGCCGAGCCGGTGGTGACGATCGACCGGACCGAAAGCGAGTACCGTCGAGTGGTGACCCAGCGCGAACTGGCCCTCCTGCCCACCGCGAACGAGGTCCGCTCGCTGATCGGGTTCCTTCCCGGGGTTCGTCCCGATCAGGTCTGGGGCGCCGCCACCGCCCAGGCCAACAACTACCTCCTCGACGGCATCCCGGTGAACCATCCGGGCCTGGGCGGCGACCTGCTGCAGCCCAACGTGACCTGGGTGGACCGGATTGAGGTCAAGGGACTCGGCACCGGCGCGGAGTACGGCAATTTCCAGGGCGGGATCGTCAACGTCGTCACCAAGTCCGGCGGGAGCCGCTTCGACGGCGCGCTCCGGGTCACCCTCGAATCGCGTCGCTTCAACGGCTCCAACCTTCGAGCCTCCGAGATCGGCCAGGAGCCGGCGTCGCGGCGGGAGGCCGACGGCTATGCCCGGGGGCCGCTCATTCGGGGTCGCCTCTCCTATGCCGTCTTCGGTCAGTTGGTGCAGCGCGACCAGCGGGTCTTGAATCACATCCGGTTCATCCCCGGGGAGTTCTCCCCGGAGGTACCCGAGGGGCGCGACCTCAAGCTGCTGGGGAAGCTCACTTGGGAAGCCTCACCCTCGGACGCGGTGGCGCTCACCCTCGCTCCCTTCGTGTCCGACGTCGAACGCTTCGGGCTGAGCGGATTCGAGAGCCCCGAAGCGACCCAGCGCGCCGAAGGCAGGCACCTGTTCTACAACCTGGGCTGGCAGCGGACCACCTCGCCGCGAAGCTTCCTCGAGGTTCGAATCGGAGGGCTGGGCGGCACCGACCGGTTCGATCCCTACGCCGGGCCGGACGTCCCCGGGCTGCGGACCGTGGGCGAATTCGACCCGCGGACCTACCAGAATTCGGAATTCCGGGAGCGCCAGCGAGCGCGCAGCACAACGCTTGCGGTCCGGTGGGACCTGGAGCTCGCGGCGATGGGCCTCGGCCACCGGCTGAAGCTGGGCGGCGAGCACACCTCGGCATCGTGGCTCGCGGAACGCCGCAGAAACGGCGGCCTCACCTGGCGCCCGGGTGATCGGCTGTTCGATCCGGTCTTCGAGCCGTCGCAGACCGCCACCTGGCCGTTCAGCGGAGTGATCACAAGCACCTGGGGCGGCGAGGTCCAGCTCGACGCGGCCATGCAGAACTCGGCGCTCTACGTTCAGGATGCTGTGAGCCTCAATCGCTTCGTCGCCCTGAACCTGGGCGTCCGGCTGGGACGCTGGAGCGGCCGCATCGCCCCCAGCATCGGCGCGCCACGCTTCGAGGCGGTGCGCGACGTCGCGGTGGAGCCGAGGCTCGGCCTCAGCATCGATCCCACCGGCCACGAAGCCGTCGTCCTGAAGGCCCACTGGGGACGCTATCACCAGGGGCTCTTTGCCGGGCTCTTCGATCGCACCGAGGGGGCCAGCGTCTTCAGCGACGAGGAGCGGTGGGAGTACAGCGGTCCGATCTTTTCCGATCCCACCACCCGCTTCACCCCAGAGCAGCGCGACGTGTTGGCCGCCCAGGGCCAGTTTGAGCGGGTGCAGACCATCCGGCTGAGCGAGGTCGGCCGGGTGGAAGGGTATCGCCAGCCTTACGTCGAGCAGGCCGTCCTGGGTGTCGAGGTGGCGTTCGGCCGCCATTGGAAGACCGAGGTCGCCTACGTCGACCGGCGCAACAAGGACATGGTCGCGCTGGTCGATCGCAATCTCGAGGCGAACTACATGGTGTTCGAGGACGTCCGGGTGCTGGACCGGTTCCTCCGGCCGGTGTTCTTCGGCGGCAAGGAGCTCTTGCTGCCCCGGCTGGCCATCTCGAACGAGGATCTCATCAGGGAGTGGGCGCACGCCGAGATGGACGATTCATTCAGGAACTGGGTGATGCCCCCCCCTGGCCTGACGGCGGCGGACATGGAGCGGCTCACCTACCAGCCGGACTTCGTGCTGACGACCGCGCCCGAGGCCCGCCGCCAATTTCGCCAGCTCCAGCTCGTCCTCCACGGCCGCTACCCCGGGTGGTGGATGTCTGGGTCGGCGACGATTACCTCACTTCGAGGCAATCTCAACAGCGTGACCGGCAACGATGACGATTCGCGCTCGGGGGCGGGGCCCTTCGTGCGGCTGAACGAGCAGTTCAATGGGTTCGGCGACCTGAGCAACCAGAGCGAAGTGGAGGTCAAGCTTCAGGCGGGGGCGAATCTACCCCTCGGGTTTCGGGGCGGGACGTTCCTGAGCTACGCCAGCGGCGACCAGGCGACACCCTACCTCACGCTCTCGAACCTGCTCCTCGAGTTCGATCGACCTCAGTTCACCGACCGCCCTCTTGGGGACCGGATCATCTCCGACCGGCTGGTGATCACCACTACCGGCCAGCGGATCTACCTGCTGCCCCGCGGATCGCTCCGCTATCCCGCGCGCTGGACCCTCGACCTCCACCTGGAGCGCGCTGTCCGTGTCGGACGAACCCAGCTGGTGCTGACCTCCGATGGCTTCAACCTCTTGGGGAAGGACGAGGTCACCGAGTTCCAGACTTCGCTCACCGGCGATGCCGCGGTCGGGGAGTTCTCGGGCTACGGGCGGGTGCGCAACCGGATACCGCCGAGGACGTTCCGGTTCGGATTGATGCTTCGGGCCGGATCGTGAGCCTCACCCGTCCTGTGACGGAATCCGGCGCGGTTCTGCGCAATGTCTCGTGGAAACTGCATCCGGCTCGTGAGCCGTCTGACCGTGCTCGCGTCCGCAGGGTTCACACTTGCAGGGGAGGACGCCCATGAGATGCAGGTTTCCTGGCGGACTCATCGCCCTGGCCATCGCATCGCTTGCCCTGCTATCGGCATTCCAGGCCGCCGGCAAACCGGAGGAGGAATTCGCCAAGATCGTCGAGGCGTTCCTGAGCAAGAGTTTCGTCACCGATTGGGAGGGGGTCGAAAAACTCCCCAAGATCAAGTGGGCGTCGTTGCCGCCCACCTCGCTGAAGAACTGCCTCCCCGAGGGAGGGTGTTACACCCGTCAGGGGACGGCGGCCATCGGGGGGAGGAACCTGACCGTCATCGCCACCGGTGCCAGGACCATTGTCACCCATCTCTTTGTGCGGAACCCGTCGGCGCCGCTGGGTGAGGCGGCGGTTGTGGCGGCGCTAAAGAAGTCGAGCCTCTCCCCGGAGCTGGCCCGATGCCCGCTCAGGAGCGGGGTCGGCGGCACCAACTGGTACAGCCTGAAGGGCGAGAAGGTGGAGTCGGGCCATGTCACGGTCCAGACTTCCTGCAACGGGAAGAAGTGCGAGGGGTTCGTTGTCTCCAGGAGCGACAAACTGCCGCCGCTCCAGCCCAACCAGCTGGCGCTGTACAGCGAAAAGTGCGCGGCGGGCGCCGAGCGGAAGCCGGTGTCCACCACCAAGCCGCATGTGCAACTGGCCGAGACTATCAAGTCACTCCTGGCGCCGGCAGCCGGCCCGGTTCTTTACGACTGGAAGGCGCTGGCCGCGCTGCCGTCGGGGATCGCCTGGATCGGCGACGGGCCCAAGCCGGCGAATCTCTCCTTCAAGAACGATCCCAATCCGGTGATGCAGTCGGGCACCGTGGCGTTGTCAGGGAGGGAGTTTTCCCTGATGGCGAGCGGGACGCCGGCGCAGGTCAAGATTATCTACTTCGACGAGATGGGCATGCACCCGCGTGGGGAGCACATGCTCGGCGCGCTCTACGAGAAGGGTCTGGCGGTGAAGATGGTGCGCTGCGGGCCGGTCTACACCGAGTCCACCCACAACTGGTACAGCGTCACGAGCGCGGGGACGCGGCCGGTTATGGTGCTGCAGGCGATTCGCTATGAGGGCAACCAGGTGCAGGACGCCTATGAGGTGCGCCTGGACGGCACTCTGCCGGCCCGGGACCCGCGGGATCGCAATCCGGGGGTGAACGGCTGCTGAGAAGGAGCCGAAGGCTGCCAACCGCGGGCGGATTCGCCTCCGGCGCTTAGCCGGGCAGCAGCGCGGCCGGAGCTTGAAGGCACGTTGAGAGGGGCGGGGAGGCGGGCGCCAAGAGCGGCTGACGAACTGACCACCCGCCCGGGTCGGCGCTAATTGGCACCGGCGGAGGTTTTCGGTATCGGTTTCGTCGGGCGGGGTCGATAGACTGCACGGATGTCGGTACGGAACGTCACGGTGGACCAGCCTCAGTT
>CAZHSO010000162.1:0-4687 GCA_964535105.1 uncultured Gemmatimonas sp.
CACCGGATCCATGCCCACTCGCGTCAGTTGAGCGGCAGTCCAGCCGGCTTGGGCCAGAAGGCCACGTTCCAGAATAATGAGTGGCCGGTGATCTCGAGACGAGCGTTCGGCGCCGGTGCCCCGCTCACGCCGAGGCTGGTCCGCGTGAACTTCGTCAGCGCCCCGACGCCCCCGACCACCCACAGGCTCCCCTCAGCATCGAACGCCAGCCCCACGGGAACGCTCAGCGAGCCTCCGTTTGTGGTAAGCACGATCTGCGGGGCCGGGGACCCGCCCGCATTCAGCTGGGCCGGGCTGAACCCCGCCACGGTGTGACCGCCGATGTTTGCGACCCACAGGTTCCCTGCGGCGTCGAAGGCCAGGCCCCCCGGATTCAGCAGCGTGAACCCGGCCGAGCGGAGGACGACGGCCGGTGCCGGCGACCCGGACGCCGCGAGTTGTCCCGGGGTGAACTATGAAATCGTATGCACACCGTTGTCGGACACCCAGAGCGACCCGGCGGCATCAAAGGCAAGCGCCGTCGGTTGCCCCAGCCCGGACAGAACCACAGCCGGTGCCGGCGCCCCGCCAGCCGCCAGTTGGGCGGGATCAAAGCGGACCAAGGTGCCATTTTCATGGTTGGCGACCCAGAGCCGGTGTCCCGGATCGAACGCGAGTCCGGTGGGGCCGCTGAGCGAGCCCGCGTTAGGCACGATCACCACCGCGGCGGCGGTGGATCCGGAGGCCGCCAGCGCCGCGGGTGCAAAGCCGAGCAGCAGGGACTCGTCCGGGCTCGCGACCCACAGGTTCCCTGCCGCGTCGAACGCGATGCCGACCAGGGAAAAGAGTTGTGCGCTCGGCGTCGTGATCGTCGTGGCCGGCGTGAGGTTCCCGTCGCCGTTCAGCTGACTCGGGGCCAGGTGAAGGATGGCCCCGGTGTTCCCGCTCGCGGTCCAGAGACCATCGGGAACCGACGGGGCCGGCGGCGGCGCGGCCGGCGGCGGCGGCGGTGGGCTCGGCGCGGAATAGTCGAAACCGCAGCCGGCCGCGACGCCGAATAAGAGCCCGATCGTGGCCTGCAGAAAAGTGAATCGCATGCGGCAGTATACCGATGCGGGTTGAGGAGGGCAGTCGGACGTTGGGCGCTGGTGTCGTCAGCCCTTCGGCGCATCGGCCGTCAGCCGGGGTCTTACAGGGAAGGAGCCGTGAACGTGTCGGCCTCCGCCTGACAGATGGATTCCCACCGATCCTACCGCGGGTTCCTCATTCCGCCGATGCACCCCCTCGAAGCCCACCGGTACTCTTCGCCGCGATGCATGCTACCACGGAGTCTTCAACAACCAACAGGAGCCGTCATGCGAATTCGTGTCAGCCACCTCGTTCTCCTCGCTGCAGCCGGCGCCTCGGGCGCTTGTCAGGGCGATCTTCCCTACGTCGCCGCGCCGCAGGCGGTCGCCGAGACCATGCTCAAGACCGCGGCGAGCGAAGCGGGAGGTCCCGTCGTACGCATCACGTCTCCGATTGCCGGCGAGGTTGTGTCCAGCGGCGACGGCCTCGTGGGTGCCGGATCGCTCACCGGCGGCTCGGCGTTCGCGATCACCATCGAGACCGTGACCAACGATGCGTCCGATGTTCCCGCCGTGGAGAGCATCAACATCCGGAACACCGCGCTGCTGGGTCAGGCGAACCCGAATTTCCCCGGCCTCACCCTGCTCATCGATGCGGACCTCATTGCGCCGGACGGCACCATCATCCCCAGGAACACCAACCTGGCCAATCTCTTCAACACGCTCGGCACCGACGATACGCCGGGTGACGGTGTGACGACCTGGGTGGGTTGGCACGTCCTCGAGTCCTTCCCGGAGAACGTCAAGCACTTCACGATCACGGCCATGGTGCGCGACGCGGCCGGCCGCATCGGCACGGACGTGGTGAAGGTGAAAGTGGACAAGCACGGCTCGACCGGGCAGGCACTCACGCCCGCGCCGACAGCCATCGCAGGAGATGGCGTGGACGACATCGACGGACCGGAGGTGACGTTCACCGGCCCGCGTGATCCGTCCAGCCTGGCGTTGGGCACGCCCACGGCCGGATCGTTCGTCTTCTTCCAGGTCTCGGCGCGCGACCGCACCGGCGTGGGCATCGGCGTGAACGAGAACGGTGCCGGGATTACCAACCCTGTGGGACTCATCCGCGACGGGGGACAGCTCGCTGTGGCCGGCGCCAATCGCAACTTTCCCGGCCTGGATTTCACCTTCGACGTGCCGTTCCGGCGACCGAACGGACTCATCGTCCTGGCCGGCCAGAATCTGGGGCCGCTCTTCGACCTTGCCGGTAGCGTCCTGGATCATCGCGGCAATGGGCGGGCCATCACCACTGCGAGCTGGGTCGTCGGCGGCTCATTCGTGCTGCCCCCGGGCAAGACCTCGGTCACCGTCACGACGCGCGTGACCGACAACGCCGGGAAGACGGGAAGCGCTTCCCGCACCTTGGCAATCAGCCCCGTGATCGACGGGCAGGCGTTGACCCCGGCTCCGTGAGTGAGCGGGCCACACGCCGACACCGCGCCGAGCGCCAGGGAGATCAGACATGTCAGGGATGACGTCGCTGGCGGTTGTGCTGGGCGCGGCCCTTGTGTGCGCCGGACGGGTCCACGCCCAGGCGACGCTGGACGCCCCGCCGAACGTGTCACACGGCTGGGTGGCGGGCGCCGGCGGACTCCAGTTCAATCTGCTGCACCGGTTCTCCCTCGGACCGGCGCCGTCACGCAGGCTGCAGAACGCCCCGACCCTCAGCGTCGCCTACGGAGCGACCTCCTGGCTCTCGGTGGGATTCAATTACGCGAGCGCCTCGGAGGTGGTCGAAGCCTATCCGAACGAGTGGGAGTTCTTCGCCCGGATCGCGCCGTTTACCCAGGACGGCGGGGCCCCGGTCGACGTGTACGTCCAGGGCGGGTACAACATCGCCGCCGCGAGTGTGGATGGCCATCTGCTGCTCGCCAGGAGAATCGGCCCGGCGCGGGCGGTCGCCGGGGTCGGGGTATTGGGAGATGCCCTGCGCGCGAGGGGCAGCCGGGCGACGGTCGCCGCTGGAGCGACCATGCGTGTGCATGGGCTCCTCGGACTGGCCGCCGACGCCTCGACCTTCGTGGACCGGGAGCGATCGGATGACGTGGCGTGGAGCGCGGGATTCACCCTGGGGATCGCCCACACGCCGCACACCATGTCGGTCCACGCGACCAACGTCGCGAGCCGCACGCTCCAGGGGATCGCCCGCGGAACCGGTCGAACGCGCTACGGCTTCGAGTACACCATCCCCATCAGCCTGAGCCGCTTCCATTCGCGCGCTGCACCGGGCCGGCCGAGCGCGGACCGGCGCGGGATCGAGGCTCCCTCGACGGGGAGCAGCTCCGCCGAGACGAAACCCGTGATCGTCGACGTCAGGAGCCTGCGGTACGCCAGGGGCAGGATCGAGGTCGAAGCCGGCACGACCGTCGAGTGGCGCAATCGGGATCCGCTGGCGCACAGCGTCACCGCCGACAGCGGCGCATTCGACTCCGGCGAGGTCGGGCCAGAGGCACGCTGGAGCCACACCTTCACTACGCCGGGAACGTTTTCCTATCACTGCACACCCCACCCGCACATGAAGGCGACGGTGGTGGTGCGCCCTAAATCCTCAGAGTCGAAGGAGAAGCGATAATGCGAGTTCCGTTCACGCTCCTGGCCGGCGCCGTCATGGCCACCGCAGCCGCCTGCAGCGATTACACCGGCCCGGGGGATCCAGGCACCCCGCCGACGGCCACGGCGAGCGTCAGCGTGCAGGACGATCAGTTCGTGCGATCAGCGGTATCGGTCCTGGTGGGGGGCACCGTCACCTGGACCTGGCGGGGCGGCAACCTGCACAACGTGACCTTCTCGGGGGGCGGGCCGGTGTCGGTGACGCAGACCGCCGGCACCTTCGGTCGGACCTTCGCCACGGCCGGCACCTACACCTACAACTGCACCGTTCACGGGCAGTCGATGTCGGGGACGATAACGGTCGTGACACCGAACCAGCCTTGACCTGACGCGACAGGCCCGGCTGACTTCGGGCCAGATCCGTACAGAGGGTTTTCCGCGATGACCCTGCGCCGATGCTCCATCGGTCGGCCAGGGCCATTCCGGAAATGGTCGCGGGTACAGACAGGGAGAAGCAGAGAGGTCCCGCACTCCCCCACGGGCGGTTCTCGGGCGCCCAAGGATCTGGCGCAGGCGGTGGGCTGGTGCCGCAAGGCCGCCAACAACGGCGATACCGACGGCCAGTTCAGCCTCGGGCGTGCCTACGCGTACGGCATCGGGATCGCCAAGGACCCAGTGGGTGTACCTGGCCAGCAAACAGGACCCGGGGAATAAGGACTACCAGATCCGGCTGGCGGCGCTCGAGGCCCGGATTCGCGGCGAGTCGATGGCGCGCGGGAAGGTGCTGGCACTCGAGTGGCTCAAGCGCCGGGGGTAGAGATACGGCCGCTCTGCAGCATAATTACGAGTTGGGCGGCTTGGTCACGACAGCAACGACGTCAATCGGAAACAACATTGACAACTCATTCCCGCCTCCGTGTTCTCCTCTGCACCATTGGCAGCGCCGGCGACGTAAACCCCTTCGTTGCCATTGGCCGCGAGCTCAAACGACGCGGTCATCAAGTGACCCTCGTCACGAGCGCCTACTTCGA
>CAZHSO010000163.1:0-4579 GCA_964535105.1 uncultured Gemmatimonas sp.
GCGTCTTGGTCCATCCTGAGGTGAGGAAGTAGGCCTCGTTCTCGTTGTCGGGCATCACCGCCATGCGGGTGTAGTACTGGGTCCGCCCCGCCAGCTCGCGGTCGTGGCTCACTAATTCCCACTTGGCGCCACCATCCTCTGATCGCCACAGCTCGCCCGACTCCGCCTCGACCCCGGGGAGGGGAACGCCGTCGCTGGTCTCGATCAGGGCGTAGACCCGATTGGGGTTGGTCCGGGCCACTGCCAGGTCGACCTTGCCGAAGGGCTTGGACGGGAGGCCGTTGCCGGTCAGCCGCTTCCAGGTCGAACCGCCATCGACGCTCTTCCAGATCCCGCTGCCCGCGCCGCCGCTCTTCCGTCCCCAGGTGTGGATCACGAACTCCCAGGTCGACGCATAGAGGATGCGCGGGTTGGTGGGGTCCATCGCGACGGCGTATGCGCCGGTGTTCTCGTCCACGAAGAGCGATCTCTCCCAGGTTTTTCCGCCGTCGGTGGTCCTGTAGACACCGCGCTGCTGCTGCGGTCCGTAGGAACGCCCCACCGCCGTGGCGTAGAGCACATCGGGATTGGTCGGATGGATGACGATGCGCCCGATTCGGCCGGTGCTGTCGAGACCGGTGCGGACCCAGGTCTTTCCCGCGTCGGTCGATTTGAACATCCCCCAGCCGAGCGAGACGTTGCTGCGAATCGAGGATTCGCCGGTGCCGGCCCAGACCACGTTCGGGTCCGAGGGGGCGACCGCTAGCGCTCCGATCGAGGAGACCGGCATGCTGTCGAAGATCGGCGCCCAATGGAGGCCGCCGTCCACCGTCTTGAAGATCCCGCCCGACGCAGCTCCGGCGTAGTAGACGTTGGGGTCGCCGATCACCCCCGCCACGGCCGACACCCGGTTCCCCTCGGGACCGATGTGGCGGTACTTGAGCTGATTGAACAGCTCCGAGGCGACGATTGGCTGAGGCGCAGTGCGCTGGGCGCTGGCCACAGCGGGGAGGACGAGGAACGCGGAGACGAGAAGGCGGGCGGCCCGGGACATGCCGGCTCCTGAAGTAAACGTTGGGGGTAGTGAGATGATAAAGTACATCGCGGGTGGGGGAAACGCGCACCTTGAAGGCGCGAAGTCCCTTGACCGAACCAGGGGAAGTCACCGACAATTCAGACATCCGGCAAAACCGGGCGTCGCAACGGTGGCGGGCAAACCAGGCGACGATGTCGATCGCTCCATGTTCAACCGCATGCGGAAACAGGCAGGACTCAAGGCATGAAAGTGCTTATCATCGTCGCCGAAACAGCGACCGGATACTCGGCCCACGCCCCCGACGTACCGGGGTGCATCGCAACCGGCGCAACTCGGGCCGAAATCGAAAAGGAAATGCAGACCGCGATCGAGTTTCACCTCGAAGGTATGCGGGCCATCGGTGAGCTGCCCCCCAAGCCGCATTCATATGCCACGGTAGTCGAGGTCGCGGCGTAATCCGCAGCTACTGACACTGAAGTTCGGGAGTACCGAAAGAAACCGGAGGCTCGCTTGCGCTCACCCCCGGCTTCCACCCTCGCGGTAACACCTTGGAGCTCTTGCCGGCACCTGCTTGACCGCCTTCCACTCCGCCATCATCTCCGGATTCATCCCGAAGCGATAGCGGGTGATCCTGTTGAGCACCTTCACTTGCTTCAGCAACTCGGCAGTGATCACGTCCAGATCGGCACGAGCGCCTATGTGGTCGCGGCGGCCGGTGCGGGCGCCTTCGGTCACGGTTTCGACCTCCGAAACCATCTTGCCGAGGTCGTCGAGCAGCGTCGCCTGCATCCCCTCCTGGACCAGCAGCTCCTTCTGTTCCTCCGCCACCGTGAGATGTCCGGAGGCGGCTTTGAAATCCCCGCGTACCCATCGCTGACAACGAGAGTGGGTGCTACTCTCCCTTGGGCAGCCCTCGAAAGAGGGCGGTCACGTCTATGCGGAGCTCCCGGTCCCCCGGCGAACGCCAGATGAGGCTGGTGTCGTGGGGCACGTCCCTCTCTCCTCCCGGTCGTGACACGAATACCCGCTGGAGGTCGAGGTCCACCAGCCAGACCTCCTTCACGCCGATCCCGAGGTAGCCGTCCCGCTTGTAGTCCCGGTCGTAGACCCGCGACCCGGTGCCCGACACCTCCACTGCGAGCCAGTGGTCCTGCACCGCGTCCCATCGAAGGACTCTTGGCAGACTTCCGATGAGAATGTCGGGCTCGAGGTGGATGCTGGGCCGGATCTGGATGGCGCCCGGGATATAGAGCTGGACGCCCGGCTCCTCTTGGAGGAACGATCCGAGCATGAGCGCCAGCCTGGTGGCGACGACCTGGTGCGGCAATCCAGCCTGCGGGGTCACCAGCAGGACCCCGTGCAGAAGCTCGTAGCGGTTCCCGTCGTACGGGATGGCTTCCAGCTCCTCGACGGTAAACGGACGCAGCGCAGCAGGCATGGCCATAATCTGGGGGCTCGGCGTGGGGGGGCGCAACTCGGCATCCGCCAAGAATGACGGATCGGTCGCGCGGCCTGCTAACCGATTTGACGCGGAGCGGCGCGGTTGCCCGCTTCCCTCCCCGCCACCCCCCCCTGCATGATCGCGCTATCCCTTGATCACCCCAATCGGTCGCAGCCGCGCGACCTTGATGGCCAGCCCGGCGCGGTGCACCACATCCACCACGCGCTCGACATCCTTGTAGGCCAGCGGGGCTTCTTCAGCCAAACCAACATTCGAGGGGCAACGGACCACGATGCCCCGCGCTTCCAGCTCGCGCCGGATCTGGGCCCCTGTGGTGGCCCGCTTGGCCGCGCCCCGGCTCATGGCTCGTCCGGCCCCGTGACAACAGCTCCCAAAACTCTTGGACGCCGCTTCGTCCGTCCCAGCCAGGACGAAACTCGCGGTTCCCATGCTCCCCGGGATGAAGACGGGCTGGCCGGCTGAGCGATAGGCGGCCGGAGTCTCGGGAGCCGAAGGACCAAATGCCCGGGTCGCCCCCTTGCGATGCACGCAGAGCCGTTCGCCGCCGTAGGTCTCGAGCTTGGCGATGTTGTGGGCCACGTCGTACAGGAGGCGGAGCTCCCCCTCCTTCCCGAAGGTCCGTCCGAAAATGTCGCGCACCGTGTGAGTGATGGTCTGGCGGTTGGCCCAGGCAAAATTCGCGGCTGCCGACATCGCCGCGAGATAGCGCTTCCCTTCCGGCGAGGCGAGGGGAGCGCAGGCAAGCTGGCGGTCCGCCAGCGAGATTCCCATCCCAGGCATGGCACGATCGAGTTCACCCACGTAATCGGTGCAGACTTGGTGGCCCAGGCCGCGGGAGCCGGTATGAATGAGGACGGTGATCCGGCCGGCCCGGAGACCGTAGACCGAGGCGCGGCCGGTGTCGAACACTTCGTCCACCACCTGCACCTCGACGAAGTGGTTTCCCGATCCAATGGTGCCGAGCTGGTCCCGGCCGCGCTCGCGCGCTCTGCGGGTGACCTGCGCGGGATCGGCCTCGGGCAGGCATCCGCCGGCCTCGGTCGCCAAGAGATCGTCGTCCGTAGCCAGCCCGCGGCGGACCAGACTCCGACAACCGGTGCCGAGCACCAGCTCCAGCTCGCGGTCGTCGAGCGCATAGCGTGGGGAGCGGCCGGGGCCGGACGGGATGCTCCGGCTCAACTCGTGCACGACTGCCTCAAGGCGGGAACGCACCGCTTCGAGCGTGAGATCGGACACGAGCAGTCGGACGCCGCAGTTGATGTCGTACCCCACTCCGCCGGGCGAAATCACGCCATCCGTGACGCGCGTGGCAGCGACGCCTCCGACGGGGAATCCGTATCCCTGGTGCACGTCCGGCATCGCATAGACGAATCCGGACACACCGGGGAGGGTGGCGACGTTGACGAGTTGCTCGAGCGAGCGATCGCGGCTGAGCTGTTGCCACAACACGGAGTCCGCGTAGATCCGGGCGGGAACCCGCATGTCGGCCCGCGCGCTGCGCGGGATCTCGTAGAGCCAGGGCTCCAGGGAGATGACCGGATATTCTTGCAGCGCCGTGCTCATACGTCGAGGGTAACCTCCGCGATCACGCCGCCGGGTACTGCTTCCACGCGCGCACGGTCCAGTGTCGCCGCCTTGACCGGGAACTCACGGGACGGCCAGCTCCGGTGCCGGACCCTTGCCCGCAGCCGGCTCTGGGAGCTCTCCAGCACCTCAATCTCAGTTGCGAGCCAGCCCTCGGATTCTGCGCGAAAGATCAGCTCATTGAGCCATTCGACGAGCAGGGCGGCCTGATCGCGGGCGCGGACTTCGATCTCGGTACATTCCTCAAACCGGTGTGTGGCGGTCAGCTCCCAATTCCTCCGCCGAGAGATGCTGGAGGAACCAGTCGGTAGCGAGGACCGCGACCGCCGGGAGCGTGCCTGGTTCCTCGAAGAGGTGCGTGGCACCGGGAACCACCTCCAACCGCTTGAGACAGCTCAACATCCGGTACGCGGTCCGATTGAGCTCGAGAACGGCGTCGTCTCGCCCCCCAACGATCAGGAGGGTCGGCGCCTTGACCTTTGGCAGCCATTCCCCCGCCAGGTCGGGACGTCCGCCTC
>CAZHSO010000164.1:0-4489 GCA_964535105.1 uncultured Gemmatimonas sp.
AGCACCAGCGACTTCATCAGCGGCGCCCGCACCATCTTGTAGCAGGTCTCCATGTCCGTGAGGTTGAGATTGGTAAACATATTGGAGACCAGCGTCAGGAGCCGGTTGCCGACCGAGTGCCAGAAGTAGAGCACCCGGCGCTCGCTCCCGAGAAACCGCGAGCCGAATACCGCGTCCGCCTTGTCCGCCAGGATCGGCCCGAGCAGCCGGGCAAAATCGTCGGGGTCGTACTCGAGATCCGCATCCTGCACCACGATCACGTCGCCGGTCGCGTGGATGATCCCGGTGCGGATTGCCGCGCCCTTGCCCCGGTTCTTCGGCTGGTGCACCACCAGGTCGATCAGCTCGCGTGCCTTGAGCTGGTCGAGGACCTCCCCGCTGCCATCGGTGGAGCCGTCGTTGATGGTGATGATTTCCATGGGGAGCGGCACCGCGCGAAGCCGGTCCACGATCGCCTGCAGCGTGGCGCGCTCGTTGTACACCGGAATCAGCACGGAGAGCCGGGGCAGCTCGATCATGGCGCCCGGCCCACCGCGATGAGGGATTGCCCGAAGGGCAGCGGAAGGAATCGCTCGAGCCGGAGCATGGGCACCAGACGGTCGAAGGTTCTGAGCTGGTCGAGGGGAATCCTGCTCACGCGCCGGATCCGGCCGTTGAACCACCAGCCAAAGACCCCCACGCGATTGAACCAGCGCACCTGCTCGACCCGGAGTCCGGCGCGCTCCATCAGCAGGCGGAGCCGGGAACGGCTGTAGCGCCGATAGTGGCCCAGCTCGCGGTCCATCTCTCCGTAGATGGATTGGAGAGCGGGCACCAGGATGACGGCGCGGCCCCCCGGTACCAGCAGGCTCCGCATCGTGCGGACGCTGCCCAGGTCGTCCTCGATGTGCTCCACCACATTGGTGGCGATGACCGTGTCCAGGCGGTACTTGGCGAATCGCGGCCCGGCGGAGGGATCGGGCATCGAGAGCGGCTCGACCGACACATCAGTACGCCCCGCGAACCGCTCCGCCAGGCGGGTCCGGTAGTAGGGATCGGTATCGGTGGCCACCAGGATCTCAGGACGCCCCTCCAGGAACTGCTGCGACATGTTGCCAATCCCGGCACCGACCTCGAGAATCCGCTTCCCGAGGTACGGCGCCACCATGTCGAATTGCCACCGATTGTATTGCGGCGCTTCCGCCATCAGCTCCAGGGTCTCCGCCCCGGCGTGATCGCCCGGCAGGATCGCCTCGGTTCTCGGTCGGGACCGCCGCTCCACCGGGCTGGCATCGCCCGGCAGTATCTCCTCCGCCATGAATGAATTCCTTAGAGGACGGTGAGTTCTTAGCAGGAATCGCGCCGTTCCGGCGCCGGGGAGTACCCCCCCCGGATCACGCCGGAGCCGGCTGCTCTTCGTACCGACTGAGCTTGCGGTACAGCGTCGAGGGGTCGATCCCCAGCACCTCGGCCGCGCGGGTCTTGTTCCCCCCCTCGGCCTGCAGCACCCACATGATGTAGGCGCGCTCGATCACCTCGAGTGAGGGATTGGGTGACGACCGCTCCGCGACCAGCGGCTCCCGGCGGCGGCGGGTGATCCGCTCCGGCAGCGCCCCCGGCTCGATCAAAGTCGCTTTGCTGAGCACCACCGCGTGTTCCAGTGCGTTCTGCAGCTCGCGCACGTTGCCGGGCCAGTCGTACACCATGACCGCATCGAGCGCGTCGGAGGAGAGCGCCTTGGGAGCCGACTCGCGCTCGGCCGCCATTTCCTGGAAGAAATGGTCGATAAGCAGCACCAGGTCGTCGCGCCGGTCGCGCAGCGAGGGAAGCTCCAGCGCGATGACGTTCAGGCGGTAGAAGAGATCGGACCGGAAATGCCCGCGGCGGACCTCCTCCTCGAGATCCCGGTTGGTCGCCGCGACGATGCGCACGTCCACCGGGATTGTCTCCGTCGCACCCACCGGAATCACCTCGCGCTCCTGCAGCACCCGGAGGAGCTTGATCTGCAGCGAAGGCGGCATTTCCCCGACTTCGTCGAGGAAGAACGTCCCCCCCCGCGCGGCGGCGAAGAGTCCCTGCTTGTCGCGAACCGCACCGGTAAAGGAGCCCTTCACGTGCCCGAAGAGCTCGCTTTCCAGGAGATTTTCCGGCAGCGCGCCGCAGTTGATCGAGAGAAACGGCCCGTCGGCGCGGCTCGACGACAGATTGTGGATGTAGCGCGCAATCACTTCCTTGCCGGTGCCGCTCTCGCCCTGGATCAGGACGGTTGAATCGGTCGGCGCCACGACTTCCGCGAGCTTGAGCACGTCCAGGAACCGGCGCGACTTGCCGATCGGCCGCGTGACGGTGGTCCGGTCCTTCCGGCGGATGTCCTGCTTGAGCTGCCGGTTCTCCACCCGGATCTGGCGGAACTCGCACGCGCGGCGAAGGATCGCCAGCAGCTCGTCGTTGGAGAACGGCTTCTGGATGTAGTAGAACGCGCCGGCGTTCACCGCGGCGACGGCTGTCTGCAGGGAGGCCTGCGCCGTCATCAGGATGACCGGCGTCATCGAGTCCTGCTCCTTGGCCGCCTGCAGGATGTCGAGCCCCGTCACCTGGGGCATGCGGACGTCGGTCAGGACGATATCGTGATTGCCCGAGCGGATCTGATCGAGCCCCGCCTTCCCGCCCTGGGCCGTGGCCACTTCGAATCCTTCCTTGCGCAGGAGGATTCGCAGGGTATCCAGGATACCGGACTCATCGTCCACCACCAGGATCGAGGCTTGCTGGCTCATGCACCGTCCTCCGAGGGCCATTTGGCGTGCAGCAGAATGGTAAACGTGGTGCCCACGCCCTGGGCAGAGTCGAGCAGCACCATCCCCCGGTGCGCCGCCACCGCCCGCTCCACGATGGCGAGGCCCAGCCCGCTCCCGCCGGGACGACCGCTCACGAACGGCTGAAAGAGCCGCACCTGCAGCTCGGGATCGATGCCGGGCCCGTCGTCCTTGACCCGGAGCCGAACCGGGTGGTCGAACTCGCTGCCCCGCGGCAGCTCCCCGGTGCCGGGGAGATCGACGATCGCCTCGATCCGCCCGGCGCCGTTGATCGCCTGCGCCGCGTTGAGCAGCAGGTTGGTGACGATGCGGTGCAGCAGGTCTTCATCCGCCTCCACCTCGACCGAGGCGCCCCGCACCACGATGTCCACGCCGGGCCCGGTGTCCGGGTGCTCCCGGATGAGCTGGGCCGCACCCAATACCACCGCGGTGAGATCCACGGTGACGAAATGGCTCGCCCGCACCCGGGAAAAATCGAGGAATTCTCCGAGTAGCCGGCTCAGCCGGTCGCTCTCCCGCACGATCAGCTGCGCCAGCACCCGGTCGTCGGGATCGTCGTGGCTGCTCCGGGAGAGCTGCTCCACCGAGCTCCGGATGGAGGCCAGCGGATTGCGGATCTCGTGCGCGAGGGAGGCCGAGAGGGCCGCCACCGCCTCGAGCCGTTCGGTGCGCACGTGGAGCAACTGCAGCTGCTGAAGATCCGAAATGTCGGTGAAGATCGCGGTGACGCTCGGCAGCGCCTCGGAGGGGCGCTCGAAGGTCGTGGTCGAGAGACCGATCGGCACCTCGCGCCCGTCGGCGCGCCGCGCCGTACCCTCGGCGCGGTTGACCCGGCGGCCCTTCTCGATCCCCGTGACGATTGCCGACCAGAGCTCCGGCGCGCGCGCTTCCAGCGCGTGAAGGACCGGCAACCCCACGTGCTCGACGGCGGAGAGCCCGAGGAGGTGTTCGGCCGCGAGGTTCATGAAGGCCAGGTTTCCCTGTCCGTCGACCGTGATCACCCCGGAGCGGATGTTCCGAAGGATCTCGTCCGCCTCGAGCCGCACCCGGCGCAACTCGCTCGCGAGCTCGGTCTGCTCCACCGACGCCGTGCGCAGGCGCTGGCCGAGGATGGCCACCACCAGGAAGACGATGGTGAACACCGCGACCTGTCCCCAGAGCCAGGTGCCGGGAGGCTCCGGATGGCCGAAGTAGGCGTCGGCGAGAAACATGGCGGCGCCGAGCAGCGCCGTGACGATGCCGGAGCGCAGCGGCATGATCAGGGCGTACACCGCGATCACCAGCACGTAGAGCGCCGCCCACCCGCTCTGCTGCGGCCCCTCGAAGTGCACCAGTGTGGTGACCAGGAGGAGATCCATCGCCGCCTGGGTCTGCAGGAATGCCAGCGGACCACGGCTCCGCCGCACGAAGGTGGCGTAGATGCCGTACCCCGTTACCGCGTAGGCGAGCAGCACCGTCAGCATCGCCGTGAAAGCGACCTCGGGGGTCTCCTCCCGCACCAGCGCGGCGCGCACCAGCACGATCGCCGCCAGCACTGCGCGCCCGACATAGAGCACGCGCAGGAAACTCCGCTGCTCCGGCGGCCCGAAACGGCGCTCTCCCGCGTGGGGCGGGATCGAGCCGTCGGGAACGACGGAGGGCGGGAGGAGCGATGGCACGTGTGGCACTGGAGGGTAAAGCAAACTAAACTGGGCTAA
>CAZHSO010000165.1:0-4459 GCA_964535105.1 uncultured Gemmatimonas sp.
TCCGGGTGCAACTGGCCACGCTCAAGGCGCTCGCCAAGGAAGACACGGGGGTGGTACGCGCGGCCGACTCACTGGAGAAGAAGTTCATCGGGGTCGAGGAGCAGCTCACCCAGGTGCGGATCACGGGGCGCGGGCAGGATCTGATCCGCTATCCCGCGAAGACGGGGGAGAAGCTGGTTTACTTGATCAACGACATCGGCAGCACCGACAACGAGCCGACCGCATCACAGCGGGAAGTGGGCGGGGTGCTCAAGCAGCGCGCGCGGGCCGCGCGGGCCGAGCTGGACCGGATCATTCAGGTTGATCTCGACCAGTTCAATCGGATTCTGAGGGACAAGGGGCTGGGAGGGATCTTTGCGAGGGTGGAGGCGCCCAAGATCCCCTAGCGAAACAGATCACCGGACGGAGAATCGCTCCACGACGATGGGGCGCCCGTGGATCTGGCAGATCGCCAGGTACTCGCCCTTGGACCATTGGCCCGGCTGATCCCATCCGAGTGCCAGGGCCACGCTGCCGCTGGTCGCCGGCTGTTCAAACTCGTAGACCGCGTGCATGACGCCGAGGACCTGCCGGATGGAGGCCAGGACGTAGCAGTCGATTGGCACGGCTCCACTCTTCGTCGACCCCGGATGGAGGAAGGTGAGCTCGATCCCGATGCGGGTCGCTTCCGAGGAGGAGAAGCTGTCCTGGTACTTCCGCTGCGCCGGGGGCATGAGCGTGGAACCGGTCGGAAAGAACTGCACCTCCTTGAGCCGGAGCTCCGAGTCCCCCAGGAGCGATGGTCCGGGACTCATCTGGAAGTCGACCTCCCCCAGAGGCCGGGTGGCGGCGCAGGTCACCTTGAACATGCCGGCCTGCCACCCTGCCTTCCCGGCCCCGAACATCGTGTTCGCGTCCACGGTATTGGTAGATCCAGCCCGAATGGGCATCCCGATCTTCCAGATGCCATCGATGACTTTCCCGTCCGGGCGGGTCATCTGGCAGCCGATCGTGAGCTCGAAGCCTGCGGCGGCCGCCGGGTAGTCCAGGGTCACCTCCACCCCGATGTAACGGGTTCGCAAGGTGTTGAAGTACGAGGTGTACACCCGTTTTTCCGACCCGAGCACGAATCCGCCGGCCTGCTCGTACAGGCGAATCGTCGTTCGGGTCGGAGTAATCGATTGGGCCTGAGCCACCGGCGCGGCGAGTGTTCCGGCAAGCAGCAATCGGCTGAGTACCGCTTTCATAGAGACCTCCACTTACGCTATGCGCAGAATCCCTCGCGGAGACGTCAAGGACCCTGGCGATGGGTCGGCGATGCCTTCCGGAGTGCGGCGGGGTGGTGCTGTATTCGGACGACAATCACCTGACCAGCAGCTTCTCGCGCTCGCTGGGGCTCGTGCTCGGCGAGCGGCTGGAAGGCGCGTTACGCCGCTAGGCCATCACAGCCCGAGCGTGTAGGAGTACTTCACCAGGAACGCCCGCCGCCGCATCAGCGGCGGGCGCGGTCCCGGCAGCTCGGGCCGGTCGGTGTTCATCGTCTCATTGTAGACGATCCACAGATCCCTGCCCTCCCGAAAGTTGTAGCGGAACCGCGCGTTCACCCCGATCGCGTGATCCGCGTTGTCGTGCTGGAGCAGCGTGGCCAGCGACGCGTGCACGTCGAGCGCAGTCTGAAGCCGCACCCGGATCAGATGCAGATCGAGCCGCTCGTTCCGCTCGGTGAAGCGGATCCGGTTGTAGTCGTAGTCCACCCCGATCTCGAAATGCTTCGACGGGTTCCAGGCCGGCCGAGCCGAAAAGCTGACCTCCGTCCCGTCGTAGAAGCTGCCGGCGGAAATCGAAAACGTCGGGCGGAAGCTGGCCGACCGGGGCGCCGTGACGAACAGCTCACCGCGGTGAAACCAGTGGTTGCCGGGGACCACGTGCGCCCCTCCGGCAATCTCGAAGGTATCGCGCACGCTCTCGTAGCTGTTCCGCGAGGTGAGGTTGATGATGTACCCGCTCTTGAGCTCGCCCAGCAGGGTCGGCGCCACCTCGGCGGATTCGACGGTGCCGTCGCCGTTCCGCCAGTATGAGTTAGCCGGGAGGGACACACCCAGCGTGCGGAACGTGCTCCGGGTCCCGACCAGCCGCTGATAGCCCCCCTGCCCCGACAAAGATGTAAAGTCGCTCCGGAACGTGAAGCCCATGCCGGGATCGTACCCCGGACCCGCGTGCACCAGCTCGCCGGAGTAGCTGGCGCCGATCTGCCCCCGGCGCTCCCAGCGCAGCAGCATCCGGCTCTGCTTCCAGTCCACCGCGGGATTCGTGAACCCGGATGTATAGGTCTGGGCCCACCGGAAGGTGAGGTACTCCTGCCCCAGGGTGCGCAGCACCGCGTCGGCACCGGCGGCAACATTGTGGTGCCCGTCGCTCGTGAGGCGGCTGGTGACCATGGTCCCCACGGTCGAATTGGCGTTGAACACACGGCGCCGCATCCGCAGCACGCCGAGGTTCTCCGAGGGGATCAGGTCGCGCGACGCGGTCTGGAGATCGAGGAAGCCGATGTCCAGGCCGCCCGCCCGGCCCACCAGCCTCCCACCGCCATAGATGCGGAGCGGTTCTCCGTTCCCGGCGAGGCCGATGGCCCGGCTGTGGAACAACCGGCTCAGTCCCCCGGTATTGAAATCGAAAATGGCAGAGCGTTCCTGGAAGAACTGCCGCTTCTCGGGGAAGAAGAGGGAGAAGCGGGTCAGGTTCACCTGCTGGTCGTCGGCTTCGACCTGCGCGAAGTCGGTATTCGCCGTGAGGTCGAGCGCGAGATTACTGGTGGGACTGTACTTGAGGTCGATCCCGCCTTCGTGGGTGTCTTCGCGGGGACGGACGTAGCGGCTGTTGAGGGCATCCAGCTCGGAGTGCCACGAGAGTCCCCCCAAACCGTAGGGGGTGACATACACGGGCCGCCGGCTGTGCACGCCTTCCAGCATCACGCGCTGCGCCTGGGACGGTTTGGCAAAGCCCAGGGCCCAGTTGGGCGGGATGGCCGGGAAGAGCTGGCGCTCATTCTTCCGGGCGATCACCCGGTAGGCGATGAGCCCCATGGTCACCGTACCGTTCAGGTCCTGGAACCCCAGGCTCGAGAACGGAATCCGCATCTCGGCGAACCACCCGGAGTCGCTCTGGGTCGTGGCGACGTCCCAGACGGTGTTCCAGTTGTCGTTCATCGGATCGCTGCCGGTGAACTCGCCGTCGTTCGACAGCGCCCGGTCGATCCGGTTGCCGGCGGGATTGACCGTGAACCACGACGCCGTCTGGCGGTCGTTGTAGGTGTCCAGCACCAGGGCGACGAGGTCGTCGCCAGAATAGCGGTCACGGTAGAGCGTGTTGGCGCGCACCTTCCGCGGCTCCGAGTCGTACAGGCGGGCGCCGAGGTAGATGTAGCGCTCGTCGTAGGCGACCATGATCTCGGAGCGCTCGGTGAGGGCCGCGCGGAACGTCGGGGTGTACATCACCAGGGGCAGCGCCGGGACCTTGGCCCACGCCGGCTCGTCGAGACGGCCATCCAGCTCGACCGGGCCGGTGAGCCGGGGCAAGCGCAAGGGCTCGGTTCCGGACTGGCCGACGGCCGGCCCGGGCAGGGCGCTGCCCAGGAGGGTCAACAACAGCAGATGTTTGGGGGGCACCGCCGGAAAGATAGCGTGTTGCAGGCTGGATTTGAGCGGCTGGACGCAGCGCTCTGCCGCAAGGAATAGCCGACCCTACGTGCCCATTTGGAGGCACTTTCGCAAAATATCGGGTCTGAGCCATATGGGCTGGACCCGATATATTGCGAACATGCTATAGGAAAGAGAGGTCGACTCCAAAGGACTTCAGTTGAGCGGGTCCTCGCACATCAGAGTTTCAGGCCGAGACGGCCGGCGAAGCTTTCGGGATGCAGCCGGCCGCGGCGGGAGCCGGGCCGGCGTCTACCAGGGCCTTGTTGAACGGATCGACCCGCAGGTTCATGCCTTCCAGCGACCTGGCCCCGAGGAGGACCAGGTCGCCCGGCTCACCGAACACGATTTCGTCTACTGTCGAGGTTCCGACGACGTAGATCCCGGCCCAACCCGCCCAGCGCTCCACGATGGATCCATCCGCCTGCCGGAAACGCCAGTGCTTCCGGCGCTCCACGCCGAGGGACTCCAGTATCGTCGCAGGAATCCATGACAGCTCCGCACCGGTAACGACCAGGACGTTCGGTACCATCGCGCGAGCGCCGGGGCGCGCTGGATTCTCCAGCTCGACGTCAATGCGGAAGGTGCCCATTTCGGTTGGCATGATAAGTCCTCGATGCGGTCGGGCTAGTACCATAATCTGGCGCAGAGAATCGGAATAGTGCCGAGGGTCGGCCCGGCAGGACGCAGGACGGGTGGCGGCGCACGGCGCCAGGGCACGCCGGAAGGAGCTCCGGCACATCCTCCACTTCCAGCTCCTCCGCTATCTGACGGCGGTGGGGTCG
>CAZHSO010000166.1:0-4449 GCA_964535105.1 uncultured Gemmatimonas sp.
GACCTCAAGCGGGAGGTCGACAACATGCGCCTGCGGATCTGGGCGATCATGGCCGTAGAGGCTGAGCAACAGGGCCCCGGCTCTCTCGAGCGGTTTCGGCTGCGCCGGGCCATCGAGATCACGAGCAAGGTCACCGAAGAACTCGAGCGCGGCGAGATGTCGCCGGAGCACCCGGAACTTGACGACCTCGACCAACTGGGGCCGCGACTCACCCACGTCATACGGTCCGCCAGAGCCCGCTCCCAAACGGAGCTCGGTCCGAGGTGATCCACGACTCAATTAGGCCATGGGGCGAGCGGGACTAGCCCAGCGTGACGAACTGCCCCACGGAGGGGACCCCGGCCGAGTTCACCAGGAAGAGGATGTAGGGTCCCGGGGGGGCTACCGTCCCCGACGACGGCGCCTGCACCGTGACGGACGTGCCAGTCTTGGTCAGCCCGCCGAGGTTGATGCGTCGCAGGCCTGCATCAGTGTGGTGGGTGAGCGAGCCCGGCCGCATGAGCACCACCGCGGCGACGCTTGCGGCTGCCGGACTCTGCACCGTGAACGACGTGCCCCAGGTCAGGGTTGTCGGCGCCGTAGTGATGGCGGGCCTCACCCCTGCAGAGAGGTACGGAGGGCTGAACACCTCGAGGTGACGCTGATCCCGGGCGGGTGTACCGCCGAGTGTCGGGTCGATGCCGCCGGCGACGAGCACGCGACCATCGGGAAGCAACACTGCGATGGAGTGGTACTGCCGCGGGTACGTCATCGGGGGCTGGGTGGTCCAGGTGTCGGTTGCGGGGTTGTAGATCTCCGCTTCCAACACCGGATCCGGGTTCGCGGCCCACTTGCCGTTGCGCTGGCCGCCGATCACCAGGATCTGTCCGTCGGGGAGGGGAACGGCGGTGACGTTGACACGCGGGAAGGCCATGTCGGCGACCCGGCTCCATGCCGCCGTGGCCGGGTCGGTGAGGTCGATGTACTCCACCGACTGAGGGTTGCGTTCGGTCGCCCCGCCATTCACGCCCCCTCCCATGACGTAGAGATGGGCCGAGGGGGGTGACTCGGCGTCGTCCACCAGCAGCACCGCCATGCCCTCCTCACGATCGGCGAACTGCATGAGCCCGAGGTCCGACCAGTTGCCGGCGTAGGGCCCGGTCAGCGACAGGCGGGCGGATTCGAGATGGGACATGTCCGGAGTGTTCCAGCCACAGCGGGAGTAGAACAAGCCTCCGGCGGGGAGCAGATGAAGGCTTGGGAACAGCTCCGGGAAGGTGCGGACTGCCCCGGCCACGAGCTGCCACGCGCTGGTTCCCGGATCCCAGATCTCCACGCCCGAGGCGCCGGTGCCGGATGCGGCGAGTACCCGGCCGTCGGGGAGTGTCGTCACCGTCGGGTACCAGCGCGCCTGCTGCATGTTGGACATGACCGTCCACGTTTCCGTGGCGGGATCAAAGATGTGCGTCTGGTTCATCGCGCCCTGCGGCGCTCCCCCTGCTACCAGCAGGCGACCGTCGGGCAACCATGCGTGACCGCTGCAGAAGAGGTCGGCCGCGTAGGATTGGGACGTCCGGCCGTCGGTGACTGGGTCCCACACGCGGGAGACGGTGGGATAGCCCGCCTCCGCCGTACCGGACCAGAGCAGCACCTTACCGGTGCGGAGCACGGCGGCATGGACCACGAAGATGTCGAGGTCCGCGAGCACCTCCCAGGTCCCCGGGCCGCCGCCGACCATGCACGGCAGCGGATCAACCGGCGGGCACGTGCTCCCATCGTTGATGGGGAGATCGAACCCGAGGCACGCCTTCAATTCATCGGTCGCCTCGATCTCCTGTACCGCGCGCACCAGGCCCGCCATCCCCATCATCATGTGCATCTCGACGTGGCAGTGGACCAGGAAGTCGCCCCGGATCTGCAGGCAGTCGCCGTCGTGGACCATGACGGGCGCGTGCCCCATGGCGTGACCCCCGGCGGTGACGGGCATGGTTCCGCGCATGCCCATCGCCCCCGCATGTGCCATCGCCATGGCCGGTCTGCGGCGCGTGGGCTGGCGGTAGGTCTCGGCAGGCTCCTGCTCCTCACGCAACTCCCCGTGGCAGTCGCAGCAGCCCTCAATCGGCGGGAGGACTGCCTGGGGCACGATGGTGTCGACGACGAAGGACTCCGCCGGTCCGATGGACCGCGTGTCGAGGCGTTCGTGACCGGTCTGCCAGCGCTGTCCGTGGAGGTGGAAGTTGTGCCACGTGGGCGAGAGGTCCAGGTCGAACACGTACCAACGGATGCGCCGGCCCGATTCCGCCACGATAGTGGGGGTGTTCCCAACGAAGGTGCGGCCGTTGAGGCACCAGGAGGCGAGCGCTGCGGTCCCCTTGTCGGTCACTGTGTGCTGCTGGGTTCCCGAGTTCGTCCAGGTGACCGTGCCACCCGGGCCGATCGTCACGTCCGCCGGCGTGAAGCTCGACGGCGAGTCGATGATCGTGACGCTCGCGCTGGCGGGACCGCCCATGATGACACGGACGACGCCGGTCATTGCGGGGTGGATCTCGCAGTAGTAATCGTAGGTGCCTTCGACCGCGAACGTGTGGCTGACCGGCGGCGACCCTGGCGACAGCGGGCCGAACCGGAAGCGCTGAACGTCCGTGGCTCCCTCCAGGCGATGGAGGAACAGGGGTACGTGATAGTCGGCGACCGGTGCCTTCGGATCTCGAACGATCACTGCCCCGAACAGCCCGCGGCTGGCCTGTGCGTCGAGGTCCATGTAATGGTCGTGGAACGGCCAGGCTCCGATGGTGTCCTCGGTGACATCGAAGATGTAGCACCAACTCTCGCCTGGGCAGATTGCATCGCTGCGGTGCCCCGTGGCGTCGTGCACGCCGAAGGGGTACGAGCCGTCCGAGTCGATACCGTAGACGAGCCCGTGGACATGAAAGCTATGGGGCCGATCGTCGGCGTTGTAGACGTGAATGAAGAGGCGCTCTCCAGGGTCCGCATAGAGGACACAGCCGGGGATCCGACGGTCCCAGAGTGGCTCGTTGATGTCGGCGGCAATGATCGGCGTCGTGTCAGGAATTGTGTAGGCGGCGTCGAGGTAGCGGCGGTAGATCACGGCGTCGATGCGCCGGAGGTCCACCTCGTTGGGGGGAATGGTCCCGTCCTCGTGCCCCTCGTTGCGCATACAGTCCACCTTGTAGCGCATGTGGTCAGCCTCGTCGGGCGCGACCGGAGAATAGGACTGCATTTGTTCGATCTTCAGGTAGATCGTGCGGCAGTGTGCCTTCGGGTCGCTGTCGTGCGCGTGGCGGTGGGGGTGCGCGGAATCGTGGGAATGACCCGAGTCATGCGAGGGGCTCTCGCGGGAATGCCCCGAGTCGGCCGATTGGCCGCCGTGCCCCGCGGCCGAACCTTGGGAATGACCCGAGCTCTTCCCCCGCGGCGGGCAGTGGATGGCGGGCACCTCCACGCAGCACCAGTCGATGCTGGAGCCACGCCAGCAGCAGGCCCGCCTGGAGACCTCGCGATGGCTGGCGTCGACTACGCGCACATCCAAAGACGCGCGCGACCGGCTCGCCTGCTCGGCCGCCTTGCCTTCGGCGCATAGCTCGAAGCACCCATCGGATCGCGAGGCGCTGGTGCAGAGGACCACCTCCCTCGACCCGTGACTCGTGACGAGCTGGACTTGGGCTCCGGCGAGGCCGAGCCCGGTTTCCTTCACACGGATGATGCCGCGTGCCAGCAATGTCATGGTGCGCCTCCATGAACGTGTTTCTGAACCACATCTGCGCGTGAACCAATTCTTGATGGGCCGGTCAGTTGGACCCCACCGACGCTCGCGTGCGTGTGGCGATGACCGTGCCGATCTGATCTAGACGTACATGTATCCGAGCGAGGCGATGTTGCGGACATCCGCCTCGGTGTAGGTCCACGGATCCATCACCGCGTCGCTGCCGGTGAGGGGCGGGTTTTGATGACCGCCGGCCGAGCTGTTGTACCAGACCCACCACAGCCGATCGAGGTTGGCGTGATGCATCCAGAAGATCGGATCGGCGGGAGACACTCCGGCGTCGGACATGGTTCCCCCGACCCAGATGTGCACCATCCCGTGGATTCCGTTGATGGGCGCAGAGAAGTCGGGGTAGTTTGTCTTTGCCAGCGCAGTCGGAGTTCCAGCAACGATGGAGGAAAGCCACCCCTCCGAACCAGGTCCACGCGTCACATGAATTGTCCGTGTCGGCGTAACGACGGTGGGCAGGACGCCTGTCAGCCAGTCGGGGAAATGCTGCCCATCGGGCTTCGTCCAGTCCCAGTACGGAACACACACGTCCGGGTGGTAGTTGTGAAGCGCTTCCTCGAACAGGTAGAGGAACACGCGGTGCCACGGCAGCAGCCGCGCGTTGGTGTGCTGCATGTGCATTTCGGCGTGAAAGTCGAGGAACTGACCGAGAGTGCCATCGCTGTTGATCATGTTGA
>CAZHSO010000167.1:0-4379 GCA_964535105.1 uncultured Gemmatimonas sp.
CAGCGGGAGGATGTGCGGATGCTGCAGCCCGGCGGTGAGCTCGATCTCCTTGAGGAACCGCTCCGGTCCGATCAGGGCGGAGAGATCGGCATGAAGGACTTTGATCGCGACGTCGCGCCCGTGTTTCAGATCCCGCGCGAGATAGACTCGCGCCATTCCCCCGCGGCCCAGCTCTCGCCCGATCTGATAGCGGTCGCCGAGCAGCGCGGGAAGGAGGGAGTCCGAGGCCTCGTTCGCGAGGCAAGGGAATCGCTCCGCCGCCGGGCGGTCGAGGAGCGGCATGTCGCGCTCGCACTCGGCCACCAGATGCTCCAGCGCGCGCTGCCGAGCGGGATCGCCCCCGCTCAACTCGAGGATGAGGGCCGCCCGGTGCTCCGGCGCCGCATCGATCAGCTCATCGAGCAGCGGAGTCAACTCCTGCCAGTCCGGCGGCAGGAGCGGCTCTCCCTCGAGGGGCGGATCGGGAGGTGGACCGCTCACGGAGCGAGGGCTCGCCGAAGCAGAATGCGAGCCTTAACCCAATCCCGATGCACGGTCCGAGTGGTCACCTCCAGCGCCTGGGCAATTTCTTCCTCGCTCATGCCGCCGAAGAACCGGCAATCCACCACCCGCGCCATGCGAGGCTCGACCTGGGCCAGCCGCTCGATCGCGTCGCTGAGCTGCAGCATCGCGTCCGGCTGGTCGGGCACGGCGATCAGCTCGTTATCGAGGGTGACGCGATGCAGGGCTCCTTCCCGCTTGTGTGCCAGACGCGCGCGTGCGCGATCGACCAGGACGTGGCGCATGGCCACGGAGGCCAGCGCGAAGAAATGGGCGCGATCGCGCCATGCGATGCGGGATTGGTCGACCAGCTTGAGGTAGGCCTCGTGGACCAGGCCGGTGGTGGACAGCGTGCCGCCACCCTCGCGGCCGGAGAGCTGACGCCGGGCGATAGCCCGCAGCTCCTCGTAGACCTCAGGCATCAGGCGATCCAAGGTGTCCCGCCGCCCGGTCAGGAGCTCGTTGGTTGGGATGGTATCGCGCGCGGGTGGACCCATGCACTCCGGACCTTTGGAACGGCACTCCACCCGGGAGGAGCGCGATGTCTGATTGCCGGGTGATTTGACGTGTATAGGGATGAGGCAACGGGGCTCGCCCCTCGCCAACTTGAACATGGAGCGTGCCGAGTGGGAAGGCAACCCGGCGGCCCGCACCCAACCCAGGAGAGATCATGTCATCTCGTAAGAGTCGTTTGTTCTCAGGCCTCGCCGCGGCGCTGATGGTTGCCGCCTGCAGCGAACTCCCACCCGCCCCCCCGCCACCACCACCGCCTCCGGCGCCGGTTGCCTCAGTCACCGTCTCCCCCGACGCGCCCAGCATCCTTGTGGGCACGGCAGTGCAACTCTCCGCCACCACCAAAGACGCCCAGGGCAACACCCTGAGCAGCCGCGCCATCACCTGGAGCTCGAGCGCCGAAGCCGTCGCGACGGTCAATGCCACAGGCCTCGTGACCGGTGTGTCGGCCGGCGGCCCGGTGACCATCACAGCCACCAGCGAGGGCCAGCTCGGCACCGCGCAGGTTATGGTCACCGCCCCACCCCTCCCGGGCTATAGCCTCTCGCTGTCGGCGCCCACGCTCAGCGTCGCGCATGGCTCGACGAGCCCGCTCACCACGTTGTACTTAATCCGCACCAGCTTCACCGGAAACGTGACGCTGAGCGTGGACAGTCTTCCGACCGGCGTCACGCCCTTCTTCTATCCGTATAGCCCGATCTCCGGGAACTCCTCGGAGTTGAGGCTGGACATGGACGCAACCGCACTCCCTGGCACCTACACCAATCTGCTGGTGCGCGGGGTGGCCTCCGGCCTCTCCGACCGCACGGCGCCGCTCACCCTCACGATCACGGTGGCGCCCTTTATCCTCACCCTGTCGTCGTCCACGCTCAGCATCGTGCAGGGCGCCGCGACCCCGACCACGACGGTGAACGTGGTCCGCAACGACTTCGCGGGCCCTGTGGCGCTCTATGTCGGCTGGGATGGGGAGGACCATGATGTCTTGCCGCCCGGAGTGACGGCTGCATTCGCGCCCAATCCGGCGACCGGCAACAGCGCGGTGCTCACCCTCACGGTGGGTGCCGCGGCAACGCCGGGCGTCCACTACCTGTTTGTCTACGCCGGAGCCTCGACGGGGGGGTTCTGCTGCATTCCGCTCACGCTCACGGTCATCGCGGCGTCACCCTGAAGGAGCGAAGCGACCGAAGGGGCCGATCTCGATTTGAGATGGGCCCCTTGTCCTTCGCTACGCTCAGGACGGCGGCCTCGCTCAGGATGACGGTTAAGCAGCGCGATGTCGGATCGTGGGACGATCCCTTGTGTATAGGAAAGAGGGAAACGGAACCCGACTTCTATCGAGGCAATATGTCTATCCTTTCCAAGCACGTTATCCGCTGCGGCCTGGTCCTGCTTGCCGGCGCGGCGGCGTTCGGTTGCACCTCCAAGGATGGCGGGGTGACCGAGCCCGGCTCCATTTCTCTCTCGCTCTCTCACCACAGCGGGACCATTCAGCAACGTGGAGAGCAGCCGGTGACCGCCACGCTGACCCGGGTCGGAGGCTTCAACGGCGCCGTCAACCTTTCCGTGACCGGCCAGCCGGGTGGCGTCACCGCCACCGTCTCCAACGTGCAGACCACGGGCGCGGTCACCTCGGCCACCGTCACCATCGTCGTGGGCGCCGGAGTGGCGCCGGCCGTGTACCCGCTCGTGGTGCACGGAACCGGCAGCGGAGTCAGTGAGGTCACCCAGGCGTTCACGCTCACCGTCACGGCCCCTCCGGCAGAGCCGGGCTATCCCGAGCTCGTGCTGGACACCCTGGCGACCGGGATGAGCCACCCTCTCTACGTCACCACGCCGCCCGGGGATCGCAGCCGCTTGTTCGTGGTGGAGCGGACCGGGAGGATCCGCATCATCAAGAACGGCGTCCTCGAGACCACGCCGTTCCTCGACATCACGGCGCGGGTCTCGACCGGCGCCGAGCAGGGCATTCTGGGCATGGCGTTCCCTCCGGACTACGCGACCAGCAGGTACTTCGTCGTGTACTACGTCAACCCGGCCGTCGAGACGGTGTTGTCGCGCTTCCACGTCGGGAGTGCGACCTCCGACACCGCGCTCTCCGGTGAGGACACGCTACTGACAATTCCGCAACCGGGCGGCGACCACAACGGAGGGATGCTTGCGTACGGGCAAGATGGCTACGTGTACTTGAGCGTGGGCGACGGCGGCTGCTGCGGCGACCCCAATGGGCACGGCCAGGATCGCACGGAGCTCCTCGGCTCGATCCTGCGACTCAACGTTGGACCCACCGGCCCCTATCAGATTCCTGCGACCAACCCGTGGGCGAACGACGGCGTGTTTCGGCACGAGCTCTGGAACTACGGCCTTCGCAATCCGTTTCGCTTCAGCTTCGACCGACAGACGGGTGACATGTACATCGGCGACGTGGGTGACGAAAATCGGGAGGAAATCGACGTCCTGCCTCGCACGAGCGTCGGCGGGGAGAACCTCGGCTGGCGGATCATGGAAGGCAAGGAGTGCTTCGGCGGAGGAACGTCCTGCAACATGAATGGGCTCACCCTGCCGGTATGGGATTACTCGCACACCCAGGGGTGCTCGGTCATCGGCGGGTTTGTGTACCGTGGCGTGGCGATCCCCGCCCTCCGAGGCACGTATTTCTACCTGGACTACTGCGCGGCGTGGATTGAGACGTTCCGCTGGGCCGGTGGCGCGGCGAGCTCCAGTCGGCGATACCTGTGGCTCGACTCGAGTGAGTTCCCGAACAGCTTCGGAGAAGACGCAGATGGCGAGCTCTACATCACGTCGGAGTCGGGGAACGTCTTCAAGGTCATAGCCAAGACTCCGTAACGCCCCACACCTCGACCGCGTCCGGTTACACGACGCGGGCACCCACGGCCTGGAGCTCGGCGATGTCCGTGGCCGGCAACGCGCCCCCCGGCACGTTCACCAATCTGCTGGTGCGCGGGTTGGCCTCCGGCCTCCCCGACCGGAGGGCGCCGCTCACGCTCACGATCACGGTGGCGCCCTTTATCCTCACGCTGTCGCCGTCTACTACCTCTATCTCCATGGCGAAGCCTCGACGGGGTCCTTTTATTACTCGCCGTTGACGCTCACCGTCACGGCGGCGGTGGTGGGCACACCTTAAGTCGGTTGTCACCTCGAGGAAGCAAGCGACCGAAGGGGCCAGTCTCGACACTCGAGACCGGCCCCTTCGCTGCGCTCAGGGCTATAGCAGCAACCGGCTAGCGGGCCAGTCCCACCCGGCGCAGCAGCACCTGGAACCGGGGGCTCCGGCGAATCGGGTCGTAAATCGGATCGAGAACTGAAAG
>CAZHSO010000168.1:0-4336 GCA_964535105.1 uncultured Gemmatimonas sp.
CGGAGGGGGCCGGTGCCCGGGGCCTCGAGATCGCGCCCCTGGGTCCAGACCAGGAAAAGGGTGGATCCGGGACGATACTCCCACCGCGCCACGAGGTTGGAGCGGAATTGGCGGAAGTCGACACCGCCCGGATGATTGGTGACCGCGGTGTCGCCGTAGGAACGGAACCGGGCGTCGTAGTCCTGTGCGCGGGGGTCGGCCAACTCCCGAAGGTTTGAGAAGGTCCCGCGAGACAAGTACGCCTGCGCGTACCACTGGAGGGTCACGGTTGTGGTGAGCGCGTAGTTCACCCGGGTGGTGAGGGACCGGGTCGGTTGGTCGAGGTGGCCCATGGTGTAGTGCGCGGTATCGGCGAGTGGTGCCCCGAAGCGCTGGTAGAAGTAGGTATCGTAGTGCGCGTCGAACCAGGTCACCGAGGCGGAGACGTCGAGGTTGCTGCGGGGACGCCAGGTGACATCCCCCTGTGGACCAAATCCACTGGAGCGCCCATAGTCGTCTCGGTCCCATTCGAGGGCCACCTGCGGGATGATGGCCCGGCGGGGGTCACCCTTGAGGGCGAGGATCACCGTTGAGTGCGGCGGATCGACGAGGGCGGGGCCCCCACGGGTGCATGAAATGCTGCAATAGGCACCGAGCACCTGTTGGATGGCGTACAGCTGAAGCTGGGCCTGGTTGGGCAGTTCCATGCTGGCGTTGAGGGAGAGCCCACGACCTTGGGGGAGGCCGTTGGTCAGCCAGTCCCCGCCGAAGCCGAGCGTCAAGGAGGCTCGCCGGTAATGGAGACCGGCCAGAGTGCCCGCCTGCGTGACATTCAGCCCGGCGGTCGCCGAGGCGCTCTGCACGCCTGCCTTGGAGAGGAACCCCATCTCGTTGATGTCGAAGCCGGGGCTGATCCGTCGATAGGATAACCCGAATCGAGTGATGCCGCCGCCAGCCTTCCCGACGAAGAGATAACCCGCCGATCCACGGAGGGCCGTCCTGGTCGAGTCAAAGGACACCCCGGCGTCGGGGCGCTGGAATGCGTGGACGCTCGAAAGCTGTAGCAGGCTCATCGCGCCGGGTGCGCCATGCACGTCGCTCACCGCGGCCCACCCGCTCAACTGGTAGGCGCCGTCGGATGTCTGATGCTGGATGGTGACCGCGCCCGCCTGTGCGGTCGACGGCAGCAAGGCTGCGGACAGGGAGTCCGCGCCGGTCCGGTCGACGCGGGTGACCATGAGCCCAATTCCGCTGCGCCCGGCGCGGAAGTCGTGTTGGAGACGGGCCACGCCGTAGTACGATTGCGGCTCGATGATGTACGGCCCCCCTGCGGGCTGCACCCCACCCTCCTCCTGCTGGGTGACGGCCGAAAGCGCAAAGAACGAGGTCGTCGGCGTCAGGCGCACGGTCGCCTTGGCCGCGCCCAGGATGGTCGTCTCCGTCGGCGGGTCGCTTCCGCCGAATCGGTCGGCGAGCGCGGGCCTCCGGCCGATGCGGCGGGAGTAGAAGAGGAGCGCGCTTCCGTCGGCGGCGAGCGGGAATCGGAGCAGTCCCGAGCCCTCGAGGAAGAAGGGCCGGCGTTCCGCCTGAAAGACCTCGATGCCCGTGAGATTCAATACCGCAGGATCGGCTTCGATCGTGCCGAAGTCGGGGTTGATGGTCGCCGAGAGCCCGATGGTCGGACGAGGCTGGTATTTGAGATCGCCACCAAACGCCGGCTTGGTCTCGAAGCCATTCGATTCGGTGTTCCGGGCGCGCCCGAGGAGGTAGGGCGTCACTTCAAGGCTCGCCGGACGCGCCAGGTCGTGCAGGCCGGTGAGCGTGCCGAGCTGCGAGACGAGTCCGGCCCGAGACCGCCGGTACTGGGGCCAGCTCGAGCGCTCGTCGTTCCGGCCCACCCACCGGCCGATGGTGAGGCCGAAGGTAGGTGCCCGGTAGTCGGAGAATCGGAGCTGCTGCAGCGGGATCGCGAATTCCGCGACCCAACCGAGCGAGTCGACCGTGGTGGCTACATCCCAGATGCCGTCCCAGGATTGGTCTGTGTTGCTATCGTCGGACAACAGGTAGTCGGACTTGACGCCCGCCGGATTGACGATGAACTCGTAGCCACTCCGTCGGTCGTGGAACGAGTCGATGAACAGCAGCACCTGGTCGTTCGGCGGGCCGTCGGTATCCCGGCGCGCCAGGCGGCGCACGATGCTGTCCGGGTGGGGGTCGAACGCGCGAACCAGCACGTACAACGCGCGGTCGTCGTAGACTACCCGCGCCTCGGTGCGGAAAGCGGGCGTACCACCCTCTCGGGGAGCGAACATCTGAAACTCGCCTACGAAGGGCACGGCGCGCCACGCCGCGTCATCGTCGCGTCCGTCAATCTTCGGGGGCGCCGACGTTCGTACCGCTCGTGTGACGTTCGCCCCCTCACGCTCCGACTCCCGGAGCGGCACGGCTGGGGCGCCGGCTTGACCGAAGCCGAGGGCCGGCAGCCAGAGCACCATGGCAATCGTCAGGGGAAAAACGCAGCGCATATGCCTCCTTCAAGGCAGTCTTAGATCGCGATCTGAGGTTCACGTACGATCCGACATTAGTCATCGGGTGGACGCACGGCTATCTGATTCTTGCGGGCACATACGCCTCGTATTTCCAGGGCTCGCCGGCTCGTGAGGCTTGGCTGGGAGAGGGTGGAGGGGGGAGGGGGGCGCAATGTGACCGCAAGAATCGAATAGTCGACTCCTTGCGGTCGGGCTATTGTGGGTGGGGTGGGGCGTCGACGCTTGCGGTCAAGCAGTTCCTGGAGATGAGATGATCCGATCCACAGCACAGAGCGCCACGTCCCTGCCCGAGCATGGGGCGCAGACAAGTCGAAGTGAGGCGGCAGCCTGGCAGGCTGTAGTGGATCGCGATTCGCGGTTCGATGGAACGCTGGTATACGGCGTCCGGACGACAGGCGTGTATTGCCGCCCCTCGTGTCCGTCGCGACGGCCGCTGCGCACGAACGTGACCTTCTACGCGACCCCCGTCGATGCGGCGGCCGCGGGCTTTCGGGAGTGCAAGCGCTGCCGCCCCAGGTCGGGCCTCTCGACTTCCGGCGAGGTGGCGGTGGCGCGTGCCCGCGCCCACCTCGACGCCAATGGCGAGCGCCGGGTGTCGCTGACCGAGTTGGCGGACCTCGCCGGGGTGAGTCCCTACCACCTGCAACGAGTGTTCAAGCGGGTCGTCGGCGTCTCTCCCAGGGCATACGGCGACGCGCGGCGGGTGGAGCAGTTCAAGGCCCACCTTCGCTCCGGCGCCACGGTCAGCCGCGCGACCTATGAAGTCGGCTTCGGTTCAAGCGCGAGCGTCTATGCCCGGACCGACGCCGGCATCGGCATGACGCCAGCGCAGTATCGCCGGGGCGGCAGCGGGGTGCGGATTCGGTACGGAATGGCGCCGGTTGCGCTCGGTCGAGTCCTGGTGGCCGCGACCCAACACGGAGTGTGTGCGGTCACCTTGGCGGGCAGCGACCACGCCCTGGAAGCGGCCCTCAAGGAGGAGTATCCTCGAGCGACCCTCACGCGCGTGCCTGCGGGGGATCCGGTGCTCGCCCCATGGATTCGGGCGGTGGTCCAGCATCTCGCCGGGAGGCGGCCGATACTGGACGTTCCGTTGGACCTGCCTGGCACGCCTTTCCAGCACCGGGTGTGGCAAGCGTTGCGGGAAATCCCCTACGGGCAGACGCGGTCCTACGGCCACGTCGCGGAGTCGATCGGGGTCCCCGGCGCGGCCCGTGCGGTCGCCCAGGCCTGCGCGAACAATCGCGTCGCCCTGGTGATCCCTTGCCATCGGGTGGTCACTGCGGCTGGAGGAGCGGGCGGATATCGCTGGGGAAAAAAACGGAAGCGGCGGCTGCTGGCCCAAGAGCACGCGATCGTCGCGCGAGCGGTGTGACCGCCGTGGCTGCTGTCGCGGGGATCCTCACGACGCGCATTGATCCTTAACCAGACCAGACCATGCCTTTGTATCGTGTCGTCGCCGTTTCAGATGCCGTCACCAATGCCGTCCGGGCCACGCGGGCAGCACCTGGCTACGGTCACCCGGCACATTCCGAGATCGCCACGGGTCACGGGCCGTGTCGACAATGCTTGAGGACATTCGCCATCGGAGAGGATCGCCGGCTCCTCTTCACTTACGATCCTTTTGGGCACAACGAGCGCTTGCCGCTGCCGGGACCCGTTTTCATTCACGAGTCGCCCTGTATCCGGTACGCTGAGGACGCTGGCTTCCCCGAAGATCTCCGCCCGTTCTCCTTGACGCTCAACGCGTACGGCCGGGGCCGCTGGCTCCGCGCCCAGAAGTACGTCAGCGACGGTCGGGTCGAGGC
>CAZHSO010000169.1:0-3488 GCA_964535105.1 uncultured Gemmatimonas sp.
GGACGTCGTGGCGTCCGGGGATCGGTGTTTTCGTGTGCTAGTGCCGGTGCGCCGCCGCCTGCCCCCAGCCTTTCCGGTCCAGCTCCGCCAGATCCGCCAGGAATTCCGGATCGGTGCGGTCCAGCACCGGCCAGCGCTTCGGATCGTCCGGAGCGAAGATCCCGACCATCACCCCCATGCCGTACTGGGGGAGCGTCCGGCCGGTGGGATTGGCGTACACTGCCTCCACCCGGTAGCGCCGGCCCGCCATCAACTTGAGGCCATCCCCCGTGACGCCATAAAGCGCGCGGGAGACGCCGGTCACCTTTCCCTCGGCGTCCACCGCAGCCCGGAGGGCGATCAGCACCTTGCCGGTCGCCACATCCACCAGATCGAGCGACTCGGCGTAATCGTGCAAGTGACCGCCTACCCCGAGTAGCCGGCCATCGATCGGCATGAGGAACTCTCGCCGGTGCACCGTCCGCCCGGGTCCGACGTCGAATGAGTTGTTCACGCCCGCCGCGTAGGCGACGTCCATGACCAACGGACGGACGTCGAGGGGGCGTGGCGAAATGTTTGCCGGCAGGTAGGAGAGAGTCAGCTCGAGGATCACATCGCCGTAGTCATTGCCGGTCTGGTTCGACCATGCCGACTCCAGCGCCATCTCAGCCCCGGCCTCGAGGCGCACACCGGTGGACCGCGGCAGCATCGCGTCGTCCGTTTCCCGTCCGACCGCCAGCGGCCGCTCGTAGAGGGCCGTGAGAAGCTGCCTGCGGTCCAGGTGAATCAAATTGAGATGGTGCAACAGCTCCCGAGAAAGCGGACGCCCGGCGCCGTCCCGAATGGCCATCCGGAATCCCCGTGCCCATCCGGCGACCGGCCAGCTGAACCGGATCTGGCCCATCTCGTGGCCGCCCGCGTGGTGCATCCCCTCCGCCTCGCCTCCGGCAGGAGCGGCGTCGAGCCGGAAGGGGCCCAGCCGCAGCACGACTTCGTGGCGTGAGCTGTTGACCGAGACGGCGAGCGCCGGGGCATCGGTGACGAGTGCGGCGGCGGCGAACAGAACGGCGGGTAGCATGATTCGATCCTCCTGGGACTGGTCCGCCACGGGGTGTGACAGACGCCAGGAAGCATCGGCGGGGTCGGTCAAGCGGGAGTCAAGCATGCCAGCTCGATACTCAGGGACATCCTGCACCAGCAGGCATCAGCGACAGGGTCGCCGCTCGGATTGCGGAGGGCCGCTTTTCATGGCGGCCTTCGCCGCCTGCATCGAAGCGCTGCGGCCCCGGTTGCAGGTCACCGCCTTCCCGACGACTCCCGCAGGACCGCGCGCATCCTGAGCGCCGCCTCTTCGATCGCCTTGAGCGACGCGACCACCTCCGGCGCCAGGTTCTCGGTATCGAGAAGCAGAAGCTGGGTCTCCGCGAGCACGGCGGAAAGTGGATTCGCCAGGTCGTGCACCAGCCGGGAGAGCGAGCTCGGAGCCAGCTTCGCTCGGTCGTCGCCGCCCGTCATATGAACGGAAAGGGCACGAAGGTGACGACGAAGATGGCCACCGACAGCAGCCCGACCCAGCGTCGGCTGGGAGGCACCGGCCGCTCAGGAATCACCACGGAGGGATGGCTCCATCGTCCCCCTCCAATCAGAAAGGTCACCACGACCCAGAGGTACCAGCTCGGGGAATACTGCGCCAGCACGAGCAGCGCCACCACTCCGGCGCCCGCGACCAGCCGCTGATGGCGTCCCAGGATCCCGTACAGGATGTGTCCGCCATCCAGCTGGCTCAGCGGAAGCAGGTTGAGCCCGGTGATGAACGCGCCGACCCACCCGGCAAACGCGGGGAGACTCAGATGAACGACCGGCGCATCGGGAAAGGCCCAGTCCCGGATCCAGCCAGTGAGGAGTGAATCTCCCAGTCCGATCGGCTGGCCGGCGAACGCCACCCAGGTGGTCGCCTGCCCCGGTCCGCTCAGGCCCGGTTGCGAGAGGTGATAGCCCCAGAAAAGCACCGCGACCGCGACGACGAATCCCGCGATCGGTCCCGCGGCGCCGACGTCAAGAAGCTGGCGCCGGTCGAGCACGGCGCTCTTGAGCTTGATGAACGCGCCCAGGCTCCCGATCGGCGAAAGCGTCGGCGGAATCGGGAGGAAGAACGGCGGAGTCGTGTCGATGTCGTACCGGCGGGCGGCGATGTAGTGACCGAGCTCGTGAACGAGGAGGATGCCGACCAGGGGGGCCGCAAAGGTCCAGCCGTCCAGCAGGATCCGCCAGTCGCCCCGGGCGATGCCGGCGAAGAAATCCCCCGCGGCAAACAGGGCCCCCGAAAACCCCGGCGGCACATAGGGAAACCAGACGCCGGCCAGGGCTGCGCCGGCGCCCAGCGCGCAGATTACGGTGAGGACAAAGAGCAGGAGGTGCAGCCACCAGCGAGGGCTCCGCGCGCCTGGCAAGGCGCGGATCAGGACGATCCGGGAGGCCTCCGGGTCGGCCCAGTACCAGCGGCCGTTCCACCCGTCGAGCACGGCGCGAAGGGCGGCCGAGGGACCGCGATGCTCGGGCGCCACCAGACCATCGACGACTTCGCGCGTCCCCACGCGCATGATCCGCCAGGCCAACAGGAGCTTCGTGAGCTCATCCATCGCGCCTCTTGACGTCCACGTTGCGGATCGGTAAGATCATGCTATCCCAGACGACCAGATACGAGCCGACCCGTCCGATCCAGCGCAATAATGCGCTGCCCTGGACGCCTTCAGATTGCAGTCCTCTCACTGATCCCAGCCGCCGTCGTCCCCGATTCCCTCTGACGCGCACCAGGTTTTCCTCGTGGACATCTCCGAACTCAAGCAGAAATCGGTTGCCGAGCTGCATGCACTCGCTCAGCAACTCAACATCACCAACTACTCCGGCCTGCGCAAGCAGGATTTGATCTTCCGGATCGAACAATCCCTGCTCGAATCGGACACGGTCATTCGAGGCGAAGGCGTCCTCGAAATCCTGCCCGAGGGCTACGGATTCCTGCGCAGCCAGGACTGGAATTACCTCTATGGCCCGGATGACATCTACGTCAGCCCGAGCCAGATCAAGCGCTTCGATTTGCGCACCGGCGACACCGTCATGGGCCAGGTCCGGCCGCCGAAGGAGGGCGAGCGGTACCTCGCGCTGCTCAAGGTCGAGAGCGTCAACTACGAGGAGCCCGAGAAGACCAAGCAGCGGATTGCGTTCGACAACCTGCGGCCCCGCTACCCCGACCAGAAGCTCACGCTGGAGGGCAAGAAGGGCGATCTCTCGATGCGGGTGGTGGACCTGCTCTCGCCGATCGGCAAAGGCCAGCGCGGGCTGATCGTGTCGCCGCCCAAGGCCGGCAAGACCATCCTGCTGCAGAAGGTGGCCAACGCCATCGCCGAGAACCACCCGGAAGTGATCCTCATCGTCCTGCTCATCGACGAGCGGCCGGAGGAAGTCACCGACATGCAGGAAAACGTGAAAGCCGAGGTCATCTCCTCGACCTT
>CAZHSO010000169.1:3501-4191 GCA_964535105.1 uncultured Gemmatimonas sp.
GTCCAGGTGGCGGACATGGTGATCGAAAAATCCAAGCGGCTGGTCGAGCATGGCCGCGATGTGGTGATCCTGCTGGATTCCATCACCCGCCTGGCTCGCGCCCACAACGTCGTGGTGCCCCACTCCGGCAAGATTCTCTCCGGCGGTGTCGACGCCAATGCGCTGCAGAAGCCCAAGCGCTTCTTCGGCGCGGCGCGCAATATCGAGGGCGGCGGGTCGCTCACTATTATCGCGACCGCGCTGATCGACACCGGCTCCCGCATGGACGAAGTGATTTTCGAGGAGTTCAAGGGCACCGGCAATATGGAGCTCGTCCTCGACCGCCGTCTGGCGGATCGCCGCATCTATCCCGCGATCGACATCCAGCGGAGCAGCACTCGGAAGGAAGAGCTCCTCATGGACAAGGACGAGCTCAACCGGGTGTATCTCCTCCGAAATTTCCTCGCCGACATGCCGCCGGTCGAGGCGCTGGAATTCCTCATCGAGCGGATGAAGCGAACCAAGACGAACAAGGAATTCTTCGCCACGATGAACCAGTAGGCCGTGGCGATTCCCCAGACCGGCCGTATCCTTGCCGTGGATTGGGGCGAGCGGCGGATCGGACTCGCCCTCTCCGACGAAACCCAGACCATCGCGTCGCCCCTCGGCACGCTCACCCGCCGCGCCGGCAAGCGCTTCCCCATGCCGGCC
>CAZHSO010000170.1:0-4190 GCA_964535105.1 uncultured Gemmatimonas sp.
GTGGGTGGGGATCGCGCTCTTTCCGGTGAGCAACGTGCTCACCACGACCGGGGTGATCCTCGCGGAGCGCACGCTCTTCCTGCCCAGCGCCGGGGCGATGCTGGCCCTTGGCGGGGTTCTCGCGCTGGTGGTCCCGCGGCTCACGGCCTCGAGGACGCCGGTCCGCAACGGGGGATTCCTGCTGATCGGCGCTGTGATCCTGGCGGGGATGCTGCGCAGCAGTGAGCGACAGCTGGTCTGGAAGGAGCAGGCGGGATTCATCCGGCGCCTGGAGGCGGACGCTCCGGCGAGCTACCGCGCGCACCTCGTCGCCTCGAACTATTACTCCGAGTCCGGCAGCCTTGGGGCGGCGGAGCGCGCCTTAGCGAGGGCCTACGGGCTCTTCAAGGGGGATCCGGTCGTCTTCGAACAGTATGGACAGATCCTCCGGCGGCAGGGTCGCTGCGCCGAGGCGTTGCCGATCCTGGCCGATGGCGTGGGGCGATTCCCGGATCGCACGGTGGCGCGAAGCAGGCTCTTCGAATGCGCGCTGGCGGTGGGGGATACCGCGCGCGCGCGGCAGACGGCCGAAGAGGCGGTGCGGAGTGGGCAGACTGAGTTTCGCGCCAGCCTCAACCGCCTTTTACCCAAGAAACAACCGCCTGACTCCCAGGCCCCGTCGCCCAGATAGCGAGCGGCTCAGCGCGAATCGTCCTCCTGCTTCCCCGGGGCAACCGAGACGGGTGCGACCTGGCGCGGCGTCTTGACGACATACACCGGCCGGCGCTTGACCTCCTGGAAAATGTATCCGACGTAGGAGCCCACGAGGCCGAGCAAAACCATCACGAGTCCGCCCGCCAGGAGCACCGCGAACATCAAGGAGCTCCATCCCGGCACCAGGAGGTGGCGTTCCCCTCGCAGCCAGATCCGCACGACGTACCCCACCTCCACCATCGCGAGTACGATGAAACCCAGCCCGAGCGCGATCCCGATTCGCAACGGCACCAGCGAAAAGGACGACACCGCGTCGGAGGCGAGACGCAGCATCTTCCTCAGGGAGTGCTTCGACCTGCCCGTCGCGCGGCCCCGTTCGACATACGGCACGATGACAGTGCGATAGCCGAGCCACGCCACCATGCCTCGAAGGAAGCGATGGTACTCCTGCATGGTGTTCAAGGCCGCGACGACCGAACGCGACATGAGGCGGAAGTCGGCGCAGCCCGGGTTCATCTTGGTATCGCCGATCCGGCTGAGCAGCCAGTAAAACGCTTCCGAGGTGAATCGCTTGAGGAACGTCGCCTCTTTCGCGTCGCCGCGCTGAGCCAGGACGACCTCATACCCCGCGTCGAAGAGCTTGAGCATGTCGCGCATCAGCTCCGGCGGATGCTGGCCGTCCCCGTCCAGTGTGATCACCACGTCGCCTGGAACGACTTCGAGACCCGCGCTCAAGGCGGCCTGGTGACCGAAATTCCTGGTCAGGGTGACGACGACGACTCGATCGTCCTGCCGCGCGATCCCCTCGAGCGCCGCCTGGGTGCCGTCGGTCGAGCCGTCGTTCACGTAATAGATCCGTGCATCCACCGGAAGAGAGACGACGACCTCGCTCACCTGCCGGTGAAACGCTGCGATGCCCGGTTCTTCGTTGTAGACCGGGACGACGATGCCGAGGGTCAGTTTCGGGCTGGTGGACATGGGGTTCCCTTTCGTCCCTCCGGAGGATCCGGGGCGGTCATCCCCCGGCCGGCGCCGCGGACCCGATGACCGGGGGCTTCCGCGCGATCATCATCATGATGTCCCCGAGATTCAGATACACCGGCAGGTCCAGCCTCCCACCGAGAGTGGCGAGGCAATAAAGGCGGGGATGCTGCCTCCTCCCTTGCATCAGCAGCGCGTACAGCATGGAGCGATAGCTTCGGACGTAGCCCACCGACCCAACGCGGCTTACCTGCAATCCGGCCTGCGTCGCGGCACGCCCGAGGGTTTCAGGCGAAAAGTAGTAGAGATGGGTGGGCGGGTGGATCAGCCGCCATCGCCGCTTCCGCAGCCGCGCCATCAGGCTGGCAATGTTGCCCGTCGTAAGCGCCAGGTAGCCGCCGGGCCTCAGCCAGCGGCCGGCCTTCTCGACAACCCGGACCGGATGGACAAGGTGCTCGACGGTATCCCACATGCAAATCAGATCGTAAGCTTCCGGCTCATCCGGTTGCTCGAGGAAATCTGCTCGCTCCACATCGACGCCGGTCACATCCCGCGCATAGGCGGCCGCGTCACGAGCAATCTCGAGACCGCGTACCCGCCAGTGGCTCTGCGCCAGCTCGAGAAAGAATCCGTGGGCCGCCCCGATCTCGAGCAGCCTCCCGCTCGGCACCAGCCGGCGCAGCTCCGTGATACGTTGCCGGAAATTGCGCTGGAGGATCGGCTTGTCCGCCACGTAGTCGTGGTACTCCCCGCCGGAAAAGTACTCGCGGGTGTAGAGCTCCTCGACTGCTACGGAGCCGTCGAAGCCGACCAGTCCGCAGACCGGGCAGCGCACAATGTACTGTTCGGCGTACAGCGGCTCCATGGCCCCAGTCTGACCGCAGAGTTCGCATCCTCCCTGGCGGGAGGGCCTTGACGTGGTCATTGACGGGTCAGGGAAGCGGTCGGGTCGAGGAGGTCGGCGCGGATCGAGTCGACAACCGGCCGGCAATTGCCCGCACTGATCGCCATAGGAGATGATCACGGTGCGCCCCAGGCCACGGCGGAACCGGGCGGCGACATCGGAGCACTGGGCGTCGAGCGCAGGGGGCAGCTTGGCGCCGGGATGGAGCACGAGGGCGTAATTCCGTAGCGCCGTTCCGATCCCCTGCAGTTCGGCACGCGGCGGGATGACCAAGGCCACGACGATCGAGTCGGCCGCCTCATGGGCGAGGAGCTCCTGTGCGAGTGCTACGTTCACTTCCTGCCGCGCCGCGAGACGGCGGGCCAAATGAACGGGGGGGGCGATGACCGTCAGGAGGCACCCGGTCGCCAGGGCCCGGGCGGTCCAACCCCATCGACGGGAGCGCCGCTCGGCGCTGGTGACGGCAATGGCGATCAGCAGGGCTGGCCCCACCAGGAACGGGAGGCCGTAGGGCGCCCAGTAGGTCGGCCAGGGCGTGTACAGTATCGTGCCCATCGCGGGGAGCGCGAGCCCGACGGCCCCGGCCCGCGCGGCATGGTCACGCCAATCCTCGTCGGCGGATGCAGGGTTGAGTCCGCATATCAGCGCCAGGACGAAGAGGAGAGCGGGCAGGGCAAACATCGGCCCCTCCGCCCCCTGCGCGACCGGCCAGGGCACCAGCATTCGTTGGGCTATTCCTGCGATCCGGAGGGGACTCAAGCCGCCCTGGCCGAACATCGTAGCGTAGCCGTGCTGTTGCAGGCCGGTGGCGGCGAGGATTATCGGAACAGAAGCCGCCGCCGTCGCGGTACCGACCGAAGCGAGCACCCACCCGCCCCGAAGATCAGGCGTGCGGATGGGCCGCAGGCGGCCGTCGGGACCGCGGTAACAGCCGAGGTAGGCCACGACTGGGGCCCAGGCGACCAGCATCTCCTTCGCGAGAATGGCCAGGGCGACGAACACGCCGCTGGCGATCGCCGTCGCCCGCCAGAACCGCGCAGTCCGCACCCGAACTGCGAGGAGGGCCGCGGCCAGCGCGCAGAGCAATCCGAGTGGCTCCGGAACGGGGAGCCGGACCCACGCGTGGCTGCTCGAGAACGAAAAAAAGATGAGCGAGGAGCCAATCGCCGCTCCCCACGGGCCAGCGGAGAGGCGCCGGAGCAGGAGGTACGCGCCTCCCGCGGCCAGGGTCATCTGTCCGGCACGCAATAGCTGCCAGGCGAGCGAGGCAGAGCCGAGAATCTCCCACTTCGCCGCCAAGCCGGCATAGCTCAGCGCATTGAACCGCCCGTGTTCGTGTCCATAGTAGTGGACCAGGGCGCCGAGACGATCGCCGAACGAATGGCCCCGGGCGAGCAGAGGGAGAAAGTCGGAAAAGTCGATGACGTCGAACGGCCGGCTGTGCCACGGCTGATAGAGCCAGAAGGCAAGTGCCCCCATCAACGCCAACGCAAGCGCGGGACCCCAACTGCGGAGTCGGGTCGGCGTCATCAGCGCCCGTCGCGCCAGGTGGAGAGCAGCGAGTCACGCCGCAGCGGCTCGAATCTTGGCGCGGCGCCCAGCTCGCTCGAGG
>CAZHSO010000171.1:0-4163 GCA_964535105.1 uncultured Gemmatimonas sp.
AGGTGTAGGGCCGGATCAGGTTGCGGCGGTACTTCTCATGCCAGATGCCGATGAACGCGTCCGCCTGTGCGATGGTCCCCAAGACGAACAGCTCGGCAGCGCGTTCGGTAGACAGGCCGAGCTGGCTTACCATCTGGCTCCCTATGCTGAGCCAGTGGCCGGTGGGGGTTCCGGTCTGACCGGGGTTGTCGGCCCAATAGAACACGGTGAGTCGCTGCGCCTCGGTTGCGGTCTTGCTCACCTCGTACACCTGCTTGGCTTCCCCATAGAATAGTGACGTACGCGACGCGGAGAACTCTGCCGGAGGCGGCGGTGCGCATTCGTCGGGGGTTCGCATCACGAACGGACGCAGCGTGCCCCAGTACGGCTCCGTGGCCCCGGTGGGATTGATGGCCTTGAGCGTCTTGATACTGGCGGCTTTCGGACGATTGACCACCAGCGTCCGCTCGCTGGCCGTCCCGGCACTGAGGCTTGCCGACGGATTATCCAGCGCCACGAGGTCGGTCCCGCCCGAGAGGCTCTGGGGGACGTAGTCGCTCTCCGGGGTGTCGTTCACCCAGTATTGGGGGCCGGCTGGAGGCTTCCAGGGCCGGGTGCGCGTCGCGTCAAACCCGTCGGCCGCCGCCCAGGTGAGCACCGCCTCGCCGATCCGGACCCCCAGCTCTCGCGAGCGGTCCTGGACGTCCCGGGGAATGCCGAGAGCGACACGGGCACTGGTGAGCGAGTCCGCCAGGGTGGCGAGGGCCGCCTTGGTCCCCGGCAGCCCCTCCACGAAGAGCGTGTCGAGAACCGTCCTCTCCGCCGCCAGGGCGACCAGCACCGGATCGTGCATCTGACCCGGCTCCGCGAGGGGCAGGGAATCGAGGCCATTGAGCTGCCCGGCGAGCGACCGGAGCGTCGGGGTGGCGCTCGCGATCCCTTCATAGAGGGCCACAGAGGCGTAGGCCAGCACCCGGGCCGCGACCGGCGGCGAGATCCGCTCGGCGCGGATCAGCCCGTAGTAGCTCTGCATCCACTCCGCGATCATCCGTGGATCGGCTGCTGGCATCGGGCGGGAGCAGGCGAAGGTCACGACACTGATTGCTGCGGCGAAGGCCAGTCGATACTGGCGAGGAGGCGGTCTCATGGCTCGCAAAGTATCACGGACTATGCCGTGACCCAAAGGCGCACGGCCATGCGCAGCAGACCTACCGCGCGGTGACCCACATCCGGACCGCCATCGCGAGCAGGAAGACCGCGAAGAGTCTCTGCAGCATGGCCGGCGCGGTGTGCTGTGCCAGCCGCGCCCCCGCCCATGCGCCGACGGTCAGCCCCACAGACAGGAGGAGCGCGACTCGGACGTCGATATGTCCGCGGCGGTGGTACTCCATGACGCCGAAGATCCCCACGGGAAGGATCATGGCGGCGAGAGAAGTGCCGGTGGCGGTGTGGAAGGGCATTTTCAGCAGGCTCGCCATTCCGATCACCATGATCACTCCCCCCCCGATACCGAAGAGGCCGGCGAGGACGCCGGCCAGCACCCCGAGCGCCACGAACGCGAGGGTCACCACGGGCTCCATGAGTTGAGGGATACCGGAACCTAACGTGTGCGCCCGATCGACCGCCGGAGCCGATGCTGTGGGCCCTGCGGACTTTCTCACTGCGGGGCGGGCCTTACGCCCTCACATGCTCCCATACAGGGTGACACGTCGCGGCTAGGGAAGCGCTGCAAAAGGTCATCGCGCGGTCCGAAAGGCCGGAGCTGACCAGATTCTCACGCGATCCCGCAGGCGGACTACGGCTTCCGATGTCCAGGGGCCCACAGATGTCACGGATAGAAACCGATGGATAGGCGCCACACGAGCAATCCGTTGCCAGAAACCATCCGGTCTGTTTATCTGTGTTATCTGTGGGCCACCTGGTTGAGCACTCGGAGCCAACCCGCGCGTCGCGAGCTCGGGATTACTCTGCCGCCCCGGGCCACGCGCGGGGACTTGTTCGAAGGTTCCCTGAAACCAGGTTAACACGCTGTCGAGCGCATGCCGCTCCGACGCGGCTTCCGGTGAAAGGGTATACTCCTCTACCCCCGATCGCTATTCTCATATGGTGCGCGTACTCATTTCACTCCTGCTGTTCCTTCCGGGCGTGTTACCCGCGCAGGCCGTCGAGCTCCGCCTCCGCGAAGATCCGGCCGGCGCGCCGATCGCCGGTGCCATCGTCCGGCTGCTCGGCGAGAAGGGTGTGGTGGCGCAGGGACTCACCAACGAGCTGGGACGGCTCACGCTGCGCGCGCCGGCCGCGGGGAATTATCGTCTCAAGGTCGACCGGATCGGCTTCGCCGGCATGCTCACCGGCGAGCTCGCGCTGGCCTCGGGGGAAACCCGCCGCACCGAAATCCCCATGGTTTCCAGGCGGACCGAGCTGCCGGCGCTGACGGTGCGGGGCCGGAGCGAGTGCGCCGCGGAGGCCCAGGGGGGTAGCCTCGCGGCGACGCTCTGGGAGGAAATCCGCAAGGCACTCACCGCCAACGTGATCACCGAGCGGGCGGGCGCGGTGCCGATTCACCTCAGGGAATTCGTTCGGGAGCTCGACTTGGAAGCTCGACCGCTCCGGGAGTGGGTGGTCCGGTCCACGCTGATCCGGGGCCAGCCGTTCCGCGCGCTGCCCCCCGCGCAGCTCGCCAAGGCCGGGTTCGTGACTTTCGTGGGCGACAGCACCAACTACTCGGCACCGGACGCGGCACTGCTCCTCTCCGACGAATTCGTCGCGACCCACTGCTTCCGACCAGTGAGCGGCCCGGATCACCTGGTCGGCCTCGCCTTCGAGCCGGTCCCGAACCGCCGAGTCGTGGACGTGCTGGGGACCCTGTGGGTGGACCGCGCGAGCAGCGAGCTGCGGTTGCTGGAGTATTCCTATGCCGGGCTCGAAGGGATGATCAACCAGGCCAACACCGGCGGCCGGGTGGAGTTCCAGCGGCTGCCGTCGGGACGGTGGATCATCAGCTACTGGCACATCCGCACCCCGCGACTGGAAACGTCCGAGGTGCACGGGGTAGACAACGTCCGGCAGACGATCGTTCGGCTCATGGGCTATGGCGATCGTGGCGGGCGGGCGGCAATCGCGGCCGACGCCGTGGGACGGGTGGACCGGGCGGTGATTGTGGGGCGGGTGTACGACAGCGTGGCCGGGGGCGGCCTGGCCAAGGCGTTCGTCGGGGTGCGCGGCACCAGCGACTCCGTGCTCTCCGACAGCGAAGGCCGCTTCGAGCTGGCGGTGGAGGCTTCGGGGGATCAGACCGTGACGGCGAGCCATCCGAAGCTCGGGCTCGTGCGCGGCCCGACGAGCACACCCGTGCTGCTCTCACTGGGCGATACCACGGTGGTGCAGTTCGCCGTGCCTCCGCTCACGGCGTTCGTGCGCGATCTTTGTGGCGCGGAGGCCCAACGGTCAGGTGTCGTAGGAATGGCCTGGGGAGCTGACGGCAAGCCGGCGGCGAACCTGGAGGCGGTGGTCAACTGGCGGACTTCGAGCGGTAGCGCGCGGAGCGAGCGAGGCCGCATCAGCTCGAAGGGGCTCTACGCCCTCTGCGACGTGCCAGCGGACCGCACCTTGCGACTCTGGTTGGAGGACCGCGGTTATAACCTGCTGGAAAAGCCGCTGCGGCTGGAGTGGGCCGAGTATCGCTGGCTGGATCTGCGGGCTTGGGGCAGCGCCGACACCACGGTGACGCCGCGGGTTGTCAAGCCGCAACGATGAGCGCGGGTACTACTTCAGCCTGACGAGGACCGCGCCGTTCTCGTGGTTGGCGCCGAAACGAAACGACGCATCGGTTCCCCGCAAGTGCCGGATTTCGGCTACCTGGAGACGGATCACCTCTTTGAGCGCCGTGGGGCCACCGTGGCGAACCTCGTTCACATAGATGACGACGTCCACGCTGCCCTGGGTCAAGCTGCCCGGCCCCCGGGTCTTGAACCAGGCCGGCCTGAGGCGGGTCACGATCTCGTACGCGTCCCGGACATCCGGCGGCAGCGACTCGATCTCTTGCAGCGAAATGACATCAGGGTGTCGCTTGATTTTGGGGCTTTGCGTGGACGTGTCCTGCGCGCCGAGCGCGGCGGGCGCGCAGAGTGCCGCCGCAAGGAGGAGTCCTGTCATGACGGGTCGCATGGGCCGAACGAAACCAC
>CAZHSO010000172.1:0-4143 GCA_964535105.1 uncultured Gemmatimonas sp.
CTGCACCCCCCGATCCGAATGATGCAGCAGGCCGGGGCCCGGGCGCCGTGTGGCCACCGCCTGACGCCACGCGGCGAGCGGCAACTCCGCCGCCGACTGGGTGTCCAGCGCCCACCCCACGACCCGCCGGGAAAACGCGTCGATCAACACGGCCAAGTAGCACCAGCCCTGACCCGTCGGGATGAAGGTCAGATCCCCCATCCACACCCGATTCGGGGCGGCCGCCGTGAAATCCCGCCCCAACCGATTCGGTGCGATCGCAAAGCTGTGCCGGCTCTCTGTGGTCATCTGGAACCGTCGCGCTTGCTTGGCCCGAATGCCGTGGGCGTGCATGAGCCGGGCGACCCGGTGACGACCGCACGGGAGGTCGCGCGCCACGAGCTCCTCCTGCATCCGCGGACTGCCATAGCTCCGGTCCACCTCGGCGTGGATCCGGCGCATCTCCGCCACGAGCTGCTGATTGACCCCGGCCCGGGCACTCGGGGTCCGGCGACGCCTCGCGTAGTAGCCACTTCGCGAGACGTCGAGCAGCGCACAGCGCCGCGCGAGCGACAGGGGGCTCGGCAGGGCACTCACCGCCTGGAGTCGGGCCGTGATTCCTTGGTGAAGTACCCCGCCACTTTTTTTAGGAAATCGCGCTCCGCCCGGAGCTGGACGACCTCCTTCCGGAGCCGCTGGAGCTCATCCTCTTCCCGCGCCACCCGCCCATTGCCGGGAAAGGCGGTCGCGGGGTCCACCTGGACCTGGTCCTGCCAGCGGCGCAGCACCGTGGCATTCACGCCCAGGGCCCGGGCCACGTCCGCCAGCCGACTGCCGGACTGCAGCTGCCGCACCGCCTCGAGTTTGAACTCTTTGCTGAACCGCCGCCGCGTCGCCTGCATGGGACACCTCCTCAGGTCGGTAACTTGCCTCCGGCCTAACTCCGTGTCCACTTTTGCGGGGGAAGATCAGACGGTACTTACGGGGCACCGCGCATTCTCGGGGATTTGCAGGATGCGAGCGAGTACGTGGGCCAGAAGCGGGTCGCGCGTCTGATGCGCATGGCAGGCATCGTAGGTGTGAGCCGCCGCCGGTTTCGTATGCACGACAAAGAGATCAGCCGCTCTCTTTATCGGAGATGCTCCTCGTTCGAGGTGGAAACGGTCGAAACCTGTAGTGCCCGAGGAACTCGGAGCAAGACTGAATGGAGCAAGAGCTCCCTGCTCCGTCAGCTTCATCCTCGCCGCGTGCAACAGCTTCGGGCGCTCTCCGCCCGCACCCCTAGTTTGGCCTGCTTGCCATGCTCCTCGGCAGCACCGTGAACCGCGTCTGCATCCCTGCCATAAAATGCGGCTCGATGTGGCAGTGAAAGAGCCACGTCCCAGGGTTGTCGGCGATCATGTCCGCCACCACCATCCCCATCGTGCCGAGCGTGAGCACGTCGGTCTTCATGTGCTGCGCGGTGACGATGTTGCCGTGCCAATGCGGCGCATGCAGCTCGAAGTTCGTCGTCGACATCACGTACCATCGAACGTGCTGGCCTTCCCTCATCGTCGGCACGGGCCCGTTTCCATACAGGAATCCGTTGATGGATTCGCGGAGGTTGGTCGCGCCAAAAGGATCCACGAACGTCGGACCGACCGCCTTTTTGACGCCCGCCGGATCGAGAGTGTACTGCTTGATATTGTCGTCGAAGTACCAGCTGAGGTTCTCGTCCAGCTCGGCGAACGCGACCACCAGCTCGCGGTCAACGTCCTTCGGCGAGCCGTCGGCACGCGCCCGGCCGCGCGCGGTGACTATGAGGGGACCGATCAGTCCCGTGTTGATGTCGGCGCTCTCGCTGACGTGGGAGTGATACATCCACAGGACCGAGCTGCCCTCCATCGGCGCCGGGCCCGCACGCTCGCTCGCGATCCAGGTGTAGGTGAACGTCTTTCCCGGCTGAACCGCGTTCCCCTGCTGCACGACACCGGTATTGTCTTGGTAGCCGGCTCCCTCGGATGATTTTTCGTAGAAGACGCCGTGCGGATGCATGCTGTACGGCCGCGTCGCGTTGTTCTTGAACATCACCTTGAGAGTCTCACCTACCTCGGCCCGAATGACAGGTCCGAGGAAACCGAGATACTCGTCTTCGGGAGCGCGCGGCTTCAGCGTCCGAAACGTCGCGTCGGTGTACTCGTGATAGAGCGCCTTCTTCGATTTGCTCCCGATCTGATGCGGGCCGCGGGTCGTGAAAAGCTGTTGAAGCGAATCGAAGGCGCGCCCCGTTATGAGATTCGTGCCATGCGGCGCGTAATCCCAGATTACCTCGTCGGCGGCTATATAGTAGTGCCGGGTCTTGCCGGGGGCGGCGACTTTCGTTGCCGGCCGGTGGAGTGGATGAAGCGAGGGCTGAGGGGGAACTGCGCCGATTTGGAGCGAGAGCAGAAGAGCGAGCATTGGGTCCGTCCTGACCTGGGAGCGAATAGACAATATAGGGCTTCCTGCCAAAACGCGATAGACTTCCCCTACCGACAACTTGAGGTTTTTGAGGTTCCCCCTGAGTCGAATGGGGTTCAGGGGGTCGCGGGTTCAAATCCCGCCGTCCCGATGAATTACAAAGTTGGAGTTCCGTTTGGGGTGCCGTTTCGAGTGTCGATCAGATCCCCGAAACGACTTCGCGGAGCTTGCGCTCCTCGCTCATGATACCGAGGAGCGTTTCCGTAGCTGTGCTGTGTACCCCGATTCGTGAGGCACTTCGGCTAGCACTTCGGACTCATCGTGCCCACCTCGTTCCGGTACTGGTGTGGTGAGCGCAAGCCGAGCGCGGGGTGGGGCGTCCCGGCATTGTAGTCCCCCCTCCAGTCCGGGATCTGGGCCAGCACCCCCTCCGCTGTCGAGAGATCCGCGCCCGCCAGGTAATCCCGGAGGAGGGGGTTCACAAACGCTTCCGACATCCCGTTCGACTAGGGCCCCCACGCGCCGGGCGCCGACGACACCGCGTCCTAGCGAGTCGAGTGGACCCCTCGCCCACCGCGCGGTACCTTGGAGCGGGAGAGGGATATCCCTATTCATGGGGTCGAAATCATGAGCTCGAGGACATTGCTGAAGGCCGGGCTGCTGGCGGGTTGCGCGCTCGCATTGGCGCTGGCGGGCTGCACCAAGAAGGAAGCAGCGCCGGCGACCCCGGCCGCTGGAAGCCCGGCATCCCCCACCCAGGGCGTTGCCGTAGGGGAACCCAACCCCGGAGCGCCGCTTCCCGGACAGACCATCAACACCGGTAGTCCCGTCGATGGCGAAGCGACCGTGACGGCGCCTTCAGCTGTCGGCGTCGGCGCGCCGATCGAAGCGGGCTGGACCGGCCCGGGCAATAGCGGCGACTATATCGATCTCGTTCCGCGCGGCTTCACCGCCACAGCGGGTGAGATCGGCTACGCCTACACCAAAGACGCGATCCCGGTGGCGAAGTTGCGGGCTCCGACGACGCCGGGGGAATACGATGTGAGGTATGTGGTCCAGCTGGCAGGCGAGCGGAAGGTCAAGGCGACGGCGCCGCTGACCGTTTCCGCCGCGGCCGCCACCCTGACCGTCCCGCCCAGTGCCGAAGGTGGGGAGCCGATGACAATCGCGTGGGAAGGCCCTGCGGGCGCCGGCGACTATCTCGACATCGTCCCGGCCGGCCACTCGGAGACCAGCGGCGAGATCACTTATGCCTACACGCGGGACGGCAATCCCGCGAAGCTGACCGCCCCCGGCAAGAGCGGCGCCTATCAGATCAGGTACGTGCTGGAAGGGCCGGGCGGGCGCAAGGTCCTGGCCTCGTCGCCTCTCGCCGTCACCCAGTCGGCCGCCACGCTGAAGGCGGCCGACGCCGCCGCCAAAGGCTCGAAGGTCAAGGTCGAGTGGACCGGCCCGAAGCGCCGGGGTGACTATGTCGACCTGGTGAAGAAGGGCCACGCGCAAACCTCCGGCGAGCTTTCCTACTTCTATACGGACCGCGACTCTTCGAACGAGCTGACCGCGCCTGCCGAGGCGGGCGACTACGAGATCCGGTATGTGCTCGAGGCCCCCGGTGGGCGGCAAGTGCTGGCCCGACGGCCCCTTCGTGTGCGTTAGCGTACCGACACGCCGGGTGCGGACGAGCGTTCGAGGAGTGGCAGGACGGAGAGCAGACCCGCTACGCGA
>CAZHSO010000173.1:0-4130 GCA_964535105.1 uncultured Gemmatimonas sp.
TCAGAAATCCAGCCGGCTGCCGAGCTGGATCTGCCGGGTCCCAAAGACTCCGCTCGGGGTTCCGAAATCCGGCCTGAGCGCGCCGGACGCACTGCGTTGCACCCCGAAATACCCCGCGTAGTTTTCCGCGTTCAGCAGGTTGAACCCTTCGGCGATCACGGAGAGCCGCACTCCCCGGCCCAGATCGATCGCCTTGGTGAGCCTCACATCCAGCACCCGGTACCAGTGGCTCCAGCCCTGGGGCGGGAGGGCAATCCGGCTTCCGTCGATCCAGTCGTCCTCCAGAAGATTGTTTTGGTTCACATCCTGGCCGACCGTCGTCCGGTACGGCCGCGGGCTCGCGACCGTCGCGATGGCCGACAGACCCAGGCCATACGGCAGCGTCCAGATTCCCGAAAGGACGAAACGATGCCGTTCATCTCCGGTGGTGCGCTGCATCACGTAGAACTGGTCGGCCATGGCGGCCGGGACCGGCACATTCTCGTCATCCCACTCCGCCTTCGCGGATCCGAGCGTATGGGCGAGCGTCAGCTGCAGACTCGTATCCGGACGGAACGAGAGGCTGGTGAGGACCGCCCGGTAGCGCGCCCGCGCATCATCTCCCCAGGCGGTGAGATTGCCGTACGCGGCGGATAACACGCGTCGCGCCGGGCTCTGGGAGAGGTCGAGCCAGTTCAGATTGACGACCGTGAAAAGATGCCGCACAGTCTGGTCGATGTAATCCACGTTGAGCGACAGCCCCCGGGTCAACTCCATGCCGAATCCCACCGACCATTGCCGGTTTTCCGGTAATTCGATCTGGTTGGGCAGAAGTATGATCGACGGCGGGACGGCCGTCCCGTTTTCTCCGGAAAGCACCCGGGCCCGCAGCTCCTCCGGATCAACGGCTCCGGGATTGGTGAAGACGTAGGTGCGCCACGTCGCGGTCCGCCGTTCGTTGAGGGCCGCATTGCCCGGCACCCGGTCGTACATGATGCCAAACCCGCCCCGAAGAAACGCCCGACGCCGTCCCGAGATGTCCCACGAAAAGGAGACCCGCGGAGAGAAGTTGTCGAGGTCGTTCCGTCGATCGCCCCGATGCAGGAGGCCCTGAAGCTCGGGTCGGGAGGCGAGGACGGGGTCGGAAGCCCATGGGACGGTGAAGTCATTGTTGAACGTATTAATCTCGGCGTCGTATCGAATGCCCAGGTTGAGCCGGAGGCGCGAGGTCGGCTGCCATTCATCGTTGAGATACACGCCCGCGATCCAGCCGGCGAAACTGGCGGTGGCATCGCGGTCGGATTCCGGATCCAGAAGCCCCAGCCCGATCTGCGCTTCATGCGGCTCAGCCAGCTCCGTCCTGAAGATGAACAGCCCGTTCCGGTTCATCGGTTGGTACTGCCTCTGGCTGGCTCGTGAGATCTCCAGGCCACCTTTGAGCAGGTGACTGCCGGGTCCGCTCCCGGCGCCGTAGGTCACCCGTTCGACCAGGCGAAGGTGGGTCTCGTCGATCCCGAAGGCAGCGCTGGCCCGCCCGATTCGGAGCGTGGGATAGCGGAACTCCGGGCCCGGCACGAGGGGACTGTCCTCGAAAGACCAGCGCACCAGCTGCAGGCTCAGCTCGTTGGCGAGCCGCGGAGTCGGCAGCCAGCGGTGGCGCAGGGTAACCGTGTTGACGTCGATGTCCTGCGCGATCGCGGAGCCATGGGCGTCGGTCCCGCCGAAACCCGATTCACGGGCCAGGAACCGGGCGGACCAGATCGCGTCGAGCAGGTTGTGATCGTCGGGCGACCAGGTCAGGCGCAAGAGTCCGGTGTGGTTGCGGTTGGGGGCCTTGAACACGCCGGCATACTGGTCCCAGATCCCCGGGTCGGCCGCCGGCCGGCCCGGCACGACGGCGATGTAGTTATCCGTGGAAGACAGCTCATAGGTCGCGGCATAGAACAGCCGGTCCCGTATGAAGGGTCCCCGCACACTGACGCCGGCGTGTACCCGGCTGAAGTCGGGTTTCTCGAAGTTCGGTATCCCGCGCTGAAACCCGTTCACGGTTGCCAGATCCTTGTTCTGGAAACTGGCGAACGCGGATCCCTGCGGCTGATTGGTTCCCCGATGGGTTGTTGCGCTGATGACGTACGCGGCGCCCCGGGTGTATTCCGCGTCGTAGGTGTTGAGGAGCACCCGGAATTCCTGCAGCGCGTCCATCGGGAAGGGAGAACCGGTCCCGGGCGCTCCGACCAGGTTGCCGGTATTCAGGTTCTTCATCTCCACGCCATCGAGATACAGGTTGAGCGCCCGCTCGTCGCGCAGCGCTCCCGCGGCCGGCAATGAGTTCCCGGTGGCGGTCCGGAAGGTCCGGATGCCGGGCGTCACGCCCGCCAGCCCCATGACATGGCGGGTGCTGAGCGGAAGATTCCGCATCTCCCGCTCCGTCACGGCGGTAGACACGGACATCCGCTCGATCTCGGCGGCCGGCAAGGCGAGCGCCCGAACGTCGAGGGGTTCCAGGACCAGCGGCCCCGGCTGTAGCAGGACGTCCAGGGAGGCCCGCTGGCCCATGGCCAGGTGAAGCGTCCGGGCGACCGGAGCGTAGCCGATGGCCCGCACGGATACGACATACCGGCCGGGGCTCACATCGAGCATCCGGAAAAACCCGCGGCTGTCGGTGGTGGCCCGGCGCTGTTCGTTGGTGAGACTGTCGATGGCGTGGATTTGCGCGAGAGCGATGCCCCGCGCCCCGTCCCGGACGATGCCTTCCAGGGTGATGATCTGCTGGGATGCCGCCGCACCGGGCCACGCCATAGCCGCGAGCGCCAGGAGCATCACCGACGTCGGCTGGATCATGGCGGCGCGGGCCCCCAGCTCGGGAAGCCGCTGAACGCGACGGCCGACAATCCGGTGACCCGCCTCACGTCGCTCCCGTCGGCATTCATGACGAAGACCTGCACATGCCCCAGCACCCGCCGATGGAACACGATCCGCCGGCCGTCCGGCGACCACGAGGGGTGCGCATCCTCCCCGTCATTTCTGGTCAGGCGTACCTGGTGACTTCCGTCGCTGTTCATGACGTAGATCTCCTGGTCGCCGTCCCGGTCGCTGTGGAACGCGATGTAGCGACCGTCGGGGGACCACGCGGGTCGATGGTCGAGCGCGTCGTTGGAGGTGAGCCGGACCTGGTTCCCTCCGTCGGCATCCATCGTGAAGATTTCGGAGAGTCCATGGCGCCGGCTGCTGAAGGCAATGCGCTTGCCGTCCGGTGACCACGCCGGCACCCCGGAGCCTCCCGACTCCCGGGTCAGGCGGGTGAGTCCGGAGCCATCCACTTTGATCGCGTAGATATCGAACTCTTTCACACGGTTGCGGAACGCGATGCGTTTCCCGTCCGGCGACCAGGCCGGCTCGACCGCTCCCAGTCCCAGCGCGGTGAAGCGGGTCAACGGCGTCTGCTCGCTCCCATCGGCGTTCATCAGGTAGATGTCGAACCCCTGGCCGCGCTGGCTGGTGAAGGCGAGGCGTTTGCCATCGGGAGACCAGGCCGGGTTGAAGTCGGCGCCCTTGTCGTGGGTCAGCCGCCGCTGGTCAGTGCCATCGGCGTTCATGACGTAGACCTCCTGGTTCCCTTCATCGCCGACCGGATCAGGACCGTCGCGGTCGCTGACGAAGGCGATGCGAGCGCCGCCCGACGTTCCCGGGGCCGCTGGGGCCGGCGCCGCGGCGTTCCCTTCGAGGGCCCGGGCCACCGACGCGGCGATCTCCTCGGACCCGCCGGCCGGTGTGGGTCGCGAGAGGTCCGCGCCTCCCGCCTGCTGCCCCGCGCCCCGGAGCAGTGCTCCGGTGAGCAACCGGCGCTGAACGGCGACGCCGTACCGAATCAGGGAATCGGCTTCCCGGTGACCGTACGAGGCGTGCAGCGTCGAGGCGAGGTCGAACACGGCGTCGACCACGTCGGGGTGGTCGTCGTTGTGGACGGCCCGGGCGAGTGAGAGTGCCTGCCGATACAGACCGACCGCGGATCGTAGATCGCCCTGATCGGCGAGAACGTGGGCCAGCGCGCTGGTACTCTGGGCGAGGTCGGCCTGGGCATCGACTCCGCGCGATCGATCGATCCGGATGGCCTCCCGTGCCAGCCGTTCTGCATCGGGCAGGCGCCGCTG
>CAZHSO010000174.1:0-3875 GCA_964535105.1 uncultured Gemmatimonas sp.
GTACCCCACGTGACCGTCCGCCATCAGGGCCACCATGCGGGCCCGCTCGGCGACCTTGGCGAGTTGCGCCCGGGTGGCCTCGTCGTGGGTGCCGAAGATCTGCATTGTGCCACCTTCCATTCGCTCAAAAAGGGGCGGTGGCGCTAGCGGGTGCTCCCCTCCGGCCGGTTAGGCCCTCGCCCGCTTCCTGGTCCGCCGGCGTTCCGCGGTGACACGATCCGCCAGGTACACCTTGAGAAGGCTCTGATAGGGCACATCCCGCTCATTCGCGAGCAGCTTGAGCTCCGTCAAGAGCGTATCTGGAAGGCGGATTGAGATAGCGGTCGAGGAGGGGCGCAGATTCGGAAAGCGCACGACGCGCGCCTTCGACCAATCGACATACTTGGTCGAATCGGCATGCATCCAGAACTCCCGCTCCGCCTCCTCGGTCTTAAAGACCGGGATCGTCTTGACTGCGCGCTTGGACCTGGCCATAACCGTGTCGCTCCTTCCGATTCATGCCGCGAGCGGCGATCACGCGAATCAATGTGCCGCGGAGTGTGAAGACCAAATAGAGCCTGCGCCCGGCCAGGGTCTGGCCAAGCGCCCGCCTGCGGCGTTCCGCCCCGGAGTGTCGCGCATCCACATCGACGGCGAGCGGCTCCCGGAAAAAGATCTGTTCGCACTCCCCCGGCTCCACATGATGACGTACGAGGACCTTCAGTGCGTTTCCGGCGTCCCACTCGAATCCGGTCGCCCGGGCAAGCAGGGCGTAGATACCCTCCTCATCGTCGCGCACGAGAACAGTATATACAGGGTATATACGTCTGTCAAGAGAGAATTGCGGGAGGAGGCGCTTCGTGGTGGTGGGTGACGCGACTCGCCTATGACGGCCTTCCCCAGACCTCGCTGAAAAAAGCCGGCAGGTGGAGGTCGAGTGCATCAACAGCGCCGGCGGGGTGCCAAACCAGCCGATCGTTCAGCAGCTCCGCCCGCTCGTCCTCGGGCCGCCACCGCTCGATCGCGCGGGCGTCGAGGTCCACGATCCAGTATTCGGGGATGCCGGTCCGCTGGAAGTGGCGGCGCTTGACGAAACGATCGAAGCTGGCGGTGGAGGGAGACAGCACCTCGACAACCAGGATCGGATTCGGGAAGCCGCTCCAGTCGCGCCGGTTCTCGGGGAGGAAGGGCACCACGAACAGGTCGGGCTGGGAGAGCTGGTCACTGCCCAGCGAGAGATCCGCAGGTGACCAAAAGGTCGTCCCAATCCCTTGTGCGGTGACGAACGGCGCAAGGAGATCGTAGAATCGCACCAGGGCGAGCTGGTGGAGACCTGTCGGCGCCGGCGTCGCCAGCAACTCGCCGTCGAACAGCTCGTAACGATTACCGTCGTCGGGGAGCGCCAGGACCATGTCCCGGGTCCACTTCCGTGCCATATCGGGCATGCCCATATGTTAGGCTCCTCGGCGCCGAGACCGCAAGTTCGCATTCCCCATCATGCGAATCGGACGCCGACACGTTGGCACTCATTCAGGATGGCCCCCTTCGCTGCGCTCAGGGTGACATTCGTGCTCAGGGTAAAATCTCCGATTAGTTTGCGGTCGGAGGTGCTCCCATGTCTCTCAGACCGATCAAGCGCATCACCCAGTCCACGCCGACCATGGAAGGCGCCGGGGTCCGGCTCCGCCGGGCCTTCGGGTTCGGCGAGACCAGCGAATTCGATCCCTTCCTTCTCTTCGACGATTTCCGCAACGAGCGCCCCGAGGACTATCTCAAGGGGTTTCCCTGGCATCCGCATCGCGGGATCGAGACCATCACCTACGTCCTCGCCGGCACCGTCGACCATGGCGACAGCCTCGGCAACCGGGGCTCACTCGGCGCCGGCGACGTGCAGTGGATGACCGCAGGCCGGGGCATTCTCCATCAGGAAACGCCCACCGGCGACCCGGCGGGCCGGATGCACGGCTTCCAGCTCTGGGCCAACCTGCCGTCGTCGCTCAAGATGACCGCGCCACGCTATCAGGACGTCCAGGGAAAGGACGTGCCCGAGGTGGTGGATGACGACGGCACCGTCGTGCGGGTCATCATCGGCGATTTCTGGGGCAAGCGCGGGCCGGTGGACGGAATCGCCGCAGAGCCACGCTACCTCGACGTCTGGGTGCCGCCGGCGAAACGGAAGACCCTGCCCTTCGAGACCGGCCGTCAGGGGTTTGCTTATGTCTTCGAGGGGAGCGGCCGATTCCGCGACGCGTCGGCGCCGGCCGGCGTGTTAACCGATCGGGGCAGCGCCGAAGAAGAGAGTCACGTGCGGGAGAGTACCGGCAACCGGTCGCTGGTGCTGTTCGATCGGGGGGACGAGGTGACCGTGGAGGCGGGGCCGGAAGGAATCCGGTTCCTGCTGGTGTCGGGCAAGCCGATCGAGGAGCCGGTGGCCTGGTACGGGCCGATCGTCATGAACACCGAGAGCGAGCTCCGTCAGGCGATTCGGGAGCTCAACGACGGGAGCTTCATCAAGCCCTGATCGGTCAGGGCTGAATCCAGCCGCCCACTCCGAACGCAATGATTTGTTTGTCCTCGTTGCCGTGACGTTTCCCGCTCAGGAATGCGCTGAGGGAAAGGCCAGTATTGGCCTTGAAAAGCCTCAGGGGCATGGCAATCTCGACACCCCCCTGCCCGCCGGGCACTGTCGGGAACCGGCGTCGTCGCCATGCCGACGAAGAGCCGCGGTAATCGGCGCGGAGCGAAATCCCGTCGAGTGATCCGACGCGAGCCGATGCCTCACCTCATGGGAGGTAACACTGGGCCCCTCAGCCAGATCTATGTAGAGCGAGTCCGTATCGGCGTAGTAGTAGAGTTTCATCGGCTCGGCCCCGTTCGGTATAACGGCCTGCGCTTAGGCGCCTTCCGATTCGGTGGGTTGAGCGGGCAGCCGGGCGCTGTGCCAGACGCCCACAATCCACACCGCATCCCTGCGCACTCGATAGAAGAACCGGTACGGTCGAATGATGACCTCACGGTAAGGGAGATCCGGGAATTCCGGAATCCGCCGCCCTGAGTCCGGGAACCGCTCGAGGCGCTTCAGCACTTTGAGCGCACGAGTGTGAAATCGTCGAGCGGCGCTCGGTCGATCGGCCAGGATGTAAGCGACCACCCCGAGAAACTGGCGGTCGCCCGCGGGGGTGAACCGAACCCTCACGCGCCGGCGTCGCGCAGCACTTGATCGGCGTCGGCCAAGACGGCGTCAAGGTTCCGCCCCTTGCCCTTGGCGATCTCACGCTCGCCACTGGCGAGGAGCCGCAAGATCTGGCGCTCTCGCTCGCCGTGCTCATACGCTTCCATGCTCAGCATGACGGCGGCCGCCCGACCCCGTTGCGTGATGACGACCGGCTCGCGCGAGCGGCGGACTCGGTCGAGGGCCTTGGCCGCGTCCTGCCGCAGGTCGGTAATCGGAATGATGTCGGGTATTTTGGTCACTGGGCGCCTTGGCTGTTGGACGTACGTCCAAAAGTACGCCACACCGGGACCACGCACAAGCCACGCCGCCACCGCTCGCCGGAAGGAGCTCCGGCGGGGGTTGCGGTTCCAGCTCCTCCGCTACCTCATCAGGATGGGTGAGGCGCCCATCCCAAGGAGGAGGAACCGGCGGTGCCGTGGGGAGGCGGGTGACCGGGGGCGAGCGCAAGCGAGCCCCCGGTCTTCATTTTACCGCCGGCTTCGCGGATGCCCCCCGCGGACGGCCACCCTTCAAACCGTTCTTGCGTGCCGCACGAGCCTTGGCTCTAGTCCGGGCGGCTCCGCCGGCCGAGCCTGCGGCGCGCAGCAGGCCCTGGGTACCTAATACCAGCCGGGCCAGGCTGGCGACGGTGAGGTCGGCATCCAAACGCTCCCAGTGGAGG
>CAZHSO010000175.1:0-3850 GCA_964535105.1 uncultured Gemmatimonas sp.
AAGTAGGGCGACAGGTAGCCGCGATCGAACTGCATCCCCTCGACCGTCTCCAGCGTGGTCTCCAGGCCGCGCGCCTCCTCGACCGTGATCACCCCGTCCTTGCCGACCTTTTCCATCGCGTCGGCGATCAGCTCGCCGATTTCCTTGTCGTTGTTGGCCGAGATCGAGCCGACCTGGGCAATTTCCTTGCGGCCGGTGGTCTTGGTGGAGACGCGCTCCAGCTCCGCCACAACCGCCTCGACGGCCTTCTCGATGCCCCGCTTGAGCTCCATCGGGTTGGCGCCGGCGGTGACGTTCCTGAGGCCCTCACGGAAGATGGCCTGCGCCAGCACGGTGGCCGTGGTGGTGCCGTCGCCCGCCAGGTCACTGGTCTTGGTCGCGACTTCCTTCACCATCTGGGCGCCCATGTTCTCGACGGGATCGGAGAGCTCGATCTCCTTGGCGACGGTGACGCCGTCCTTGGTGATCGTCGGCGAGCCGAACTTCTTGTCGATGACGACATTCCGGCCCTTGGGGCCGAGGGTGATCTTCACCGCCTCGGCGAGGGCGTCAATGCCCTTTTTGAGCTTGGCGCGGGCGTCGGTGCTGAACAGCAGTTCCTTTGCAGCCATGGATTCAGTCTCCTGGTGGGTTAGGCGAGCTTGCCGTAGAGGTCGGTCACTTTGAGGATCACGACCTCGGTGTCGTCGATGGTCACATTCTGACCGCTGTACTTCCCGTAGATGACGCGGTCGCCGACCCGAACTTCCATCGGGATGCGAACGCCCTTCTCGAAGCGGCCCGGACCGACCGCGATCACTTCACCCTGGGTGGGCTTTTCCTTGGCCGTGTCGGGGATGTACAGCCTGCCCCGCATGGTCTCGGTCTCCTCGCTGGGGAGGATCACGACGCGATCCTCGAAGGGGACAAACGCGATCTTGGGCTTCGACTTCAGTGCCATGGCCATAGCAGCAGCTCCCTCAACCTGGTTAAAGTGGTGGTAACACCCGCTTGTCCAACGTGTTAGCACTCAGTCAGTGTGAGTGCCAGATCCAGCGCGTAAGTTAAGCAGCTTGAGTGAGTTGTCAACTAGGAGTTCGGGGTTGGGAGCTGGGAGGATGGGGGTTGGGGAAGGCCTCTACCCCAAGCCCCATCTCCCAACCCCCAACCGCGGTGCTGTCTTGCGTGAAACCACTTTGTCTTATAAAGTAAATTCCATGTCCGCGATCACCAAATTCTTCTTCCGCGCCCCGTACTCCGCCCCCAAGACCTGGGAAGTCTTCCGCTGGTGGGAATCACGGCGGATGGCGTACAACCTCGCGGTGGGAGCGGCGGGTGTCCTTTCGCTGAGTGTGGTCTACCTGGCGGAATTCCTCACCCCGGGGCGTACGCCTGGCATTCCGTGGGGCGGGATCGTGGTCTACGCCATTCTCGCCAATCTCTTTTTCTGTCTCGGACCGATCGTAGATGCGATCATCATGCGCCGGTGGGGAAGGAACTTTTCCGAGGTAGGGCCTACACTGTTCCGCTATGGCTTCGTGTTCGCGGTAGGGCTCACCCTGCTACCGGTGCCGATGGTTGCGCTGAGGGTTCTGTTGGGGCTGATCTTCTAGGGGGCAGGATTTTCTCCCAAGGACCAGTCACCCACAGATGTCACAGAAGCCAAAACCACATTGCACAGATTCATCTGTGCAATAGGATGTTTTTTTCTGTGGCATCTGTGGTTCCAGTGGTTCAAGCGCTCATAAATCAAACCGGACTTCCACCCCGAGATACCGACTCTTCTCAAGGTAGAACTGCCTTTGGGGACTCATTCCGTCCAGATACGTAAGCAACACCGCAAACCCCCGCCGCCGGGTGGGATCGGAAAACCGGATCCCCGCCCTCCCCGCCAGCGTCACCTCCCAGTCGGTGTATTCCTGCATGTCCGCATGCAGCGCCAGCACCGCCTGCGCGCTGCCGCCGCCGAACACGCTCCCCCGCTTGCCGACGTAGTCCACTCCCAACGCGAGCGCCGCGGGGCCGAGATCCAGGGCGTCGATCACGGCGTAGCTGGCATTGACGCTCATCGAGAGGGGGCCGGTAGTACGGGTGGCCCAGAGTCCGACGATCTCGCGGGACCAATTGACCCGCGAGCCGGGAAACCGGTCGCTGTACTCGTCGCCCAAATGGCTGCTCTCGTGGTACCCTTCGAGCGCCAGCCGCCACCGTGAGACATCGGCGGTGAGCACCAGGTTGACGTGCCAGTCGTTGCTGATCAAGGCCGAGGCAGCGTCGGCCAGCGAGAAGCGACCGTAGACTTCGGTGCCGAGGTGGAGCGTCAACGGCACCCGCCCTCGGCCAAGCGCCAGGAGCGGCCAAATTTCTCCGAGGCCGGCCTCTCCCTCCCATTCCGAGCCGAATTGCGACTCGCCTCGGCTCACATGAATGACCCGTCCCACCAATGCGCTGGCCCGGGCGGAGGCGAGGGGGAATTCGAAGGTGGGGACGTGGTTCGGTAACAGGATTGAGGATTGAGAGGTGAGGGGTGAGGGGAACAACCCCGCCAACGACCACCAGATCGCCCCGGCGACCAGCCGCAGGCGCCTGTTGAGGCTGGAGTGCCGAGGACTTACCTTTTCTGGTATCAAAGCCATCGTGGGAGCACGCATGCTGTCCGTTGTGATGATGTTGACACTCGCGTCCGCGCCGATCCGCGACTCCGTTCCCGTCGCCCAGGTCCGGCTGGACCAGGCCAGGCGGGAGGTTGTGGTGACGGCGGGGCCGTTCACCGTGCGCAGCATGCCCCCCGGCATGAAGCACGAAGACATGGACATGATGGCGGACCACAACACACCGCTGATCCGGTTCGAGTGGCCGGTCGAGGGGTGGTTCCGCGGCTTCACCATCGAGATCGTCGACGCATCGGGCAGGCCGATCGAGCGCCGCCTGGTGCACCACCTCATCGCGATCAACTTCGACCGGCGCCAGCTGCTCTACCCGTCGTACGAGCGGATCTTCGGCATCGGCCAGGAGACCGAGGATGCGTTCGTCCCCAAGTCCATCGGCATCCCGATGAAGCCGGCGACGAAGCTGGGAATGTACCTGGCCTGGGCCAACGAGACGGGAAATGATCTGGAGGGAATCCAGGTGCGGCTGAGGCTGTCGTACAGCCCGCCCAACCTCAATCCCCGCCCCCTCGCAGCGCTCCCAATTTACATGGACGTGAACCTGACCGTCGGCAAGGGGAACACCTTCGACATCCCCGCGGGCCGGAGCGAAAAGTCCTGGGAATTCACCCCGCCGGTGAGCGGCCGTCTCCTCGGCGTCGGCGGCCACATGCACGACTACGGCGTCGCGGTCCGGCTGGAGGACGCCGAGACCGGGAAGACGCTCTCCCAGATCAGCACGACGCGGACTCCCGACGGCAAGGTGACCAGGATCGGCCGCCGGCTCTTCGGCGTGACCGGCCAGGGACTGCTTCTCAAGGCGGGACGCAAGTACCGCGTGGTGGGCGTCTATGACAATCCCACCGGGCAGACGCTCGTCAACGGCGCGATGGCCAGCATGGTGGGACTCTACGCGCCGAGCGATTTCTCCAAGTGGCCGGTGCTCGATCTGACCGACGAATCGCTGCAGGATGATCTGGCGTATTTGAGTGAGATGGGGAATAAGGGCCATAAACACAACTGAGGGGTCGGGGGTCAGGGCTCAGGGGGTGGGGCCTTTCACCCTGACCCCTGATCTCTGACCCCCGATCGCTCAGCAACTCGTCCCCGATTTCAAGCGACTCACCCCGCTTCCTTGACCGCCATCCCCCCGGGGCCGAAGATTCGCCCCGATCCTGAGGCTGGGATCGCATGACCGGCGTTCCCCCACCATAGGTAACACT
>CAZHSO010000176.1:0-3842 GCA_964535105.1 uncultured Gemmatimonas sp.
CGAACGTGCTGTTCATGCAGAAGCACTGGGACGTCATGCGCAGCGACGACGCCGGGGAGTCATGGCATGAGGTCAGCGGGAACCTGCCGACCGATTTCGGGTTCCCGATCGAGGTGCACGCGCACGAGCCGGACACCATCTACGTGGTCCCGATCACCAGCGACTCGCTGCACTACCCTCCCGAGAGCAAGCTGCGGGTGTACCGGAGCCGCTCGGGTGGGAATGAGTGGGAGGCGCTCACCAAGGGTCTGCCGCAACACGATTGTTACGTCAACGTGCTGCGCGACGCGATGGCGGTCGATTCACTCGACTCGTGCGGCGTGTATTTCGGCACCACTGGCGGGCAGGTGTACGCTTCGGCCGATGCCGGGAACAGCTGGGCGGCGATCGTACGGGATCTGCCGCCGGTGCTGTCCGTCGAGGTCCAGACCCTGGCATGATCCGGGTGATGCTGCCGGCACCGCTGCGAGCGCTGGCGGGCGTCGACGGGGAGCTCACCCTCGATGTCGAGGGCCGGGCCACGCTGCGCTCGGTCCTCGACGCGGTCGAGCTCAGCTATCCGGCGCTGCGCGGCACCATCCGCGACCACGACTCGCAGCGGCGCCGGGCGTTCGTGAGATTCTTCGCCTGCGATCAGGATCTCTCCCACGAACATCCGGACGCCCCATTGCCCGACGCGGTCGCGAGGGGCATCGAGCCGTTCATGATCGTGGGAGCGATCGCCGGCGGGTAGCGAAGAGTCCGAGAACTGCTGCACCTGGCGAACCTCGATCACCTCGTTGTCCGACGCGGGGCACCGCGACGCCCATTCGACCGGCGCTTCCTTCGACTTCACCTGAATCGTCCAGTTGCCGCCGAGGACTTCGTGTGGTCACTTCTCGGCGATCCTCTTCAGGTTCGCGAGACCGGTCTCGAAGTCCTTGCCGATCATGGTGTCCATGTTGATGAACACGCTCATGACCTTCCCGAGGTAGCGGTTGGGACCGTGCATGGCCCACATGACGTTGGTGGAGCCGCCGCTGGGTTCCAGCGTGAACTCGGCGGTGTTGTGGGCTTCAAATGGCCTCAGGAAATCCAGTTTGATCGTGACCTTGGACGATGGAGATGACTCCAGGATCTCCATCCGCCCCCTGCCGACCTTACGTCCTTCCCCACTGGGTACCGCGGGTCACGACATGTTCGGCCGTCACTACGTACGCGCCATCTGCCACGGCGAAACCCGTTCCGATCCCTGAGCATTTGTTCTGCTCATCGATGCCAAACACGCGGCAGACGGCCCGGGCCGCCTCGGCCAGCTGGGCTTCAAGACCGAGCGGCGCGTCGATTGGAATCACAGAGTGACTGTTGATGTGTACCTCACTGCCATCGTGGATTGCGGCATAACGCCATGCAATTATGCCGCAGGCGACACAGATCTGCGGGCGTCGTGCACCACCTCGAGAATCGCCTGCGGATGCCGCTCCACGACCTCGAGGAGTCGCCGCGAGGGGCCGTCCGGGATCCGGGTACCTTGCTCCCAGCCGCGGATTGTACCGACGCTGACATTGAGCGCCTTGGCAAAAACCGGTTGCGACAGGCCGAGGCCCTCACGGAGGCGACGGACCCGCGAGGATCCGTAGCGGGGCGGCGGCGCTACCGTGGCTTCCCGGAGGGTCCGCCGATGGCGACGGGCGGCCCGGAGCGTTCCGGTCTCGATCGCGACAGCCTGTGCCATGCTGTCGACCAACAAGGCCGCCAAGTTGCGCTTCCCTTTGACCGTCATCCCAGTTCCTCCAATTGCTTGGCCATCATTCGAAGCGCCTTCTTTTGGCCCAACGTGAGGTCGACCTGTTCATTCTTGGCGTACCCGAGAAGGAAGTAGATACGCCCACGGACCTCGACGTACAGGTAGATGACGCGGGCGCCACCCCGCTTCCCTCGCCCTGGCAGCGGAGCCCGGAGCTTCCGGACCCCGCCGGTGCCCGCCACCAGATCACCCGCCCGCGGCTCGACCAGCAGGGTGAGCTCGACTTGCCGCATGGCCTCGTCGTCGAGCAGGTCCCGCGCGGCCGCATCGAAGAGCGGCGTGTAGACGAACTCGAGTTCGCGCCGGGCCTCGGTCACCATCTAAGGTACTACGTGGTAGTATGGCTAGCAAGGGCTTGGCGCCGGATGGGAGGCAGGTCCGTAAAGCGGTCTGAGCACTGCGGCATAACGGGCTGCGCTTCTGCTGCGGGGGCCTGCCGAAGCCGCCGCGGATCCACCCTTAAGATAGCCCGCAGCGGCTGAGGCGCTCAGGCCACCGGCAGCAGCAAGCGCGGGTTAGGCCGCGTATCGTAGCACAGCAATGAAGTGACACGCGGTGCCCGCGAGTACGAACAGGTGCCACACGAAGTGGGCGTATCGCATCCGGCTGGCCGCGTAGAACCCCACACCCGCCGTGTACGCGACACCACCCGCCGCGAGCCAAAAGAGACCCCACCCCGGCATCGCGTGCCACAACGGCTTTGCCGCAGCCAGAATCAACCAACCCATGGCCAGGTACAGCCCGGTCGAAAGCCGAGGGTGTCGAACTCCCCCGACCGACTTCAGGACAATTCCGGTCACGGCGAGGGCCCAGATGAGCCCGAAGAGCGTCCAACCCCAGGGGCCGCGGAGTACGCCCAGCGTGAAAGGCGTGTAGGTCCCGGCGATGAGGAGGTATATCGCTCCGTGGTCGAGGATCTGGAAAACGCGCTTGGCGCGATTCGGGGCCAGCGCGTGGTAGAGCGTCGAGGTGAGGTAGAGGAGTACCATAGTCGCGGCAAAGACCCCTGCGCCAACAATGGCTGCCGCGCCGTGCGGGACAGCGCCTAGCACGAGCACCGGAAGGGCAATCAGCGCAGCGAGGAATCCCGTGCCGTGGCTGATGCTGTTTGCAATTTCCTCCCCGAGGGATTGCGCCCGATGCCGGACTGCCGGTGCTTCGACCACAAAGTCTCCTTCGTACGCGGCCTAACGCCATGCATTTCAGCTGCGGGCGCGTGCGGCGGCAGCCGTGTATCCCCCAGCAGAACATAGCGCGCGGCTGCCGCCGCGCCTACGCCCCCGGCAGCTGCAAATGCGGGTTATACGGCCCGCACCGGCCACGGGATGACGAATGTAATGTCCACATGCTGAGCGATGAGGACGAAGTCTGCCGTATTCAGGGTGACGATCGTCGCACCCAACTCCCGGGCGGATGCCGCAATGAGAATGTCATGAAAGAATGATCGCTGCTGCAGCCGGGTGCGCAGGGCCGGGCGCCGGCGGAGGCGCCGATCAATCGACGTAGCGAGCTCCCAGGTGCTCCAGGAGGGAGTATGCAGGCGCCGGCGTATTCGAAAAGGATCGAGGAGTGCCCGGCGAAGCGCCCGTTCACGGTCTGGGGTGAGAGCGCCAACCAAGAGCTCGGAGGCGACCACGGCGCTCAGGACGAGGCGAGGGAGCTCCGCGCGATGAAAGTCCTGGAGTTCGCGACCGAACGCCGCGTCGACGAAGGCCTGGATGTAGACGTTTGAGTCGAGCAGGTAGACTCGCCTCAGCTCGCCTCACGAACGGGAGCGAAATGGTCGACAAATCCACCGCGACCGACCAGGCGATCCAAGCCCCGATCGACTTCCAGCTGAAAGGCTGCGAAATCCTCGGCGAGAGCTAAGGCGCGCTCGACCGTTTCCGTCTCGGTTTCCGCGTGGAGGAGCGCCTTGACCCGATCGATCCGGTGCTGATCAATGTAGAGGTTTTTGCGGCGACGTCGCACCGGGGGCATGCGGACTCCTGAAGGGGTGTCTGTATAGATAAGTAGATTGGCTGTATACCGCAAGGGGCGGAGACTCAAGGGTCTC
>CAZHSO010000177.1:0-3842 GCA_964535105.1 uncultured Gemmatimonas sp.
CGGAGTGCGAGCGGGGCATCGTCTACATCGACGAGATCGACAAGATCGCGCGCAAATCGGAGAACCCGAGCATCACGCGAGACGTCTCCGGAGAAGGTGTGCAGCAGGCGCTGCTCAAGATCCTCGAAGGAACCGTCGCGTCGGTGCCCCCCCAGGGCGGCCGCAAGCACCCGCAACAGGAATACATCCAGATCAACACCAAGGACATTCTCTTCATCTGCGGTGGGGCGTTCGACGGGCTGGAGCGGATCATCGAGGGGCGTCTGGGCCGGCAGCAGATCGGCTTCTCCGCCGCCGCCGAGCGCGACAAGACGCCCGAGATGAACAAGAAGAATCCCTTCGCGAACGCCGAGCCGGACGATCTGCTGCGCTTCGGTCTCATCCCCGAGCTGGTGGGACGGCTGCCGGTCGTGGTCCCGCTCGAGGCCTTGGACGAAGAGTCGCTGGTGCGCATCCTGATCGAGCCCAAGAACGCGATCACCAAGCAGTACCAGAAGCTCTTCGAGCTGGAGAACGTCGGGTTGACCTTCGACCAGGAAGCCCTCAAGGCGGTCGCGCGGAAGGCCATCAAGCGATCGACCGGCGCGCGGGGACTCCGGGCAATTCTCGAGACGGTGATGACCGACCTGATGTACGAAATGCCCTCGCGCGACGACGTGCGAGAAGTGATCGTCACGCCGGAGTGTATCACCGAGGGCAGCTCCCCGATGATCATCACCGAACGACCCCGTCAGATCCGCGAAGCGTGACCCTCGCCCGGCTGCCGATCGAGTTCGTCGGCAGCTTTCCGGATCCGCTCTACCCGCTCGACCCCGTGCTCCCCGAGATCGCCTTCGTGGGGCGGTCGAACGTGGGCAAATCCAGTCTGCTCAACGCGCTGGTCGGACGGAAGCACCTGGCGCACGTCAGCGGCACGCCGGGCAAGACCCAGCTCATGAACGTCTTCCGGCTCCCACCCTGCTACTTCCTTGACTTGCCGGGTTACGGTTTCGCGAAAACCTCGAAGACCGCCCGGCTCGCCTTCCGGGAGCTCCTCGAAGGGGTCGCTGCCCGCCGCCCGTCCCTCACCGGGGTGGTCTGGCTGCTGGACGCCCGGCACCCGCCGTCGGCCGATGACGCCGAGATCCAGGAGCTGCTGGCGGAGTCGGGGCGGGCGGTCCTGACGGTCCTGACCAAGGCCGACAAGCTCTCCAGGACAGCGCAGCGCCTGGCCCTCGGTGAGCGGGCGCGCGAGCTCGGCATGGCGCAGGACGAGCTCTTGCTGACGAGCGCGACGACGGGGGAAGGAATCGCGGACCTCGGGGATTCCATTCTCGACTGCGTCAACGGTCAACGGTGAACGGTCAACGGGACCAGCTTTGCCTCTTTGCCTCCTTGCCTCTGAATGAAATCATTCGAAATCGCGATCGTCGTGCAGCCTTCCGACATCGACGCCCAGGGCCACGTCAACAACGTGGTCTACCTGCGCTGGATGCAGGACGCCGCGACAGCGCACTGGGAGACTGCCGCACCGGCGGAGCACAAGGCGAAGGTGTCCTGGGTCGTCACCCGGCACGAGATCGACTACAAGACGCCGGCCTTTGTCGGGGAGCGGCTCGTCGCCCGCACCTGGGTCGGAGAGCCCTCCGGGGCCACGTGGGAGCGGTTCATCGAGATCCGGCGGGCCGGGGATGACGGCCTGCTGGCCCGGGGCCGGAGCGTGTACGCCGCCATCGACCGGGTGACCGGGCGGCCGAGGCGGGTGGACGCGGAGCTGCGGCGGTCTCTGGAGGGCTGAGGGCCGGGCCTCTGGCGCGCGTCAGAATCGTGCCGTAGTCTTGCTCCTCCCCGAACCTCGCCGGCCCCGCCGGCTTTCTCCTGGAGGTCCGCATGCCGACTCGCAGTGCGTTTCCGGGTCTCGTCCTCGCTGCAGCCATCGCCGCCTGCGCTCCCCGGCCCGCGGAGCAGGCCGCGGCCCCCATGGCGGTGGACACCGCCGCCGTGGTGTCCGCCGCCGGTGACTACTGGCCCCGCTGGATCGCCGCCGTGACCGCGGGCGACATGGCCGCGATGGGAGCCCTGCTGACCGACAGCTTCCGCATCGACTCGAAGGGCCTGCCTCCGCTGGTCGGCAAAGCCGCCTGGGCGACGGCCTTCGAGCCCATGATGAAGACCACCAAGGTAGCTGCCGAGACCATCACGCCGGAACAGACCACGGCGATCAGCAACGAGCTCGCCTATCAGACCGGCGACTACGTCGAGACCACCACCACCGCCGGAAAATCCCAGACGGAGTACGGCCGCTATGCGGCGGCGATCCGGAAGGATGCCGACGGACAGTGGCGCCTGGCGTACATCATGGCGTTCGCGGATTCCCTCGTTCCCATCAAGAAGTAAGGAGACGCCCGATGCGATATTCGTCGACGACCACGCTCGCGGCAGTCCTCCTGGCCGCGGCCTGCGCCCCAAGGGCCGAGACACCGCCCACCGCGACCGCCACCGTGGATAGCGCCGCGGCAAGTCAGGGGCTCGACGTACTGCGCGATCGCTACATCGCCCTCCAGACCGGCGGCGACGCAGCCGGACTCGCCGCACTCTACGCCGATTCCGCCGGGGTGGACCTGTTCGGCCTCCCCCGGCTCCGCGGTCGCCCCGCAATCCAGGCAGCATTCACCGCCGACTTCGCGGCCCGGAAGAACACCCTGACCCAGATCATGCCAGGGACCCGAAGCGTCCGCACCGATTCCGAAGCCACCGAGATCGGCACCTACCACAACATGCACGATGTGAAAGGCACCGTCGACCATGAGTGGGGCCGGTACCTCGGCGCCTTCGAGAAGGGCGCCGACGGCCAGTGGAAGATCACCTACCTCATGGCCTTCCCCGACTCGACCAAAATCGACAAGTAGGCCCTCACCGGGGCGGCGGGCACCGGAGTAGATTCCGGCATGGTCCTCCGCCCCCTTCGGACGGTAGCGCTCCCCCAGAGCGCCCAGGCCGTCAACGATGTCTGGCTCGAGCAGCTCGACTCCTCCCTCTCTGCTACGGGCGCGGACTGGTCCCGGATCTGCCGCGACACGCTGCATTTGCTCTGGTACCCCGGAGCTCCCGGGTGCGACGAGCTGCTGAACGATCCGAAGACCACCGCCACTTCACGCGCAGCCCTCCTGGCCCTCGACCCGCGCAACATCACCCTCGAGCCCGAGTACTACGCCGAGGTGGACGCCGAGAAGTTCGCGCGGGTCAAGCCGCTGCTCTGGCTCTGGTACTCCTTCGATCGCACGCCGGCGGGCGGGCAGAACGTGGACCTCGGCGTCAAGCTGCGCCGGCTCCTCGCGCCTCGAATCTTTGCCCGCTGCGGCAAGAACTTCAAATGTTTCCAGCACACCGAATTCTCCTTCGGGTACAACATGGAAGTGGGCGACGATTGCGTCGTCCACCGCCATGTGCTGCTCGATGACCGCGGCGGCATCACGATGGGAAACCGGGTGAGCGTCTCGGACTACGCCAACATCTACAGCCACACCCACAGCATCGTGGATCAGAAGGATGTGACCGACCTGCGCACCGTTCTGGAGGACGACGCGCGCATCACCTACCACGCCACCGTGCTGGCCGGGGTGCGGGTGGGCCGGAACGGGATGGTGGGCGCGAGCGCCCTCGCCACCAAGGACGTGAAGGCGTACCACGTGAATGTCGGCATTCCCGCCAAATCGATCCGGGTCAAGCCGAACGCGCCACCAGAGTCGTTCGCGACGCAACGAGTGCCTCGCCACGAGGAGGAATAGACCCCTCCTGCCTGCTGCCTGCTGATTTACCTCCGGATATTGAGGACATCCTCCAGGGTGCCGCCGTCACCTCTC
>CAZHSO010000178.1:0-3818 GCA_964535105.1 uncultured Gemmatimonas sp.
GCTCACCGCTCACCGCTCACCGCTCACCGCTCACCGCTCACCGCTCACCGCTCACGCCCGGATGACCCCCGCATCACTCCTCGCGCAGCACCGCCAGCGGGGCGCGTTTCAGGACTTCGGCGCTGTTCCAGAGTCCCACAACAAGCGTCAGGGCGACCAGGAGCAGCGTGAGCCCCGCGAGCGCCGGAGCCGGCAGGTGGAAGGGTGCCTCGAACACCCACTTTGCGAGCGCCCACCCCGCGACAGTCGCGAGGACGACCGACGCGATGGAAGCGAGGACTCCAAGCGCCACGTATTCCGAGATGAGGATCCGCAGGACCTGGGCGCGCGTCGCCCCGAGTGTCTTGAGCAGCACCGCTTCCCGCATCCGCTGCATCCGTGACGCCGAAACCGCGCCGATCAGCACGATGGCGCCGGTGACCAGGCTGAATCCCGCAAGGAATCGCACGATGACGGCGCCGCGGTCGAGGATGCCGTCCAGCGCCTGCTGAATCTGCGACAAATCAATTGCGGTGACGTTCGGGAACCGCTCGGCCATGCTGCGCTGCAGGCGCCCCCGTGCCGGCGCGCTGTCGACCCGGACCAGCGTGACGAACATCTGCGGCGCGGTCTCGAGCACTCCGGGCTGGAACACCGCGAAGAAGTTGGTCTCGAACCTGCCCCAATCCACTTCGCGCAGATTGGCCAGCGTCGTGCGCACCTCGGCGCCCTGCACATCCCAGAGGATCTCGTCACCGATCTTGACGTCGAGCTCCCCCGCAATGTCGGTCTCGAGCGAGAGAAGCGCCGGCTCTCCCGCGGCGGGGGGACGGACGCCCGCATCCCACCACTTTCCCTCCACGACTTTTTCCGTCCGGGTGAGCGTGTCGCGATAGCTCGAGCGGTACTCCCGGCGCGCCGCCCATCCCCCCGGCGGGCCCTGGTTCGGGCCCCGGTTGCCGGAGCGGTCGGCGCCTGATCTGGTGGTGGTGTCAGGTGCGGGAATCTCCGGCCGCACCGGAACGCCTTTGACCGTCTTGATTCGCATGGTGACGATGGGCACCAGCGGCGATCCGGAGAATCCACCCTCGCTGAGCACCCGGGCGACGCCGTCGCGCTGCGAGGGCTGGATGTCGAAGAACATGATGTTGGGGCGCTGGCTCGATCCGCCGGGGCGGAATTCGCGGAGCAGGTTGTCCTGCACCAAGTAGAGCGTCGCCAGTAGAAAGGCGCCGAAGCCGAGCGCGAGCACCACCGTCACCGTCTGATTCGCGGGGCGGTAGAGGTTCGCAAGCCCCTGGCGCCAGAGATACGGCAGCCGCGAAGGGAACCAGCGGCGCACGCCGCCGATGAGTGCGCGGGCCGCGAGCCAGAGAAAAAAGAGGGCGAGTCCGATACCGACCGCGAAAATCGCCCCGTCCCGGAGATCCCCCACCTGGATCGTCGCGAGCAGCACCACGCTCGCTGCGAGGAGAATTCCGACCAGCCGGCTCAGCCAGTCGCGTCTGGTGGGCGCCGGCTCATAGTCCCGGCGCAGCGTCATGAGCGGTGAGACCCGGCGCACCGCGAGCAATGGCAGTGCCGCGAACATTCCCGCCACCCAGAGGCCGAGGCCGAGCCCGAGCGCGATGGCCCGGGGCGAAGGTGCAACCCGGACGTCGATGGGGAGGAGCCCCTCGAACAGCATCGGCAGCACCTGCTGCAGCCCGACGCCGAGCACCGCGCCGATGGCGCTACCGAACGCGCCCATCGCGAGCGCCTGGAGGAGATACACCGCGAACACCTCGAGCGAGGTGGCGCCCAGGCAGCGGAGCACCGCGATGGTGTCGAGCTTCCGCTTGATGAAGACATGCACCGCGCTGCCCACGCCGAGTCCGCCGAGGAGAAGGGCGACCAGCGCCACGAGGCCGAGATAGTTGCCGAGCCGGGAGAGCGCGTCGGAGAGATTCTCCCGGTCGTCCTCCACGGTGCGAATGCCCACCCGCTCGGCGCGGAGCGGCATCCGGTACTTCTCGCGGATCGGCTGCGCCACGACGCCGGCGGGGAGCTGGATGAACGCCGCGTACTCGGCACGCGACCCGAAGCGCAGCAGTCCAGTGCGGTCGAGGGTGCGGGCCGGGATGAAGGTGCGAGGCCCGAATGCCGACATCACGCCGACGTCTCCGGGCACGTTCAGCACGGTGCCGAGAATCGGAAGCCGGGCGTTGCCGAGGGCGAGGGTGTCTCCGACACTCGCTCCGAGCGCCGCGAGGAGCGCGGGATCGACCAGCGCGCCGTCGGTCGTGAGCAGCTCGCGCCAGCGGCGGGCCGGCTCGGTGGTGATCTCTCCATAGAATGGAAACTCACCTTCGATGGCGCGAACCTGCACCAGGCGCACCCCCGCGGTCCGCGGCACGTAGGCCATCGCCGCAAAGCTCACCTGGAGCGCCCGGCGGCCCGCCGCTCGCTGTGTAGCCGAGTCCGGCGCGATCAGGCTGTCGATCAGCGCATCGACGCGCGGGGAGAATGCCGTCCGCCCCGTGATGCTGAGATCCGCACCGAGCAGCGCCTTCGCCTGCGCCGCAACGGAGGTGCGCAGATTCTGGGTGAAGGAGTTGATGGCCACGAGCGCTGCCACGCCGGCGGTGACCGCCCCGGTGAGGAGCCACAGCCTTCGCCGGCCGGCGCGCGCTTCGCGCCAGGCCATCCGCAAAACAAAGCGAGGACCGATCACGCGCCGGTGTCCTCGACGACCCGGCCGTCGGAGAGGCGAATGGTGCGGCGCGCGCGGGCGGCGAGGTCGTGATCGTGGGTGACCAGCACCAGCGTGGTCGAGAGCTCGCGGTTGAGCTCCTCCATCAGGGTGATGATGGTCGCCCCGGTTTTGGCGTCGAGGTTGCCGGTCGGCTCATCGGCAAAGAGGATCTGCGGGCGGATGCTGAATGCGCGCGCGAGCGCCACTCGCTGCTGCTCTCCCCCCGAGAGCTGGGCGGGATAGTGGTCGGCGCGGTCGCCCAGGCCGACGCGCTCCAGAAGCTCCTGCGCCCGCGCCTCGGCGGGTTCTCCGCGAAGCTCGAGCGGCACCTGGACGTTCTCCCGGGCGGTGAGGGTCGGAATGAGCTGAAACGACTGAAACACGAAGCCCACTTTCTCGGCGCGAAGCCGGGCGCGCTGATCCTCGGTCATTCGGCCCAGATCGTGGCCGTCGAGCTCGACCCGTCCCTTCGCGGGGCGGTCGAGTCCCGCGAGCAGGCCGAGCAGCGTGGTCTTGCCGCTGCCGCTCGGCCCGACGATCGCGAGGAATCCGCCGCGTTCGAGGCTGAAGGTGATATCGTTCAGCACGGTGAGCGGACGCCCGCCGGAGAGATAGGTCTGGGTGAGCGACTCTGAGCGCAGCATGCGGGGAACTCCGAAGAGATGCCTGATGAGGGGTGAATGATAGTTAGATCGACGACCTTGATCGCGTTGCTGCTGGCCTCGGCGTGTGCGGGGAAGCGGGAAGGGGGAAATGGGGAAGGGGGAACTGCGGACTCCACTCATCCAGCCGTCCAGCCGTCCAGCAACCGACCGGACGCTCGGCCGGCGATTGTGTTCCTAGGCACCAGCCTCACCGCCGGGTACGGTCTTGGCGATCCGAGTCTGGCCTACCCGGCGCTGATCCAGGCCAAGCTCGATTCCGCGGGACGCTCCTTTCGCGTGGTGAATGCGGGTTTGAGCGGCGAGAGCTCGGCCGGCGCTCTCGACCGGATTGAGTGGCTTCTTACCCGGGACCGGGTGGCGGTGCTGGTGGTGGAAACCGGCGCCAACGATGGATTGCGGGGACAGGATCCCGATTCGGTGCGGGCGCGAATTCAGCGGAT
>CAZHSO010000179.1:0-3700 GCA_964535105.1 uncultured Gemmatimonas sp.
CGGTCATCACGACGATCTGGCCGAGGTAGCTGGGATCGGTGAAGGTCTCCTGGTACCCGGTCAGGCTGGTGGTGAACACTACTTCGCCGAAACGCGGCTCCATCGGCCGGTGGACCGTGCCCGGGAAGACGGCGCCGTCTTCCAGCAAAACAAAAGCGGGGCGATCGGTTGTCCGACCGCCCCGCTCGGGAGAAACCGTGCTCACGGCTTGCCCGCCGGAGGCACAGCCGGCGGAGGTGGAGGCGCCGCGCTGCCGGTGGCCCCTGGAATTGGCGGCGGAGCCGGCGTGGTCTGTAGCGGAGCCACCGGGACAGACTGCTGGGCAGGGGCCTGCTGCCGGAGACGTCGCTGTACCTCGGACTCGCCAACCGCCCGACTCGAGGCGGTGATCGAGAGGAGGAGGGCGAGGATCATGAACAGCGCGCCGGTGATCCAGCTGGTCTTGTGCAGGATGGTCACCGCCTGGCGCCCACCCATGACCAGATCGGTGGTTCCCCCGCCGAGCGAGGCGAGACCGCCACCCTGCCCGGCCTGGAGCAGGACCACGGCGGAGAGGACCAGGCCGTCGATGATCAGGAAGACGAGCAACAAGGTGTAGAGCATAGCCGCTAAATTTAGACGGAGAAGGAACTTGAGTCAATCATCAGCCATCAGCTATCAGCTATCAGCTATCGGTCCTGCTCCCGGTCAGATTCAGCCGATAACCTGACTGCTAGCTCAAACATACCCGGACGACGGAGCCGATATCGGACCGACGGTTGCAGTTCAAAGTTGACATCAAACCGTCTTAAGGAGAGTCCGACGGCTCATGGTTGATCGGTTCCTAGATGCTCTCGGGCGATGCCAGGCCGAAATCCACGAAGTTCTGTATGCAACGCGAAAGTCACTCGATCAACCGCCCCCGATGCGCTGCACGAGCGCCCCGAAGCGGGGATCGTCGTGGAGCGATCGGAGGCGCGGATCGATGCGGAGGTAGGCCAACACCGTCGAGCGCTCCTGGTAGGAGCGCTCCAGCCACTGGAGTGCCTGGTCCCGCTCGCCGAGGCCGGCGTGCAGGAGCGCGAAGTAATAGGACGGGACGTAGCTCTGGGCCGCTCGGGCGTGGAGCGTGTCGAGCACCGCCCGCGCTTCGGCGACCCGCCCCGCAATCGCATACGCGTGGCCGAGCGACGACATGCGGTTGAGGCTCCTACCGGTGATCGGTTCCAGGATGGCGATTGCCTCGTCGGGTCTCCCCTGCTGCTCGGCCACCAGGGCCACTCCCCACTTGGCCAGCACATTGGTCGAGTCGGTCCGGAGCGTTTCCCGGAGCTGGGCGAGCGCCTCGTCGTACCGCCCGGCGAAGTAGTTGAGCAGCGCGGCGTTCGCCCGGAGCGGGAGCGAGAGCGGGTCGAGCTCCATGGCGCGCCGGATTTGCGTCATGGCCTCGTCCGGCCGGCCGCGTGATGCGAGAAAGCGGCTATACGAGAAATAGGCGTCGGCATAGCTCGGCCGGAGCTCGAGGGAGCGCTGAAACTCCCGCTCGGCGGCGCGCCAATCCCACTCGTAATAGGCCCGGATGTACGCGATGGTCGCGTGCGCCTCGGCCAGCGTTTCGTCGAGCTCGAGGGCACGGACCAGCGCTGCCCGGGCCTTCGGCAGCACGTCGATGGGCGGAACGTCACTCGAGAAGGGAAGTCCGGTGTAGTAGTTCGCCAGGCCGACGTACGGCGGCGCCCAGTTGGGAGCGGTCTCACGAGCCTGTTCGAACAGGGCCCGCGCCTGTTCCAACTCCCCGCGTTCCATGTGGAAGCGGCCGCGGAGGTAGGCCTCGTAGGACCGCCGGTCCACCTCTCGACGGGTTCCGAGTCGCTTCCGTTCATCCTGCTTGAGCTCGGCGTCGATCTCACCGGCGATGGCGAGGGTGATGTCCCGCTGGAGCCGTGGCAGCCCGTCGAGCGGGGCCTGATAGTCCTTCGTCCACAGCGTCGCGCCGTCAGCGGCATGGAAGAACCGGACTCTCACCCGGACCGTATCCCCGGTACGGAGGATCGAGCCCTTCACCACCGCATCGACGCCAAGCTGCTTCGCGATCTCGGAGAGGGACGTGGTCGCCGCTTCGGCGAGAGCGCCTGAAGACCGGGAAATGATCTTCAGCGAACCGATCTGGGCCAGATCGGCGATGAGGCCGTCCGTCATGCCATCGGCGAGGTAGCCCGCGTCCGGGCTACCCTCGAGGTCCACGAAGGGAAGCACGGCGACCGCGTCGATCCTGCTCCCGCCAATGCCGCCCAGCAGGCCGCTCAGACCCCCCCAGCCCAAGATCCCGCGCCCGACGAGGAAAAGCGCCCCCGCCGCCGTGCCTGCCCAAAGAGCGGCACGCAGGGGCCGGCGCCGCCTCCTAAACCCTCCGGCATGAGGGCCGACGGTGCCCGGCGCTTCCACCTCCAGCGAGGTCAGCAGCTCCCCCGCCGATTGATACCGCTCCGCAGGGTCCTTCGCCAGACACCGCTGGATGATCTGCGTGAGGGCCTTCGGCGCCTCCGGTCGAATGGTGGAGACGGGGGGCGGGTCGTCGTGGATGACCGCGACCAACGCGGCCAACGAGTGCCCCGGAAACGCCGGCCGGCCGCTGACCATCTCGTACAGCACGGCGCCGAGCGAGAACAGGTCGGTGCGGTGATCCACCCGCTCGCCTTGGGCCTGCTCGGGGGACATGTAGCCCATGGTTCCCAGGATCATGCCCGTCTCGGTGGAGGCCACCGCTGGCCCCCCGGTCCCCTCGTCCGTCCGGAGCGGCTGGCGGAGCTTCGCGAGGCCAAAGTCGAGGATCTTGACCCGGCCGTCGTCGGTGACGAACACGTTCTCCGGCTTGAGATCGCGATGGATGATCTCCTTGGCGTGTGCCGCGGCCAGCCCGCTGGCGAGCTGCCGGGCGTAATCGGCTGCCTTCTGCACCGGCAGCGGGGCCTCCCCGAGCAGGTCCCGCAGGGTTTGGCCGTGGAGCAACTCGCACACGAGGTAGGGACACTCCTCGTGGGTGCCGATGTCGTGGACGGTCAGGATATTCGGGTGGTTGAGAGCCGAGGCGGCGCGCGCCTCCTGCTCGAACCGGCGCAGCCGCTCGGAGTCGAACGTGAACGCCGCGGGCAGGACCTTGATCGCGACTTCCCGCCCGAGGCGAGGGTCGCGCGCTCGGTATACCTCCCCCATGCCCCCGGCTCCGAGCGGGGCAAGGATCTCATATGGTCCGAGACGAGTTCCTGAAGTCATGCGCATAGTTCGGTTGTGGTCGGTTGAGCGTGTAATGCTCCGCAGTCGAGGTCGCGCTACCACCGGCGAGGCGGGATCTCCGGGTCGGCATCCTCGCCTGGAAGCAAGCACGGTGGCCCCGTCGGGCAAGCCCCTCTGCCTAACTGAACCCGGTGACGAGTTCCAGCGCGTGATTGGGAAGCCCGTCAGTCATGCCGAGGTCAGGATCTGGGACGCGGACCAGCGCCCGTGCTCCGCTCGCCTCATCGCGCGCGGAGTGGAGCCCCGAATGGTGTTTGACCGTCACCCGCTGGCGGACGCAGATGATCAACACCGGCCGGCGCCACGGCACGCAGGGGAGGTTCGAGCGCTGAGCGGCAGCTCACCGCGGGGCCGAGGTGTGCCCTCTTGCGTGCCTCAACTAGCGAACTAGCAGGTCCAGCTGGCGCACATCGAGACCGGCCTCGCG
>CAZHSO010000180.1:0-3694 GCA_964535105.1 uncultured Gemmatimonas sp.
GCGAGGGTGGGCGGACCGTCGGCGCCGGCGTTGTCACCAAGATCTTGAAATAGGGCCTAGGGAGCTAGGGAGCTGGAGAGCTAGGATGTTTCCCCTAACTCCCTAGCTCCCTGACTCCCGAGCTCCCTAAGGAGAAAAGATGCCGCGCGAAAAGATCATTTTGGAATGTACCGATTGCAAAAATCGGAATTACTTCACGGACAAGAACCGCCGGGTGCACCCCGAGCGCGTCGAGCGCCAGAAGTATTGTCCGCGGTGCAACAAGCACGTGAAGCACAAAGAGTCGAAGTAATGGAGCAGCCCCAGGCGCTCCAGCAGGGCGGCTCGCGGCCGGTGCAGTGGATTCGCACCGCGCGCGACTTCCTCGTCTCCGTGCGCGCGGAGCTCGCGAAGGTGAGCTGGCCTACGCAGGATGAGCTGGTCAAAGCCACCCGGATGGTGGTCATCCTGTCCCTGATCATCGGCGTCGTCCTGGGCCTCCTCGACCGGCTGCTGCAGCTGGTCCTGGTGGACGGCGTCGCCGCGCTCGCACGCTAGGCGAGGGGGCGGCATGGAGTATCGATGGTACGCCGTGCAGACGACGGCGGGGCATGAGAACAAAGTGAAGACGCTCCTCCAGAAGCGCATCGAGGAGGATCCCCGCCCCGCCGATCAGAAGCTCGTGCGCCAGGCCCTCGTGCCGGTGCAGGAGGCGATCGAGATCAAGAACGGCAAGAAGGTCGTGGTCGAGCGGAAGCTCTACCCCGGCTACGTGCTGATCGAGACGACGATGAGCCAGGAGGCCCAGCATCTCGTCAACGGCGTGCAGGGCATCATCAAATTCGTCGGCACCGGCAAGCTGCCCCAGCCGCTCCGCCAGGATGAGGTGAATCGTCTTCTGGGCATCGCCGAGGAAACCTCGGACAGCGGGCCGACGGAAGAGATCCCCTACCTGGTGGGCCAGGCGGTGGAGATCACCGAGGGACCCTTCGCCGACTTCAGCGGCACCGTGGAAGAGGTCCTGTCGGACAAGGGCAAAGTAAAAGTCTCGGTCTCCCTCTTCGGGCGGCCGACGACGGTGGAGCTGGATTATTTGCAGTTGAGGGGGCATTGACGAGGGAGTAGCGAGGAGCGAAGAGCGAGGAGGAAATGCAGTTCCCTCTTCGCTCATCGCTCTTCGCGACTCCCTGCGCACCGCCACCGCACGGGATCATGCGGGAGAAATGACGGAGGCGGACAGACCGCCGGCCGGATTTCGCATCGAGGAGCTGTATGGCAAAAAAGGTCGTGGCACTTGTCAAACTCCAGTGTCCCGCTGGAGCCGCGAACCCCGCTCCCCCTGTGGGAACGGCGCTAGGGCCCCAGGGCGTGAACATCATGGAGTTCTGCAAGCAGTTCAACGCCCGCACCCAGTCGCAGGCGGGGATGGTCATTCCCGTCGTCGTGACGATCTACGCGGACCGGTCCTTCAGCTTCATCACCAAGACGCCCCCCGCCGCCAACCTCCTCATGAAAGAGGCCGGCATCGAGAAGGGGAGCGCCCAGCCGAACCGGAACAAGGTCGGCGCGGTGACTCGCGCGCAGCTCAAGAAGATCGCCGAGATCAAGATGGCCGATCTCAACGCCTCCGATGTCGATTCCGCCATGCGGATGATCGCGGGCACCGCGCGCTCCATGGGGCTGGAGGTCGCCGACTGATGAAGACTTCGGGCAAGAAGTTCCGCGCCGCGGTCGCAACGGTCGACCGCACCCGCGGCTACACCCTGGGTGAGGCCGTCCAGCTCGTGAAGGGCGCGTCCTTCGCCAAGTTCGACGAGACCGTGGATGTCGCCGTCCGGCTCGGGGTCGATCCCCGGCACGCCGATCAGGTGGTCCGCGGCACCGTCGTCCTCCCGCACGGCACCGGCAAGACGGTCAAGGTGCTGGTGATCACCCAGGGCGACCGAGTGAAAGAGGCGGAAGCGGCGGGGGCGGATTACGCCGGGATCGAGTACGTCCAGAAGCTCAAGGATGGCTGGCTCGATTGCGACGTCATCGTCGCCACCCCTGACGTGATGGGCCAGCTGGGCCAGCTCGGCAAGATCCTCGGGCCCCGCGGCCTGATGCCGAACCCTAAGGCCGGCACCGTCACCATGGACGTGGGCCGGGCGGTCCGGGAAATCAAGGCGGGCAAGATCGAGTTCCGCGTCGACAAGACCGGCAACGTGCACGCCCCGATCGGCAAGGTGTCCTTCAGCGCCACGCAGCTGCAGGAGAATCTCGCCGCCTTCATGGACACCATCGTGAAGGCCCGCCCCTCCGCGGCCAAGGGCATCTACCTCAGGTCGGCGACGGTCTCCAGCACCATGGGCCCGGGCGTCCGGCTGGATACGGCGGTGTACCGATGAGCAAGACCGAACGGCAGAATCAGGTCGCGGTCCTGACCGACCGTCTGAAGGACACGAAGAACATTTACGTGACCGACTTCAGCGGGCTGTCGGTGGGCAAGATCACCGAGCTCCGCCGGCGCCTGCGCGCCGCGGGCGCCCGCTACGTCGTCGTCAAGAACACCCTTGCCCAGCGCGCGCTCGCGGCCAACAGGATCGCGGAGCTGGACGATCATCTGGCCGGTCCGACCGGACTGGTGCTAGCCGGGCCGGATCCGCTGGCCGCCGCCAAGGTCCTCGGCGAATTCGCCAAGGAGAACCAGAAGCCGTCGGTGCGGATCGGGCTGGTCGACGGCAAAGCCGTCAATCCGGCGTACGTGAAGCGGCTCGGGGAGCTCCCCGGCCGCGAGGCGCTCCTCGGCCAGTTTGCCGGATGCCTCAATGGCGTGCTCTACCAGATGGTCGGCGCCCTCGAGGCGCTCCGCGAACAGCGTCAGGCTTCTGCCTCTTAAACTGCACGGAGAAGGAAAAAGAGAATGACTACCATGACGAACGACCAGATCCTCGAGGCCATCGGCAACAAGACGGTGGTGGAGCTGGCGGACCTGATCGAGGCTTTCACGTCGAAGTTCAACGTCTCCGTGGTCGCGGCGGCCGGTCCGGCTGCCGGCGGAGCGGGCGGGGCCGCGGTGACTGCCGCCGAGGAGCAGACCGAGTTCACGGTCATCCTCAAGGAGGGCGGCGCCAAGAAAATCCAGGTCATCAAGGTGATCCGCGAGATCACCTCCCTGGGCCTCAAGGAGGCCAAGGACCTGGTCGACGGCGCTCCCAAGGTGGTGAAGGAAGGGGCCTCGAAAGTCGAGGCCGAAGAGATCAAGAAGAAGCTGGAGGATCAGGGCGCGGTCGTCGAGCTGAAGTAGGCCGAAGGCCGTATCCCGAGCCGGACTGGACCGGTTGGCGGTCCGGACGGCGAAGGGATCTCAACCTTCGACCTACTTCAGTGAGACGGCATGCGAGCTTCTGCCCGCGCACCGCAATTCGTGTTGAATAACCGCCCCGGGGCGGCCTTCCGCATTCGGCGGAGGGGCGCCGCGGTGTGCTCCTATTTGTGTTCTATCGGGGTGATCGATGCCTGAGACCCTACCGCTGATTTCGTTTTCGAAGCGTGAAGGCGGCATGCCGATGCCGCATCTGCTCGATATCCAGACCCACGCCTTTCGGTCCCTCCTCGTCCCCGATGACGTGGCGGGCGACCGGCAGGATGTGTCGCTGGAACGGGTCTTCCGCGACCTCTTCCCGATTTCCGACGTCAACGGCAAGTACGAGCTCGATTTCAAGAGCTATGCGCT
>CAZHSO010000181.1:0-3627 GCA_964535105.1 uncultured Gemmatimonas sp.
GCCTCCCGCTATTACGACGTCCGCTACCGGGAGGCGTTCGCGCTCGAGTGCGCCGCCATCCGGCGGGTCCGCGAGAAGATGGGACTCACCAACCTGAAGGTGATGATTCCCTTCTGCCGGACTCTCACAGAAGCGCGACGGGTGCTTGCGGAGCTCGAAAAGAACGGTCTGCGGCGAGGGGAGGGCGGCCTCGAGGTGTACCTGATGTGCGAGATCCCCAACAACGTGATCCTCGCCGAGGAGTTCTCCGAGCTGTGCGACGGATTCTCGATCGGTTCCAATGATCTCACCCAGCTGGCCCTCGGGGTGGATCGCGATTCCGAGCTGCTGGCGCATCTTTTCGACGAACGCGACCCGGGAGTCAAGCGGCTGATCGCGATGGTGATCGAGGCCGCGCACCGCAAGGGCCGCACGGTGGGCATCTGCGGCCAGGCCCCGAGCGATTTCCCGGACTTCGCGGAGTACCTGGCCGGCCTCGGAATCGATTCGATGTCTCTGAACCCGGACTCCTTGCCCGGGGTGGCGGAGCGATTGGCGCGCCAGAGTCACCCACGGGTCGAGCCGCAGCCGCCCCGGCTGGAGGAGGCGTTGCATGGGTAGATGGCGATTCCGTGCGCTGTGGTTCTTTCTCGCGGCGATCATCGGAGTCATCGCGATGGAGCGGCTCCTCGCCGGCCGGAGCCGAGTCGAAGAAGTCCCCTACAGCACGTTCCGCGAGTATCTGGCTACCGGAAAGATTGCGCGGGTGACCGTCTCAGGCGCCGCCCTGCGCGCCACGCTCAAGGCACCACTGCCCGACGGCCCTCTCGAGATCGTCACCACGCGCGTCGAGCCCGAACTCGCCGCGGAGCTCACCAAGTACGGCGTCACCTTTTCGGGCGAACCGGAGAGCAACTTCACGGGAGCGCTCCTCTCCTGGATCCTGCCGACGCTTCTTTTCGGTGGATTGTGGCTGTTTCTGCTCCGCGGCAGCGCGACCGCCCGCCAGGGCGGCCTCCTGGCGATCGGCAAGAGCAAGGCGAAGGTCTACGTCGAGACCGACACCAAGGTGACTTTCGACGACGTAGCCGGAGTGGACGAGGCCAAAGCTGAGCTCCGCGAGGTGATCGCTTTTCTGAAGGACCCGAAGTCGTACGGACGGCTCGGGGCCCATCTCCCCAAGGGGATTCTCCTGGTCGGTCCGCCGGGCACCGGCAAGACCCTGCTGGCGCGCGCCGTCGCCGGCGAGGCGCGGGTTCCGTTTTTCTCGATCAACGGCTCGGAGTTCGTGGAGTTGTTCGTTGGCGTGGGTGCGGCGCGGGTGAGAGACTTGTTCGAGCAGGCGAGGCGGACCGCTCCCTGCATCATCTTCATCGACGAAATCGACGCACTGGGGCGAGCCCGCGGGGTGCCCCTCGTCGGCGGGGCGAACGATGAGAAGGAGCAGACGCTCAACCAGCTCCTCGCCGAGCTGGATGGCTTCAGCTCGGAGAGCGGAGTGGTTCTGCTCGCCGCGACGAACCGTCCGGAAATCCTGGACCCGGCGCTGCTCCGCGCGGGGCGCTTCGACCGGCAAGTGCTGGTGGATCGCCCGGACAAGATCGGGCGGGCCCAGGTTCTCACGGTGCATCTCCGCAAGATCAAGACCTCCCCGGGGCTGGACCGGGAGGCGATCGCCGCGCTCACCCCCGGCTTCACCGGCGCGGATCTGGCCAATCTGGTCAACGAGGCGGCGCTGGTGGCCACGCGCCGGGCCGCCAGCGAGGTGGGCATGGCCGACGTGACGGCCGCGCTGGAACGCATCGTCGCGGGTCTCGAGAAGAAGAACCGGCTCATCAATCCTCGGGAGCGGACCGTGGTCGCCTACCACGAGATGGGCCATGCCGTGGTCACGCGTTCGCTGCCGGGCACCGATCCCATCCACAAGGTGTCCATCATCCCCCGGGGGATCGGCTCTTTGGGGTACACCCTGCAGCGCCCGACGGAGGATCGCTACCTGGTCACCCGCACGGAGCTGGAGCGCAAGCTGGCGGTGTTGCTCGGCGGGCGCGCGGCGGAAATGCTCGTCTTCGGTGAGCTGTCCACCGGCGCCGCGGACGACCTGGCCAAGGCTACAGATATCGCACGCGACATGGTGACTCGGTATGGGATGGACCGCACGATCGGGCAGGTCGTTTATGCGGAGCCGGTCAGCCCCTTCCTCGCGCGCGGCATCCACCCCGAGCTCGAGCCCCGGCGCTTCAGCGAAGCGACTGCTCGCGAAATCGAATGCGCGGTGCGGGGCCTTCTGGATGCTGCATTCGCTCGCGCTACCCGGATTCTCGAACTCAATCGATCGGCATTGGAGCTCGGTGCCCGGCGTCTACTGGAGAAAGAAACGCTGACCGAACAAGAGCTTCCCTCCGTGGTGGCGGAGGAGGCGCCCCAGACGCTGACCGTATCGCCTCCGCCCGAAGCCAGCCTGGTCGCGGTATGAACCGGCATCGCAAGAACGCTTCACGTCTTCCTCAGCCTCTCTTCCTGGGCCCGGCGCAATACTGGGAAGCCGCAATCTGAGCGAATCGCCCGCCAGGAGGCTGCTATGCCGACCTTCGTATTACTCACCCGGATGTCCGAGACCGCCGCCAGCGCCCCTCGGCGGCTCGAGGAGCTGGAGAAGGAGATGATGCGCCACATCCGGGAGGAATGTCCCACGGTGGAGTGGATCAACAACCTCGCGGTCCTGGGGCCCTACGATTACCTCGACATCTTCGAGGCTCCGGACGTCGAAACCGCCGCGAAGGTGGCTGCGATGGTGCGCACCTATGGCCACGCGCATACCGAAGTCTGGGGCGCCGTCGAGTGGGAGCGGTACAAGGAGTTGGTGCGCCACCTGCCGGATCACGAGCTCATCACGTCGGCCGTAGGCGCCTGAAAGGTCTCCTCCGGAGTCGGGATCATGAACAGCGCTGTCAGGCCCGGCACGCACGACCCGCCCGTAACCTGGGGCCGGATGACGATGTGCGAGGCAATGGTCGCCTCGCACACCTTCCTCGAGCAACCCGGCAAGCTTCGACTCTTCCTGCAAGGGCAGTCCCTCGCTGACTTGGTGGCGGAAGGCGGACGAGCGCTCGGCACTCACATGTGCGGCCAAGCCAAGCGGGCCCCCTCTGGCCCCTGGCTCGAGGTGGAGATCCGCGCCGACGGCCGGGAAGCGGTCCTCGCGAATTGGCTGAACCGGCTGCTCCATCTGGCTCGGCGGAATCGCTGGGCGCCCGTGGAATGCCAGGTGATCGCGGCGAACAACAGCGGCCTTCGCGCCCGTGTGCGGGGCGTGGCGCTCGGCGTGAAGCCACGCCTGGGGAAGGCCGTGATCTGTCCCAGCTCTCTCTTCGCACCGGGTGGGTGCGGACTCCAGGCTGAAGTGATCCTTGAGGTCCCGCGCCCGGCTTCCGGGCATCGCGCCCGGCTGCAAAGGGCATCCGCCAGCGCGAAAGGTCGTGCGTGATGCAAATTCCGTTGCGGATCGTGGCCGACGGGCTCGAGCTCGGGCAGGCCGAGCGGGAGAGCATTCGCGCCCACGCCGAAAAGCTCGAGATCTTCTTCGGCCGCGTGCTGGGATGCAGGGTGACGGTCTCGGTGCCCAATCGGTGGCCACAGGCCGGACCA
>CAZHSO010000182.1:0-2138 GCA_964535105.1 uncultured Gemmatimonas sp.
CGGGCCAACTCACCTCCCAACCTCACGCGGAGCCCTCGCGGCCCGACGTCCCCTACGGCGAGCCCCACTCGTCGCCCGGGTGGCTCTCACGATTCTTGACCCCTAGCGTGATCCACGTAGTTTCCGCTCACCGCTCACCGCTCACCGCTTACTGCTCACCGGCATGTCTCCAGTCGGCCCCAGCGCAAACAGCGCCTGATCGAACGTCAGCTCGAGTTCCCCGGGACCGAACAGCGCGCCAAGCTCCGACTCTTCGATGGTCGCGCGGGTGTACGGGGGAAGATCGGCCAGCAGCACCCGGATGCCGTCCTTCCGGCACTGGGTCACGACCTCCCGCAATACCCTGAGCCCGGTCGAGTCGATCACCGGAACGTTTTCCATGTCGAGGATCAGCGCCCTCGGTTTCCGGCTGACCTGCGCCAGCGCATCCCGGAACTTCTCCGCCGCTCCGAAAAAGAACGGCCCATTGATGTCGTAGACCTCGACGTCTCTCGGCACCCGCGCATGGCGGGCGGCGGCAGCGTCTTCGCTCTGCTCCAGGTAGGCGTCGCGCAACTGGGTCGAGATGGCCTCGACCGTCGTCGTCTCCGCCATTCGTTTCATGAACAGGAACGCGGCGAGGACCATCCCAACCGCGATCGCCGCCGTCAGATTCACCACGACGGTGAGGACGAGGGTCGTGAGGAGCACCGCCGCGTCGCTCTTCGTGCCTCGCAGCTCGGCCCGCACCGTCCGCCACTCGCTCATGTGATACGCCACCAGCACCAGGATGGCGGCCAGGCTGGCGAGGGGGATGAGCGCCGCCCACGTGCCGAAAAAGAGCGTGATGACGAGGAGTGTTACCGCGTGCACGATCCCGGCGACCGGGGTGCGGCCGCCGTTCTTCACGTTGGTCGCGGTGCGGGCGATCGCTCCCGTGGCGGGGATGCCGCCGAAGAGCGGAGTCACCAGATTGGCGGCGCCGAGTGCCACGAGCTCCATGTTGGAGCGATGCCGGCCGCCGATCATCCCGTCAGCGACCACCGCCGAGAGCAGCGACTCGATCGCCGCCAGAAAGGCGATCGTGAAGGCCGGACCCACGAGAGAGACCAGCATCGCCTCGCTCACGTGCGGAAACACGGGGCGGGGCAGTGACACGTTGATTTCTCCAAAGCGGCTTCCGATCGTCTCGACCGGCAGCTCCAGCAGGCGGACGGCGACCGTTCCGGCGAGGAGGGCCACGAAGGGCGCGGGGATCCGCACGCTGAATTTGGGCCACAGCAGGAGGATCAGCAGTGTGCCGAGTGCCACCGCCGCGGTGGCGGGGTCGGCGCTGCCGAGGTTGCTGAAATAGGCGAGCCACTTGCCGAAGAATTCCGCCGGCACTTGCTCGATCCTCAGGCCGAGCAGGTCCTTCACCTGGGTCGAGAGGATGACGATGGCGATGCCGGCGGTGAACCCGATGGTGACGGGGAAGGGAATGAACTTGATCACCCCGCCCAGGTTTGCGAGACCCAGGGCGATGAGGGCGACGCCCGCCATCATGGTGGCGACGATGAGTCCGTCGAGCCCGTGCTGCTGGACGATGCCGAAGACAATGATGACGAAGGCGCCGGTCGGCCCACCGATCTGGACCCGCGAGCCGCCGAGGGCGGAGATGATGAAGCCGGCGATGATGGCGGTGTAGAGGCCCTTTTCGGGGGAGACGCCGCTGGCGATCGCGAACGCGATGGCGAGGGGGAGGGCGACAATCCCGACAATAGTACCGGCGATGAGGTCGGCTTGGAATTGGCGCCGGGTGTAGGTCTTGAGGGTGGTGACGAGCTTCGGAACGAGCATTTGAGTCAGAGGTCCCGCGGCAACAACTTTGGGTTGCCGCGGATCGGGATCGAGGAAAAATGCCGGAGGTCGAGGGTAGCGATGGCTTCGGCCTTCAGCCGCTCGGCGACGGCGATCACGATGGCGTCCACCAGCCCCAATTCGAGCGCTTTGTACCGGCGAGCCAGCTCGTGCGCCCGGGCGACATCCTCCCCGCCACCCCACTCGATGACGAAGGCCCCCTCGGCGAGATCGGCCAGAAACGCCTGCTCGACTGCGGCCCCGAGCCTGGTGGCCGCCAGGTAGTCGACCTCCGGAAGAATGGCCCAGGGCAGCACCCA
>CAZHSO010000182.1:2238-3428 GCA_964535105.1 uncultured Gemmatimonas sp.
CCGGTCCGCGCCGCCAGCGCCTGCAGGCGGCGGTAGCTCTCCGCGTCGAGATAGACGGTGGTCTTGGTCGTGTTTGGCATATGGCTACCATATATGGCAATCACGTCCGCGTCAAGCCCTGGCTGACGGCCACTCTTCCCCCGGAGGGAACCCTTAGCGTGCTGTCACAGCGGATAGCCGTTGCGGCCGCGCCAGCCATCGCAGCTCGGCTTTCCGCGCCGTAGGTGCGCAGTTATGGTACTCAGCGGCGAGCGCTCAGGAGGTATGATGTCCGACACGATGGGAAGCTTCCGGATAAGTATCGAAATCGAGAACCCCGTTCGCCCCGGGCCGAGGGAGCGGTTACCCGATGTGCTCGTGGACACCGGTGCGGAGCTGTCCTGGATTCCTTCGAGTATGCTGGAATCTCTGGGAATCGAGCGCCGGAAGGTCTGGCATTTTCGTCAAGCGGACGGAACTGTTCTCGCCCGCTGGACGGGCTTGGCCTGGATCTACGCTGCCGGCACCTCCGCCTCTGACGATGTCGTCTTTGGAGAGCCGGGAGATCTTGTGCTGCTCGGCTCCCGTTCCCTGGAAGGCCTCAACCTGCGCATCGATCCGGTGACGAAGACGCTGACCGATGCGGGCCCCGCGCCGGCCGCCGTTGGCGGGGAAGGGGGAAGTGGGGAAAGGGGAAGGGTTTAGCCCTGCCCCTTCCCCCTTCCCCTTTCCCCCTTCCCCGGTCCAGAACCACCGCTTGCGTTCGCCTCCCGAATCATTAGCTTGGCACCCCGATCGGGTAACGGAAATCAAGGCCCTGCACGGAGATGGGCCCTCTCAAATAACCCTTGACTCGATAAATGGACAGGTTTACGTTTGAGGGCTCCCTGAACACCGGGGGACGACTTGGTAACAAATGCTCTTTGACAAGTGACGTGAATGGGAATCAGGATGGAGTGCGGGTCCTTCGATCCGTGGCGACTCAGAGCCGCCGCGGGGAGGACATTCATACTCTGATCTGTGATTCGGACGACTGAGAACATCCAGTTGTTCGCTTCGAGCTATATCGAATTCTTCATTGGAGAGTTTGATCCTGGCTCAGGACGAACGCTGGCGGCGTGCTTAACACATGCAAGTCGAACGGGACCCGCAAGGGTTCAGTGGCGAACGGGTGCGTAACACGTGAAGAATTTGTCCAACGGCGGGGGATA
>CAZHSO010000183.1:0-3406 GCA_964535105.1 uncultured Gemmatimonas sp.
GTGCTCACCCTGGGCCTCGGTATCGGCGCCAACACCGCCATCTTCAGCGTGGTGCGCGGGGTGCTGCTCAAGCCCCTGCCCCACCGGGAGGGCGGCCGCCTGATGTACTTGCGCCAGTCCGTCAAGGGTCCCGGAGGAGAGGACATCGCCTTCTCGGTTCCCGAAATCGACGACTTCCGGAATGCCTCCAAGACCCTGGGCGGCATCGCGGAGTATTCCCCGCTGACCTTCACGATGGTCGAGAACGGCGAGGCGGTCCGGATCGACGTCGGCCTGGTCACCGGAAACTACTTCTCGGTGATGGGCCTCTCGCCGGTGCTGGGGCGCGCCTTTGGCAAGGGCGACGACGGCCCCGGCGCCGCGCCGGTGATGATGCTGACCTATGACTACTGGCAGAAGCGGTTCGGGGGAGACCCCGCGATCGTCGGCAAGTCGCTGCACGTCGGCGGCAAGGCGGTACCGGTGGTCGGCGTCCTGCAAGCGGCGCCGGCCTTTCCGCAGCGGATGGACGCCCTGATGAACATGGTGAACAGCGAGCACCACATCTCCGCCATGATGGTGACCGGGCGCACCCACCGGATGACCCAGATGATCGCCCGGCTGGCCCCCACCGCAACGGTGGCCCAGGCCCGGGGCGAAGTGGCGGACATCACCCGGAAGGTCCACGCCGACCATCCCGAGGCCTACGACGCGGGCTCCGGTTACCAGGTCACGCTCACGCCGTTCCAGGAAGTCCTCGGCCAGAAGGCCCGGCTCACCCTCTTTCTCCTGATGGGGGCCGCGGCGTTCGTCCTGATCATCGCCTGCGCCAATGTCACCAACCTCACCCTCATGCGGGGCGTGCGGCGGGAACACGAGCTGGTGGTGCGCGCCGCGCTGGGCGCCGGGACCCAGCGGCTGCGCCGCCTGTTGCTGGCGGAGAACCTGGTGCTCGCGCTGCTGGGTGGCGGGTTAGGATTGTTCATCGCCTTCGGCGGCGTGGGGATGCTCTCGGCGTTCGCCGGACGGATGAGCCCGCGCGCCGGAGAGATCCGGGTCGACGGGGTCGTGCTGGGCTTTACCGTCCTGCTCACACTGGTGGTGGCACTCCTGCTCTCCTACGCGCCCCGGCTCACCAAAGAGAATGCCCTGGGGGCCACCCTGGCGATGGGCGGCAAGCGGACCACCAGCGGCGGCCGGCGCCAGCGACTGCAGCAGACCCTGGTCGTGGCGCAGATCGCGGTCTCCGTCGTGCTCCTGACCGGCGCGGGGCTGCTGACCCGGACCATGCAGCGGCTCAGCGTGGTGGACGACGGCCTCACCGGCGGCCAGCTCCTGACCATGCAGATCCCGCCCGACTACACCCAGCCTCAGGCCTCCTCGGTCGCCCTGTACGAGCGCATCCAGAGCCAGGTCGCGGCGGTCCCCGGTGTCCGGGAAGTGGGGCTCGGATCCACCGTCCCGCTCCGGTCGGAGCTGTTTGCCCTCGACATCAAGGCCGAAGGGCGGGAGCTCTCGCCCGGGGAAGCGCAGCCCCACGCCGAGGGCCGCACCGCGGCCCCCGACTACTTCCGCATCGCGGGGATTCCCCTGCTCAAGGGCCGGGAGTTCCAGAGCACCGATCGGACCGGAAGCGCCCTGGTCGTCATCCTGAACAAGACCCTCGCAGACCAGCTCTTTCCCGGCCAGGACGCGGTGGGCCGCCGGGTGGCCTGGACCGGCGAGGTGCTGAAGTTCACCGGCATCTCGGGAGACTGGCGCACCGTGGTCGGCGTGGTGGGAGACACGAAGGATGGTGGCCTCGATGCCCCGCCGATCCCGGTGATGTTCGGGCCGTTCGCGCAGTCCGGCGTGTTCTCCACTAGCCTCGTGATCAAGACCGCGGGCGATCCTGCCGCGCTCGCCGGGGCAGCCGCGAAGGCGGTGCGCGCCGTCGCGCCGGAGCAGCCGGTGGAAAAAGTCCTCACCATCGAGCAGATCCGCGACGAGAGCGTGGCACCCCGGAGGCTCAACGCGCTCCTTATTGCCGCGTTCGGACTGCTGGCGGTGGTCATCGCCGCTGTCGGTATCGCGGGGGTGCTGGCCTTCTCGGTCAGCGCGCGCACCAATGAAATCGGCATCCGGATGACTCTGGGCGCTGACGCGTCGACGGTGCAGCGGATGGTCCTGGGCGAAGGCGGCCGGCTGCTGGTGCTGGGGCTGACGCTCGGCGTGGGTGGCTCGCTGCTCCTGTCGCGGCTGATCCAGGGCTTGCTCTTCGGCGTGGCACCGCACGATCCGGTGACGCTCGTGGCCGTCGCGCTGCTGATGGCGGCGATCGGGATCGCCGCGTGCTGGATTCCGGCCGCGCGCGCGGCCCGCATCGACCCCGGCGTCGCGATCCGGGCCCAGTAGCCGTCACGCTGAGCGAAGCGAAGCGGCGGAGCCATATGCGGGAGGTCATCAGATGAAAAAGGCGGCAACATTCAGCGAGTATCTGCGCGGCGTCCCCCCGAATCAGCGGGCCGTGCTGGAGAAAATGCGAAAGACGATTCATGTCGCCGCACCCGGCTCCGTCGAAGTCATCAGCTACGGGATGCCGGCCTTCAAGTATCGGGGGCGCATGCTGGTCTACTTCGCCGCATTCAAGAACCACTGCAGCTTTTTCCCGGCGAGCAGCAGCCTCCTGGCCGCGCATCGGAGCGAGCTCAAGGACTTTGAGGCCTCCGGCAAGGGAACCCTCCGGTTCACGGCCGAGAAGCCGCTGCCCGCCGCGCTGCTGAAAAAGCTGGTCAAATGGCGCATCAAGGAGAATGAGGCGAAGAGGCCGGCTAAAAGCGGATGACCGAATTCGCGGCGGGGTGTTCCAGCCTTCGCACGCCCTGGGCTGCGGACACCCACTTGGCGCCGGCGGCCAGGGCGTCGATCGACGCGAAGCCACCCAGGTGTTCGAACGCCGAGAAGACGAAGGGCAGGCCTTCGGCGCCGAGCGGCGAGTTGGCGTCGCTGACGTGCAAGTGCAGGTGGGGTCCCATCGAGCTGCTTCCCGAATTGCCCAGCTGGCCGATCACCTGGCCGCTCTTGACCGGATCGCCAGCCTTCACTGACACGCTGCCACGCAGCAGGTGTTCGTAGAACGCGAACCGGCCCCGTCCCAGGTCCAGCGTCACGTAGTTTCCGCTCGCCCTCTCGGGCGCCATGGGCCTGTCGCTCGCCGAAGCGATGTCCGGGTTGTCGGGGATATCATCCATCGCGGCCGCGACGACGGCATCCGCGACCGCCAGGACCTCGGCACCCCGCCCGTTCCAGTCGTCCGGTCGCCGCGCGGTATCGGTCTCGATCGCGCCGCCGGGAGGCACCCTCACCCAATCGACGGCAAAGCGCGCCGGAATTCGTGCCCGCCCGCCGGTGGTGTAAATCGCGGTGCGATGGCCGCCCATCAGCCGCG
>CAZHSO010000184.1:0-3152 GCA_964535105.1 uncultured Gemmatimonas sp.
TCCGCCAGCAGGCGCGCGGCCCGGGTGATCTCCGCGCGGGATCCGTAGGAGAGGCAGATGTTGAGGGCCAGCGCGGTGCCGGCGGCGGTCTCGGATTCGATCGTCTCGACTGCCGCCCGTGCGGCCGGGGTCAGGCGCTCGAGCTCACCGAGCATCCGCACCCGGGCGCCACGCTCCTTCAGCTCGGCTCCCTCACTGACCACATACTCCTGCAGCAGGGTCATCAGCGCTTCGATTTCCTCGGGGGGGCGCTGCCAGTTCTCCTGGCTGAAGGCGAAGAGCGTGAGGACCTCGACTCCGGCCTCCACGCATCCTTCGATGCACTCACGCACCGCGGTCATTCCCGCCTGGTGCCCCGCGGTGCGCGGCAGGTCGCGGCGCCCCGCCCAGCGTCCGTTCCCATCCATGATCACGGCGATGTGCGCAGGGACACCCCCCTGCACGCGGATCCGGCCCAGGAGCTGCTCGGCGGACGCCGTCACACCTCCATGATCTCCGCTTCTTTGGTCTGGATGATCACGTCGATCTGCTTAATGTGCTCGTCGTGGATCTTCTGGATGTCCTTCTCCGCGCGGGTCTTCTCGTCCTCGGAGACGTGCTCGACCTTCTTGATCTTCTGGATCGCGTCGCTCCTGCCGTGGCGCACCGCGACCCGGCCCTCTTCGGCCAGCTTGTGCACCACCTTCACCAGGTCCTTCCGCCGCTCCTCGGAGAGGGTGGGCAGCGGGATCCGGATGAGGTTGCCCTGGGTGGCGGGATTGAGTCCAAGATCGGAATCCCGGATGGCCTTCTCGATGGCCTGGGTGAGGCCCTTGTCGAAGGGCTGCACGGTGAGCAGCCGCGCCTCGGGAACCGCCACCATCCCCACCTGATTCAGCGGGACGTGACTGCCGTAGGCTTCGACGCGGATGGTGTCGAGCAGCGCTGTGGAGGCCTTGTTGCTCCGGAGGCCGGAGAGCTCACGCTTGGTGCTCTCGACCGCCTTGAGCATGTGCTCGCGGACATGTTTGACGATCTCGGGAATCGTGGCAGCTGGGCTCATCGGACGATCGTCCCCACCCGGTCACCCGCGAGCACACGCCCGATGGCGCCCGGCTGATTGATGTTGAAGACCACGATGGGGAGGCCGTTCTCCTTGCAGAGACCGAATGCGTTGGCATCCATGACGGCGTACCCGTTGATGATAGCATCCTGGAACGAGAGCTCGGGAATGAACTTCGCGGCGGCATCCCTCTTCGGATCGCCGGTGTAAATGCCATCCACCCCGGTGGCCTTGAGGATCACTTCGGCTTCGATTTCGAGCGCCCGGAGCACCGCGGCGGTGTCGGTGGAAAAAAACGGGTTGCCGGTCCCTCCCGCGAAGATCACCAGCCGGCCCTTTTCGAGATGCCGAACCGCGCGGCGCCGAATGTAGGGCTCGGCGAGCGACTCCATCCGGATGGCGGTCAGCACGCGAGTCTGCACTCCGTTCCGCTCCAGGACGTCCTGAAGGGCGAGGGCGTTGATCACCGTCGCCAGCATGCCCATGTAGTCGGCGGAGACCCGGTCAATTCCCTCGGAGCTGGCGGCGGTTCCGCGGACGATGTTCCCGCCTCCCACCACCAGCCCGAGCTGCAGGCCACCCTGCGCATGCACGTCCTTAATCTGCCCCGCGAGCGATTCGACCACGCCGTAGTCCACGCCGACGCCCCGGGGGCCGGCGAGCGCTTCCCCCGAGATTTTGAGCAGCGCCCGGCGGTAGGCCAGCGCCATCTCAGGCCTCACCCACCTTGAAGCGCGCGAAGCGCTTGACCCTGACCGCCCCGCCGAGCGCTTTGCCGGCTTCGGCCACCAGCTCGCTGACCTTTCTGCTCTCGTCCTTCACGAAGGCCTGGCTCAGCAGGGTCCGCTCCGCGAGGAACTTGCGGATCTTTCCCTCGACGATCTTGGCGCGGATGTTTTCCGGCTTGCCGGCCTGCGCGACCTGGTCTTCCGCGATGCGGCGCTCCCGCTCGATGTGCTCGGCCGGAATATCCGCGTCGTTCACGCCCACCGGATCGGCCGAGGCGATGTGCAGCGCGAGCTCGCGCGCGAGCGTGCGGAGGCCCTCCCCCGCCGGCCCTTCGACGTCGATGAGCACGCCGACCTGGCCATTATGGTGGAGATAGCTCTGGACGGTTCCCGCCGATTGCTGGAACCGCGCCACGCGCTTGACCGCCATGGCCTCTCCGGTCTTTCCGGAGACCTGCTTGACGATCTCGGCCACGGTCGACTGGCGGAAGGCGAGGCCGTCGAGCACGGTGCCGGCGTGAATCCCCACCGGCGCTTCGCGCTCGGCCACGGCGGCGAGCTCCCTGGCCAGGGCGATGAAGTCAGAGGTGCGGGCCACGAAGTCGGTCTCGCAGTTGACCTCGAGCATGGTGACATCCTGGCCGGCCTGATGCGAGGCCATCACCACGAGCCCCTGGGAGGCGGAGCGACCGCCGCGCTTCTCGGCTTTGGCGATCCCCTTCTTGCGGAGCAGCTCCACGGCGAGGTCCATGTCTCCGCCGGCTTCCTCCAGCGCCGCCTTGCAATCCATCATCCCCGCCCCGGTCCGGGCGCGCAGCTCGCTGATGTCTTTGGGACTGACGGCCTTCGTTGTCATTTCCAGTGATCCTCTGTGAATGCCATCAGCTATCAGCTATCAGCCATCAGTCGGGCTATCGGCTGACAGCTGATGGCTGATGGCTGATGGCTGAAGGCTGATAGCTGCTATTTGCACCAACCGCCGCGCCTAGCCGAAGGGCCGTGGCGCGGCGGTGAATACCCCGGGAATCCTCCCGGGTTCAGGCGCTCGCTTCGCCCGCCACTGAAGGTGCCGGCTCGCCGACTCCGCCATCGTGCTTGAGGCGCGCCGCGATGGCCTCGGGCTTCGGGCGCCGCTTGCGTGCCCCGGTCCGGCGGCGCCGCCGCTCGGCCTCGGGATCGCCCTCGCTCCCGCCGTCGGTGCTGTAGGTTTCGGCGTCATCGTGATCCGCCGACTCGCGGACCGGCACCTGGGACCGGGATTCGACGATCACGTCGCACAGCGCCTTCGTGATGAGCGACACCGACCGGATCGCGTCATCGTTGCCGGGAATCGGCACGGTGATCACGTCGGGATCGGCATTGGTATCCACGATCGCGACGAC
>CAZHSO010000185.1:0-3150 GCA_964535105.1 uncultured Gemmatimonas sp.
TCGCGAGTTGCGCCGCTGAGTTCACCTATCCCAGGGCCTTGCGTCGCCGTGCTCGGTCGCCGTGCTCGCGGAAAAATGATGCTCCGCCCGTTCATCTGATCCGCACCGTGCCGGGGTTCCCCACCATGATGCCCGTCCGCGCACCAAGGTGGGAGCATGGCGGTGCCGGCCACCGCCGAGCCGCGGCCGTCCTCGGTCGACACCGTGGGGGTCTACCGCCCCCGCCGGCCCCGGGCCTCCCCGCTGTACCGGCTCCTCGAGCGCCTCCGCTTCGCGCTGCCTGGCCCATTCGGACCGAGTCTTCAGGCGGAAGGTGACCGCGATGGTTGGAGCTTCCCGCCCTTGGTCCTCCCGGGGTGGGGAAGACCATGCTGGCCCGGCGGCTGCCGTCGATACTCCCGGCGGTGTCGCTGGAGGAGGCGCTGGAGATCACCAAGATCCACAGCGACGCCGGTCTGGTCGGGGGCGGCTCCCACCCCCGCCCGGGCGAGGTGAGCCTGGCGCATGGCGGTGTCCTGTTGCTCGATGAGCTTCCCGAGTTCCACCGCCACGTGCTGGAGGTGCTCCGGCAGCCGCTGGAAGATGGCGTGGTGACCCTTTCGAGAGCGGCGGCCCGGCTCACCTTCCCGGCGCGGTTCACATTGGCTGCGGCGATGAATCCCTGGGGGCATGGCCGCGACGAGCGTCAATCGCGCGCGGTTTTGGCGTCCGGGGGTTAGTCGGGCGCTTCTTGGGGAGTTACCTGAGCTCGGGCAGCTCAACCGGAGTCATTGCAAAGGTAGCTGGCGCAACCTAAGGATAGCCCGTCCCGCCCTCGGGATTCAGAGTGAGATCGATCACGGGCATTGACTCAAGGGTCCGTCGCCACCGAGTGAGGTATTCCTGAAGGAAATGGGGCAGTTCCCCCGATCTGTACGTTTCAATTACCCGTCTGTAGCAGTCCGCGGTCATTGTGGCGGCCAGGAAGAACGAGTGGCGCAGACCTCCGGGGGATCTGAGCGGCGCAATGGCGACTCCCGCATCGTCGTAGTGGAAGTGCGTGGATGTGTTGCCGCCATGCACGTGGAGGGAGGACCAATCGTAGATCGAGAGATACTCGCCCTTGCAGCCTACTTCAGTTGCGAGATCAGCAAAGGACTCTAGTCGAGGCGCCTGTGGGTTCGGGCCGTCGTAAAACCACGGTGCCTCGTAGTGCCTTGCCGCCAGCCATTGCTCAAACATTGCGTTGATCACGAGTAGGTCTGGAGCAGCAAGGATTCCGTCGATGGCGTTCACGAATCCTTCCTGCTGCGGCACCCCACCTGGAGGTAGTGCCGCGGCCGCGCCGCCAATTAGGTCGCGTGCGGCCTGATAGGCGCCGTATTCCACGGTCCCAGGAATTGCGCGCCGTAAGAGCAGATGCTGGTGACGCCGCGACGCGACGTAGACATGTCGCCCCCACTTTGCAGGATCACGAAGGCCAAGAACGAGGGCCCACCGGCTCTCCATGACCAACCTTGCCTCAACGGAGAGGGAATGCTCCGACGCACTCGCTAAGCCAATGACGCAGGCATCGAAGGAGGCGAGCACTTGTCTCAGGAGGACGGTTAGCAGGATGTGGTGTCCACGGTCATCTGGAGCCGACGAAAGAGCACGCTGAAGAAGGTCTGACCCGTAGCGCGTAATGTCGGACCCAAGCGAAATGGCATCGGCGAAGCGCTCAGCGACGCGTGCTTCGGCCCACTCTGGGTCGAAGATCGGGTGAGTGTTTGGCGTCTCGATCGGCACAGCTGTTCCGTAAGAATTGTGGGAATGAAACCTAGCTGAGCCGAAGGAGTTTGTGTGGGCGGGCTAACGTTCAAGTTCTGCTATCAACCTATAATGTCTCCCCAAAACAGCCGCCTGACTCTAATGGCAACCTGTTGCAAACCGGGACCAACGTCAATGCTTCCTGGCCGTCCGCTGCCGAAGCTCGCGAATCCAGTTCTGCACGACGACGAGCTGTCGTTCGTCGTCCGCGAACTTGAGCATGATGAAGCTCTTGCTGTTGCGCATGACGTCGTAATTGGGATGGTCCGGCGGCCCGCCGCAGCCAGCCAGTGATTGGGCGTGAACCGAATTGCCGCTCTCATTCGACAAGCGGGCGGTTACGAGGCCCTACACGCCCGCCTATTTCTTGAATTGTGCCGCTTCCTCCGAGCCGCCAGTGACGTTGCCAGCACTGTAAGAATGCGCCCCCGCCCCGGCGAGCTTGCCGCCGGCGACAATCAGGTATTCCTCGCGAAGGGGACGGCCCTCAAACCAGCATTCCAGAATCTCGCGCACCCCGGCCGCGTAGCGCGCTTGGGCCGACAAGCTGGTACCGGAAACATGGGGCGTCATCCCGTGGTGCGGCATGGTCCGCCACGGGTGATCCTTCGGGGCCGGCTGCGGAAACCAGACGTCGCCGGCGTACCCGGCGAGCTGCCCGCTCTCGAGCGCCCGCGCGACGGCATCGCGGTCGCAAATCTTGCCCCGCGCCGTATTCACCAGATAGGCGCCCCGCTTCATCCTGGCGATGAGCGCGTCATTGAACAGATGCTCGGTCTCGGGATGCAACGGGGTATTGATCGTGACCACATCACAGGCGCGCACCAGCGCCTCGGCGCTCGGATGGAAGGTCACGCCTAGCTCCTGCTCGACCGTAGCTGGCAGCCGATGCCGATCGGTGTAGTGCAACTTGACGTCGAAGGGCTTGAGCCGGCGCAGGACCGCCGTGCCGATGCGGCCGGCGCCCACCGTGCCGACCGCCATCGCTTCCAGATCATAGGAGCGGGACACGCAGTCCGCGATGTTCCAACCGCCGTTGACGACCCACTGATACGACGGGATGTAGTTGCGCACCAGTGACAGGATCATCATGACGACGTGCTCGGCGACGCTGATGCTGTTACAGTAGGTGACCTCTGCGACCGTCATGCCCCGCTCGATAGCGGCTTGCAGGTCGACGTGATCCGACCCGATGCCCGCCGTGATGGCCAGCTTCAGCTTCGGAGCCTTGGCGATGCGCTCCGCGGTCAGGTACGCCGGCCAAAACGGCTGCGAGATGACGATTTCCGCATCTGGCAGCTCGCGTTCGAAGACCGAGTTCGCGCCGTCCTTGTCGGCGGTGACGACCAGCGTGTGGCCCTG
>CAZHSO010000186.1:0-3146 GCA_964535105.1 uncultured Gemmatimonas sp.
GGGCCGACGGTGATCTTGGTGCCCCGCACCGCTTCCGAGATGATGGGGAACAGCGTCCCCCACAGCACCGAGAAGGCGATGCCGACCAGCGCCAGGTTGTTGAAGAGAAATGCCGCCTCTCGGCTCGCCATCGACTCGAGCCGCGCCTCCGGCTCCAGCAACGGCCAGCGGACGTAGAGCAGCGCAAAGGAGAGTACCGAGCTGACGACGAGGAAGGTCAGGAAGAAGGCGCCCACACTGCCCTGCGTGAAGCTGTGCACGCTCGCGATGATCCCGCTCCGGGTGATGAAGGTGCCGAAGATGCTGAGGATGAACGAGGTGACGATAAGTCCCACGTTCCAGCGCTTGAGCATCCCCCGCTTTTCCTGAATCATCACCGAGTGCAGAAAGGCGGTCATCGTGAGCCAGGGGAGAAGGCTCGCGTTCTCCACCGGGTCCCAGGCCCAGTAGCCGCCCCAGCCGAGCTCGACGTAGGCCCACCACATGCCGAGGGTGATGCCGGCGGAGAGGAAGAGCCAGGACAGGATAGTCCACTTCCGCATCGCGTGGATCCACCCGGTGTCGAGCCGCTTCGAGAGGAGCGCCGCCACGGCGAAGGCGAACGGAATCGTGATGCTGATGTAGCCCAGGTACAGCATCGGCGGGTGGATGGTCATCCCGGGGTTCTGCAGCTGCGGGTTGAGCCCGCGCCCGTCCTCCGGGGTGAACAGCAGCCGCTCGAACGGATTCGCGGCAAAGATCATGGTGATCACGAAGAACGCGATCACCAGGTTGGTCACGGCAGCGACGTACGGGAGCAGCGCAGCATGGCGCCGGCTGGTGACGGTCTGCGCCGTCGCACCGAACAGCGACAGGATCGTGGCCCAGAACAGAAGACTTCCCTTCTGGCCGGCCCAGAAGGCGGCAAACACGTAGGACGTGGGGAGATTCCGGGAGGTGTACTGCGCCACGTACTCGATGTTGAAGTCGTGGGAAAAGAGGCCCTTCCAGAGGCAGAGCGCCGCCACCGCAAGCGCCGCCGCCACCCCGTAGGTCGAGCGGGTGGCGGTGCGGGCCATGTCAGGACGCATCTCGGGTCGCCCGAAAAACGCCGCCCCGGCACCCCAGAGCGCGGTGAATAGAGCGAGCCAGAGGCTGAATTGTCCCAGCAGAGTCACAGGGTCACGCCTTGCCCGTCTTCTTGATCTCCGCCTCGTAGCGGGAGCCGCACTTGGCCAGGACCTCGGTGGCGTGGAACACCCCGTCGCGGCCGTACTTCCCCTCTACGATCACTTCGATGTTGCTGGCGTCGGTGAACGTGTCGGGGATGAGCCCGGTATAGGTCACCGGGAATTCACTGGTGCCGTCGGAGACGCGGAAATCGATGGTGCGCGCGCTCGCGTCGCGGCGCACCGACCCCGGGACCACTTTGGCGCCGACCTTGAGCCCGACGTCATGGAAAGTGGAATCGGCCCGGGTGCGGGTCAGGAGCTCAGTGGGCGTAAGGAAATAGACCCCCGTTTCCTGAACGCCGGTCGCGATGAGCGCGCCGACCCCCGCCACGATGACGAGAGCGCCGATGATGAATTTGGTGCCAGCTTTCATGGAATCCTCCTGCGGCGAAATATAGCATAGCAGGGAGGGGCTAACCGGAACGAACGCGGCAACAACCTGACCGGCCTGGTTGGCCCCGGCCGAGCCGAGTGCACCCCCTGCCACGAAGGGAAGGCCACGCTCAGAGCCGGGGGCGTGACGCCGAACTCCGTCGAGATCCCCACGACCGGGCACCAGCCCGATACCTATGCGGCGGGCGCATGATGCGAGCGCCGTCGCGGTCCGGCGGTGAGCTGGAACGAGGACAATTTGCTCTTCAAGACGCTGGCATCGCGTACGCGGCCCGGGCCATGGCGATTGAACCGGCGCCCGCCGATCAACGAGCGCCCGCCCTGGAGTCCGGAGCCGGCGGACGCTCCGGACTGGCCGGCCCAACGGGTGCCGCGGCGGGCGCGGCGTCGGTGGTCGGGTTACTCCGGCCCTCCCGTGGCACGAACCCCGCAGCCCCCAGCATGCCCATCAAGGATGGATGATTGAGCGAATCGGCCAAGCCGGACGGCACCACCATGAGAGAGCCGCGCTTGACGATGCTCTCGTAGAGCATGTTCATCGCCCGCAAGTTGAGGGCGGTGGGGTGGCCCTCATAGGCGTCGGCCGCCTCGACGAACTTGTGGGCGATCTCGGTTTCCGCAGTTCCCAGAATGATCCGGGCCTGGCGCTCGCGTTCCGCCTGGGCCTGGCGGGACATGGCGTCCTCCAGGCCGGCGGGGATGATGACGTCGCGGATTTCGACGGACTGGACCTGGATTCCCCAGGTCGCCATTTTTTCCTCGAGCGCCACCTTGAGGCCGTGTCCGAGCTCGATACGGGATTGGATCAGTTCCGCCAGGTCGTGTTTGCCGATCGCGTCGCGCAGCGCGGTCTGGGCCGAGAGGATGACCGCCTCGTCGTAGTCCTGCACCTCGAGCGCGGCGCGCTCGGCATCCCGCACGATCCAGAAGGCGATCGCGTCCACGTTCACGGGCACGGTGTCCCGGGTCAGGCAGGATTCCGCCCCGAAGGCGGTGGTCCGGATGCGCTGGTCGATCAGATAGCCGATCCGGTCAATGACGGGAATGATGGGGAAGTATCCGGGACCGCGGAGGCCCCGGTAGCGGCCGAGTCGCAGGAGGACCGCCTTGTCCCACTGGTCGGTATACTTGATCGAGGCGGCGATGAACAATCCCACCGCGGCCCCGACCACGCCAGCCAGCGGCGGGGCGATCCCAAGGAGGAACAGCGCGCCGGCCAGTCCGGCCGCTGCCACCAGCCCGGCCGTGAGGGCCGCGAGCGAGTACCGCGCAACGTTGGGCGTATGTCTGGTCATGTCCATCACCTCGTGAAAGAATACTTCTGCATGCTGTGCCAGGTTTCCGATCAGCGAGTCCTGACGGGCCGGTCCTCGTCGTACCGTGGCCGGGTGCTGCGCGGGCGGATGGCCCGAGGAGGGCGCGGCTCCTTCAAGTAGGGGCTGCGCACCTCGCCCAGCTCGATGGGAATCGCCACCTTTACCAGCACCGTCAGGACGAAGAGTCCCGTGGCCCACACCCCGGCGGTCACACCCAGCTCCACCA
>CAZHSO010000187.1:0-3043 GCA_964535105.1 uncultured Gemmatimonas sp.
ACTACCTCGACCACATTCATCATGACTTCGGGTTGCGCGGAGGCTTCGCATGACACCACGAGCCGCTCTGGTGGGAGCCCTGCTGGCAGCCTCCACGGTTGTCCCTGCCGGAGGGAGCGCCCAATCCGGCGGCAAGATCAACATTTACCGCTTCATTCTGGACGTGGACGTGCCCGAGTCCCCCGGACTGGTGGCACTCGACGTCGCAACCTCACACGTGCTGCGCGGGAGCGCTCCCAAGCCGATCGCGGCCAGCGTGGTCCACCGGTGGGCGGGAACGGGAAACCGCAGCACGGGCGTTGCGCTCGACATCGTGCCCTACTTCCTCGGCGGCGGCGGTGAGCGCCGGCTGGCCGACTACCGTGCCAGGACGGTTGGTGGGCGCCTTAAAAGGGTGGTCACCAAGACCTCGCTTTCCGTCGCCGCGATCTCGGATCCCGCCGATCCGGCTTCGCTGCTCGGCGGCCTGGCAGTCAGAACCACCTTCCACGATCCGCATGATCCGATCCTCAACACGCGGCTTCCAGAACAGGTCGACTCGGCGCTAGCCGCGCACTCGGCCGCACCGGAGAGCAGCGCCGAAGAGGAAGTGAGCGGGCGAGGGGTGGATCTCAGCTCGCTCTACGCCTCCGCCCGCCGCGCCATGCGCGCCCGGGGTGACGTGCAGGTCTCGGCGGGATGGGGTATCGCGGCCAGAGTGGCGGGCGCCGTGTTCGAGGGTGACAGCCTCCAGTCGTTACGGCATACGGTTTGGCTGACCGCGCAGCACGCGTTCGGACACAGGCTCGATATCCTGGTGACCGCCCAAGTGCGCAACTCCGGGAGCAGCTGGAAGCCCCGGTTGGGCGCCGGTCTGCAACGAAAATCGCGGCCGGCCGACTTCCGGGCGGAGCTCTACTACGACGGCGTCGACAAGCGGTTGTATCCTGGCGTGTCGGTGGAGGTTCACGCGACCACTGGCGTAGGGGCGGTCGCCTCTCTCACGACCGATACTCCAATGCCCAAGGTCCCCAATGGCTCTCGTGTCCGGGTCGGTCTCCTGCTGCGCTGGTACGCGGCGCAGCGCGGATAGTTGGAAGCCGAGCAGATGGCCGAATACGACTTCGACACCCCGATCGGGCGTGGTGCCTCCGGCCGGCGGGCCCGCCTGGTGCAGGAGTGGCTTTGCTTGCAAGGCAGCGGCGTCGCGATCGATTCGGATTTTGGGAAGGCGACGGCGGAGGCTGTCAAGGAATTTCAGGCCCGTCGAGGGCTCCAGGCATCGGGAACGGTAGATCGGCCGACTTTTGACGCGCTAGTCGCGCCCGTGCGGGCCGCTCTAGCGCCCATCGCACCCGGCCAGGGCGACCTCGGCGCTGTCGTGATCGCGTACGCGCGGCAGCACCTCGCGCAATCGCCGCGGGAGATCGGCGGCCAGAATCGCGGGCCCTGGGTCCGTCTGTACATGAAAGGCGGCGAAGGGGCGGATGCACCCTGGTGCGCCGGCTTCGTGTCTTTCGTGCTCCGGCAAGCAAGCGTGGCGCTGGGTCAACCCATGCCAATCCCCTGGACGGCCTCGTGCGATCTCCTCGCGGGCAGCGCCAAGCAGCGTAATCGCCTCGTAGCGGAAGCCGACGCGGGGGGAGCCCAGCTCAAACCCGGGACAATCTTCCTCAACCGGGCCCGTCCGGGGGACTGGGACCATACCGGAATCGTGGCCGAGTTCCTGGCGGCCACGTTCAAAACCATTGAAGGGAACACCAATGACGCAGGCGACCGCGAGGGCTACGAGGTTTGCGAGCGCATCCGCGGCTACCCCAATAAGGACTTTGTTCGGCTATCGGAACTGAACGGACCGCGAGGGAGTCGAGCATGACCAAGAGAATTCTTCTACTGGCAGTTGCGTTCGGAGCCAGTGCCCCGGCCGCCGGGTGTTACACCTACCGCGTCGAGGCGCCGAGCCCGGTGTCACCCGGGGTGACGGAGTACAAGGGGGAGGTGTTGTGGTCGTTGTTCTGGGGGTTCAAACAGGAGGTGCCCCGCGTGGACAACTGCCGCAAGCAGGGGCTCTCGGAGGTGAAGGTCAGGAGCAGCTTTGGCTTTGCGCTCATCACCATCCTGACCCTGGGGATCGCCTCTCCGTTGCGAGCGGAGTGGAAATGCGCGCCGCCGACTCCAACCCCTGGCACGCTCTCCCCGCCCGGAGGATCGGGGTTGTGACGCCGCCGGTCCAGCCAGAGAGCCTGAGCTCCGGCTCTGTCAAATGGCGGAACTGGCACGAGAGCGTCGAGCAGAAGGTCGCCGAGCTGGTGGCCCCTGGGAATGCCGATCCGGATCGCTCGACGCTCGGCCACTACAATGCGATGACGGCGCATCTGCAGGGCTGGATCGCGACGGCGCAGCAGCGCGGCGTGTCGCTCCGGGCATACGGTGGAGGCTGGTCGCTGTCCCCGGTGGCGGCGACTGACGGCATCCTGCTCAATACCCGCAGCCTCAATTACAACTTTCAGTTCCGGGCCGCCGAGCTGGTCCCAGGGTGCGCCATCGCGCCGGAGAATCTGGTTCTGGTGCAATGCGGGATGACCATCGGGCAGCTCAACGAGTTCCTGGGAACGATCGGGAAATCGATCAAGACGTCGGGCGCCAGCAATGGCCAGACGATCGCTGGCGCGATCGCAACCGGAACGCACGGCTCCGCGATCGACGTGGGCGCGATCCAGGATGGGGTGCGGGGGCTCCACATCATCACGGCCGCAGACAGCCACGTCTGGATCGAACCGGGATCTCAGCCGGTGCTTGCCGATGGGGTGATCGCGCGGCTCGGAGCACAGCTTCGTCGGGACGACGCGCTATTCAACGCGGCGCTCGTCAATCTGGGCAGCTTCGGACTGGTGCACGGGGTGCTGCTCGAGGTGGAGGATGTCTATCACCTCTGGACCATGCGGAAGAAGCTGCCCGACAATGCGGCGCTGCGCGCGGCGATGGAGCGGCTCGATTTCTCCGGGTTGGCGCTGCCCCGCCCGGGAGTGCGGCCACACCACTTCCAAACGGTCACGAATCCGCA
>CAZHSO010000188.1:0-2897 GCA_964535105.1 uncultured Gemmatimonas sp.
GGGTGGTACAGGAGGAGTTCAGCGAGGCGGCTTGCCGTAAGCCACGGGAAGCCGCTGTCGTCTCCCAAGCGCCGGAAACCGAAGCGCCGATCACCATCGAGACCGTGCCACCCGAGAAATGCCGACTCCGTCGCGGTACCTGCCATCGACTTGACGGGATAGCGCACAAGTTCGCGGACATGCCCGAGTTGATTCATCATACGGTCACTATGCCTCACGCCGTGGCAAGCCGCCGAACGACCAGGTTCACCCGGCCGGCGCGACGGCCCTGGTCACCGAGAAAGCCACGGCTGCGCCGGCTCCGGTGCAACCGCTAGTTCGGCAGCCGTTGCTGTGCACGTCGGCTACGCCTGCCAGCCGTGTCAGTCTCACAGGAACCGCTCGATAAGCACTTCGTCGATGTATCGCCCGCCGATCTTCGCGTGTCGTTCAGCCGTCCCGACCACCCGGAATCCCTGCCCAAGGTACGCTGCCAACCCCGACTCGTTGTCCGCCCGCACATACGTGAAGATCTTCTCGTAGCCCGTGCGTCGGGCCCGCTCGAACGTCGCATCGAACAATCGGCGTCCAATTCCCTGCCGCTGGTACGCCACATCGACGTAGGTCCCCATCACGCCCACGTGATCGAACGCGTGCGTCCCGGTCGTGAAGGGTTCCACGCTCTGGCACCCTACGAGACTCCCGCCAACTGCTCGAACCGCAACGAGAAAGATCGCCCGTTCGGGCAACGCGGTTATGTACTCGCGCTCGTCAGCAACCGTCAGCATCGTATCGAGCGCCGTGGTTCCAGCTTCGATGATCGGGTTGAGCAGGCCGACGAGGGCTTCGGCGTCATCAAGGACCACGTCGCGGATTCGAAGCGCAAGCGGTGTGTCGGTCATTTGAACTCAGCATAGGCTGCCGAACGGCCTGCAAATCAGCTGCGAGGGCGCGCGGCCGCAGCCCTGCCTCCCCCAGCAGAACATAGCGCGCGGCTGCCGCCGCGCCTACGCCCCCGGCAGCTGCAAATGCGGGTTATACGGCAGCACCACCAGGAAGCAGCCAGGAATATATGTCTACCCGCTGGGAAGACGGGTGAACAAGGCGAAGGAGAGTGCGCCAAACGCTCCGGTCCGCACCAAATGCCGGCCACGGAGGAGGCGACCAGCTCGAACCCTCAGACAGCAGGTTCCAGGGGGTCTTCGGTAACGTCTGTTCGGAGCCAATTATCAGGCCGCCCGCTCCAAGCCAATCCTCAGCGTTGCGCGCTAGTCCTCCGGCGGCTTCAGCCGTGGGCCCTCGCGCGGCTGCGCCAAGAGTCGTTCCGCAAAGTCGACCCGCTCTTCGAGTTCGCTCACGCGCTGCGTTAGTTGATCGAGTTCGCCAAGGCGGCTCTGAACATCCTCCAGTGCGTGGTCGCGCTCCGTCGGGCCCGACCCACGAGATATTAGTTCATGTTGCTTGATTTTCGAAGTCACGAGGCGTACCGTCACTACTCCGGCAGCTATAGAAAAGATGATCGCCGCGAAGCCGACGACTGGCCCGACGATTTCCATGGGAAGTCCGAACATGCTCGGCGTGCCTCATGTGTGACGGCTCTTGCTATGCTGACTTGGTGGCGATGCCTCTGCGTACGAATGCTTCGGGATAGAGTTTCAATTGGGCCGCCTTGTATCTCTAGTTCTGCTGTTTCGCGCTAGCTTCTGATTCCGGTGGTAGCCCGATCCGCCTTGGGGCCTCGAGCCCGTTCGTTAGCCGGGGCGCCACCCTGTCTTGATCGCCGAGAGCCCGAACAGTTGCCCGGGGATCCCCCCCGCATCTGCAAGGCCGGGCCACGCCGATCGTTTGCCGTGGAGGACCGCATGGAGTGCTTCGTCGGGATCGATGTCTCGAAAGCTACGCTCGACATTGCCAGTCTGCCGGATGCGAAGACCTGGCTCGTCAACAATGACGACGCAGGCCTGGCCGAGCTGCTGCCCCGGCTGGCCGCGCTCCAGCCCACCTTGGTTGTCCTGGAAGCGACCGGCGGGTTCGAGTCCGCGGCCGTCGCGGCCCCCGCCAAGCTCGGGCTTCCCGTCGTGGTCGTCAATCCGCGCCAGGTCCGCGACTTCGCGAAATCGATCGGGCGCCTGGCGAAGACCGACGCCATCGATGCCGGCGTCCTGGCCCTGTTCGGCGAACGCGTGCGGCCCGCCGTACGGCCGCTGCCCGACGAGGCGCTGCAGCTCCTCGAGGCCCTCTGAACCCGGCGGCGCCAACTCCTGGACATGCTGCAGGCGGAGCAGAATCGGCTCGGCTTCGCGCGGGGCCCGGTCCAACGCGACATCACCACCCACATCCGGTGGCTGGAGAAACGCGTGGCCGACGTGGATGGCGACCTCGCCCAAGCGATTGCCGCGAGCCCCCTCTATCGCGCCCAGGAGCATCTCCTGCGCAGCGTGCCGGGCGTCGGCCGCGTCACCGCGATGACCCTCCTCGGCAAGCTCCCCGAACTCGGCCGCCTGTCCCGCCATGAAGTCGCGGCGCTCGTGGGGGTGGCTCCACTCAACCGGGACAGCGGCAAGAGGCGGGAGAAGCGTTTCGGCTGGGGCGGGCGGGCCCCGGTGCGTGCCGTCCTCTATATGGCGGCGCTCGCCGGCGTCAAACACAATCCGATCCTGCGCAGCTTTTACACCCGGCTGTGCGCGGCAGGTAAGGTGTTCAAGGTGGCGATCACCGCCTGCATGCGGAAACGGCTCACGATCCTCAACGCGATGGTGCGCGCCCAGCGCCGCTGGGCCCCGCGTATCGCTTGACTTTCGAGACAGTTGCTAACGACCGCAAATCAGCTGCGGAGGCGCTCTGACACAGAGCGGCCACCCAACCACGCCAACGAACATACGAAGCGTGGCCGCCCGTGCCAGATGGGCAACTCCGCC
>CAZHSO010000189.1:0-2895 GCA_964535105.1 uncultured Gemmatimonas sp.
GGGTCCTGAGCCCCGTTTTTTGGACATAGGGTGATTGTGGCGTTGACCGCCGCCCACGGCGCGCGCATCCTCAAGGAGCGCGGCCCAGCACGGAGGCGGTTATGGCGAAAGCGACACGGCGGTATTCGGCGAAACTCAAGTTCCAGGTGGTGCTCGAGGCCTTGAAGGGGGAGAAGAATCCGGGCCAGATCGCGAAGGCGTACCGGGTCCACCCGAATTCGGTGGGGATCTGGAAGCGCTGGTTTGTGGAGCGGGGACCGTCGGTGTTCGAGCAGGGCGAGGTCGTGGGGGAGACGGATCGGCGGGTCGCCGCGCTGGAGCAGCTCCTGGGCAAGAAGGAAGTGGAGCTCGCGCTTTTAAAAAACTTCTTGGGCCGGACCGACTGAGCGTGGCCGCCAAAGTCGCCTTGGTCCAGAGCGTGCGTGCGGTGTTCGGGGTCGGCCCCGCGCTCGCGGCCCTGCAACTGGCCCGCTCCACCTGGTACTATCGGCAGACCGCGCCGGTGCCGTATGCGGCGCGCTACGCCGCGCTGCGGGCGCCCCTGGAGCGCATCGCGCGAACGCACCCCGACTACGGCTATCGGCGCACGACCACGGAGTTGCGCGAAGCTGAGGACGTCGTGGTGAACCAGAAGGTGGTGCGGCGGCTGCACCGGCTCTGGGAGTTGCCGCTGCTGCGCCGGACCCATGCGCCGCGGCCGAGTGCCGTGCGCCAGGTGATCGCGCAGGTCGGCGATCGGGCGAACCTGGTGGTGGGGCTCGCGACGATCGCCCCGCTCGCGGTGCTGTACACGGATTTCACCGAGCTGCGCTACGCACATGGCAAGGCCTGGCTCATGACGCTGCTGGATCACCGGACCAAGGTGGTCCCGGGCTGGGCCCTCGGGGCGCAGGCCGACACCCTCCTGGCGCTCACGGCGTGGCGTCGTGCTCGGCGCTGGCTCCGGCGGCACCGCGTCCCCGTGGCCGGCCTGATCGTGCATCACGACCGGGATCCGGTGTATACGAGCTACGGGTGGACCGGCCAGCTGCTGCTCCAGGATCACGCGCGGCTCTCCTACGCGCTGCGGGGCTGCCGCGACAACCCGGAGATGGAGTCCTTTCACAGCCGGTTCAAGACGGAAAACCGGTCGCTGTTCCTCGACGCGCGAACCCTGACCGACCTCACGCGCACCGTGGCCCAGCGAATGGCCTACTACAACGGTCGGCGACGGCACTCGTCCCTCGGCAACCAGGCCCCGCTCGTCTATCTCGCGAGCCTCGACCCCGAGAGATGATCACAACAACTGGTGGTCAACGCTGTCCAAGAAATGGGGCGCATCTCCCTTGACCGCGGACTCGAGGGGAGGTCGAAGGGCGGTGAGGGTCGAAAGTTGGCCGATCAGAGGAGTCGCTTTGCGAAGACCGGCGAGCCGCTTCCGGAGGCGCTCGACTTCAGCCGAAATGGCGGTATTGTCGGTCGGCGGGTCCATCCGCAGCGCCGTCGCCACCTCCACCAGCTCAGCGTGCGCAAGGCGGTCCGGGTTCTCCAGCGCCGTCGGATCGAACCCACCCGCCAGGGCGCGGTTCTCCCGAGACTGATACTCCTTCTCGATCCGGTTGCCTTCCTCCTGCCATCGCTCGAGGGGACTGCCAGCCTTCAGGTAGGCTTCGATCTCCTTGCGCAGATGGTCGGCCTCGCTCGACTGGCTCTCCAGCATGGGAACGACCTCGCTCAGCGTCTCCAGGCCGAGCATGTCGTTGATCACTTCGCTGATTTCCGAGTCCTTGCCCGTGATCAGCTTGAGACGATGATCCTGGAGGACGATTCCGCAGCCCTCGAGGCTTAACTGGCCCACGCCAAGCTCGAAGCGGATGCGAGCGTTGGCCTCCGCTCCGGCGAGTTCTTCGTCGCCCACGGTCAGCTCGATCAGATCCTCGGTGCCTCGCGTGCGGCCGGCGTAGGGTCGCCGAATTTCTATGCGGCGCCCATTCGCATCCTCAAGCGTGATGACGACGCCCGTCTGGGCGTTCTCGCCGGCGTGCTTATTCGAAAGACGATACGACTGGCGGTTCAGCCGGGCCAACGCCGGGATCTGCCCCGTGAGGCCCCACAGGAGTCCCATCGCGAGCGAGGATTTCCCGGTGTGATTGGACGCTTCCAAGACCTGCAGGCCGGGACCGAATTCGAAGGTGTGCTCGCCCTGGAAGCCGAGCAGATCACGGACCTTGATCGAAAGAAGGGTCCAGCGGGGAGGGGACGCGATCATGATGCGTCTCCCTTCGTGGCCGCCTCGAACCGCTCACGGAGCTTCGCGATTTGCGAGAGTAGGACGCGTTCGATCGAGCGGGCGGGATCATCCGCATCCTGCTCGTACGCCTGCCGGATCTGGTCGAGTAGCTCGTGAGTCGTGTTCGGTAGCTTTTCGCGCACGCGATCCCAGGCGATGCCGCCCGACGGGTTGGAAGAATCCATGATGACCTCCGGATGATGAATTGCTGGCATGGGGAGCCATAAAGTGCCGAAACATCCTATCCGAGGGGTGGGACAAGGACACATCTCGACGCCGGACTGCCGGCCTTTAGTTGTGGGACTCCGACTCGAAGAACACGTTCTCCTTGCTCCAGGGATGGCACTCCCCCGCAGTGCGGGCAGCCCGTCCTGTTGTTCTGCATGGAGGAGGAAATGTAGCTCACTGGGTCCATCGCGATTCCGGTCGGGTAGAATAGAATAGGCATTATGGGGGCATGGCGTCCGCGATCGACGCGTGCCCGGTCCGAGGACTGATCGGCTCGACCAAGGATTGGCGTTCTCCGCTGGGAGTGTACACACTCTGTGTTGCATGGGCCAGAGCTTCCACCTCCAGACAGGAGAACGCCAATGGACCGATATATCGGCCTGGACGCCAACGCGTCA
>CAZHSO010000190.1:0-2843 GCA_964535105.1 uncultured Gemmatimonas sp.
CCATCTTCGTGATGTGGCTCGGTGAGCAGATCACCGAGCGCGGCATCGGGAACGGGATGAGCATGCTGATCGCGGTGTCGATCATCGAGCGGCTCTGGCCGGCCTCGATCGGGCTCATCACCTCGATCCGGAACAATGTCATCTCCGGGGGCGGCGCGCTCCTTCTGGTCGTGATGGCGGTGGCGGCGATCGCCGCGGTGGTGGGGATGACCATCGCATCGCGCCGGATTCCCATTCAGATCCCGCGCAAGGTCATGGGCCGTGGCCGCATCCGCGAAGGCCAGAAGACCTTCATCCCGATCCGGCTGATCACCGCCGGCGTGATGCCGATCGTCTTTGCCCAGACGATCATCATCGTTCCGGGGACGATCGCGAACTTCACCAAGAATCAGGTGCTGACCGACATGGCCTCCTACTTCACGCCGGGCGGGTGGCCGTACAATATCGCCTTCGCGGTGATGATCCTGCTCTTCAGCTATTTCTACACCTCGATCATCTTCAATTCGGTCGACCTCTCGGAGAACCTGAAGAAGCAGGGTGGGTTCATACCGGGAGTCAGGCCGGGCGGCGCCACGGCGGATTACATCGACAGCGTGCTGTCGCGGGTGACGCTCCCGGGCGCGCTCTTCCTGGCGGCGATCGCGATCCTGCCCATCGTCATCGCCCAGAAGGTCGGCACCCAGGCGGTCTTCGGCGGCACCTCGGTCCTGATCGTGGTCGGAGTGCTCCTCGACACGATCGCCCAGGTCGAGCAGCACCGGACGCTCCGGAAGTACGACAGCTTCATGAAGACGGGGAGAGTCAAATTCCGCGGCAGACAGCAGAGATACATGTAACTGCGTCAACAGTCAACGGTGAACGGTCAACGGGAATTGCCTTTCTGACGGGGATCCGCTCCGCAAGGCAGTTCCCGTTCACCGTTGACCGTTCACCGTTGACGCTTCTGGGGGTATCGTGATGAACATTCTGCTCCTCGGCCCCCCCGGCGCCGGTAAAGGCACCCAGGGTGCCATTCTCGCCAAGCGACTCGGGCTGCCGAAGTTCGCGACCGGCGACCTGATCCGGGATGCGATTGCGGCCGGCACGCCCCTCGGCAAGCAGGCCAAGGCGATCTACGATAGCGGCGCCCTCGTGGGCGACGCTCTCATCATGGGGATCGTCCGCGACGAAGTGGCGAAGCCGGTCGCGAGCAAGGGCGCGATCCTCGATGGCGTCGTGCGGACGATTCCCCAGGCGGAAGGCGTCGCCCGGCTGCTCGCGGAGCATGGCCGGACGATCGACGCGGTCCTGTTCTTCGACGTTGCCGACGAGGAGATTCTCTCCCGGATCGCGAAGCGCCGGACCGTCGAGCGCCGCAGCGACGATGAACCTGTCGCTGTCGAGCGGCGGCTGCTGGCCTACCGCACCCAGACGGCGCCGGTGCTGGCCTGGTACGAGGCGCGCGGCGGGGTGACCACGATCCCGGCGACCGGGAGCGTGGAAGAGATTGCCGAACGTGTGAGAGCGGCTATTGGAGTCTAGGGAGTAGTAAAGAGCGAAGAGCGAAGCGGTTGGTTCTCCTTGCTCCTCGCTCTTCGCTACTCCCTCAAAAAGAAACATGATCACACTGAAATCTCCGAAAGAAATCGAGACCATGGCTCGCGCCGGCCGCATCGTCGCGGCCACGCTGGCGCTGGTGCGCGATGCTGTTCGGCCGGGCGTATCGACCGAAGCGCTCGACCTCGCGGCGGAGAAGTTCATCCGGAGCCACCCGGGGGCCACGCCGTCGTTCAAGGGACTCTACGGTTTTCCCAAGTCTCTGTGTGTGTCCATCAACGAAGAGGTTGTGCATGGTATCCCTTCCACCCGGCGCATTCTCCGCGAAGGCAGCATCGTGAGCGTGGACGTCGGGGTGCACCTGCAGGGCTTCCACGCCGATGCCGCGATCACCGTGCCGGTGGGTGAGATTGCGCCCGAGGCTCAGCGGCTGCTCGACGTCACCCAGGCGGCGCTGGCCGCCGGGATCGAAGAGGCTCGGCTCGGCAATCATGTCGGGGACATCGGCCACGCGGTGCAGGCAGTGGCCGAGGCGGCGGGATTCGGCGTGGTGCGGGAGCTGGTCGGTCACGGGGTGGGGCAGCGGATGCATGAGGATCCCCAGGTGCCCAATCACGGCCAGCCGCACCGGGGTCCCAGACTGCAGGCGGGGATGACGCTTGCCATCGAGCCGATGATCACCGCCGGCGACTACACCACTCGCATCCTCGATGACAAGTGGACGGTGGTGACGGTGGACGGCTCGCTCGCGGCGCACTTCGAGCATACCGTGGCGATCACGAAGGATGGGCCGAGGATTCTGACGAAAGCGGCGTGAGTCGTCACCCAGAGCGCAGCGAAGGGGCCGGTCTCCGGGTGCGGCTCGGCCCTTTCGCGATTTCTCACCCCCGGGCTCGAGTGGGACTCGCCCACGGGGCCTGCGGGCCAACGCAACTCAATTCGTCACGCCGGCCCCTCGCGGCCCGACGTCCCCTATGGCGAGCCCCACTCGTCGCCCGGGTGACTCACGCGGTTGTCACCCTGAGCGCTTGGTTGTCACGCTGAGCCCAGCGAAGGGGCCGATCTTCGCCTTCGACTGGTTACTTCTACGATTCCAGCTCAATCCGCGCTATGTCCGCGGCGCAAAAGGGTGGGGCGGGATCGTCCACCTGCAGGATCTCCGAATTCAACACAATTGCCTTGGGAATGAGCGTGCCGTCGCGCAGCCGGATACGGACGCGCTGGTAGCCCATCCCCGATTCGGGAAGCCGGGTGAGCCAGTCGATCCAGTGGGGGTCCAGGGCGAGACGCATCGGTTCCAGGGTCAC
>CAZHSO010000191.1:0-2701 GCA_964535105.1 uncultured Gemmatimonas sp.
CCCTAGCTCCCTAGCTCCCTAGCTCCCTAGCTCCCTAGCTCCCTAGCTCCCTAGCCCCTAGCTACGGCCTGAGCTTGATGTCGGCTCCGGGACACTTGATCCGGCGAAATCGCACCTCGAAGCTCGGACCGTCGCCCTCGTTGCGCGGGATCAGCGATCCGTCGGAGGCAAGCCGGTATATGAACCGCTGGGGAAAATCCTTCTTGGCAAAATTCTCGAACATCACGTACTCGTCCACCAGTGTCTTCATCAAGTAGGTCTCTTCCGGCTTGCCCTTGGACGTGATCCCCAGCACGACGCCGCTATCGGTGACTTCGATCCGGTTGAAGTCGTAGCCGACCGCGCGATCCTTGGTGAAGTAGCGTGTGACGGAGAGAAACAGGTTTTCCGACGGGGTGCTCCAGATCTCCTCCGCCCTCTGGTCCTTGCCCGTCTCCCCTCCCCAGCACCCCGACATGAACTTGAGCTTCGAAATGTCCACCTTGGGCGGCCGAGCCTTTGGCTTCGTGGTGTCGGGCACCGAGACAGTGGTTTGAGCGGCCAGCGGAGCCGTGAGCAGGGTGCCCGCGACGGCAATCAATCCGGCGATACGCATAGGGCTTGTATCAAGTCTTTCCGGGGCGACGGGCCCCTGGTGGGGAGTCGGATAAGAGACGATCCCAGCGCGGGTTGGCTGCACAGGAAGGGGCCAGCCCTGATCCCTGAACCCTGCCCCATTGACCGCCGCCCTCGCATGATCTACCTTTCAATCCGGATGCACGGATTGAATAAATGACCACCCCTGCCGTCTTCGACCGCCTCAGCGCGCTGGCCGACCCGATCCGGGGCCGGCTCCTGCTGCTGCTGGAGCGCCAGGAGCTGACGGTCCGGGAGATCCAGGCCGCCCTCCAGCTTCCGCAGTCCACCGTCAGCCGCCACCTCAAGGTGCTGGCCGATCACGGGCTGGTGTTCACTCGCAGCGAAGGTACCAGCAACTGGTACCGAATGCCCGCCCGGGAGCTCGATCCTGCGATGCGGCGCCTCTGGCACGCGGTTCGCGACGAAGTGGCCGGCTCCGCCGCGGCGCGGCGGGATGGCGAGCGCTTGCAGAAAATACTGTCGGAGCGACACCTGACGTCGCAGCGCTTCTTCGCCTCTGCGGCGGGCCAGTGGGACCGGCTGCGGAAAGAGCTCTTCGGCGATCGGACCGAGCTCCTCGCGCTCCTCGGCCTGCTCGATCAGCGATGGACGGTGGGAGACTTCGGTTGCGGCACCGGGACGGTGACGGCGGCGCTGGCTCCGTTCGTCGCCCGGGTCATCGCGGTGGACGAGTCGGCGGCGATGCTCAAGAGCGCGCGCCATCGCACCCGCGAGCTGCCAAACGTGGATTTGCGGTCCGGCACGCTCGAGGAGCCCCCGGTCGCTCCCGGAGAGCTGGACGCCGCGCTCCTCATCCTCGTGCTGCACCACGCCAGCGACCCGCTCACGATCCTGGCCGGTGTGCGGCGTACGCTCAAGCCCGGTGGCAAGCTGCTTATCGTGGACATGCAGCCGCACGAGCATGTCGAGTACCGGGAGCAGATGGGGCACCAGTGGCTGGGCTTTGAGGAGTCTCAGCTCCGCGGCTGGCTCGACGAAGCCGCGTTCGGCAAGACCAGATTCGTGAGTCTCCCCTCCGATTCGTCGGCCCGGGGACCGGCACTTTTCGCGGCGACGGCGGCAGTTGCCGTTCACCGCTCACCGCTCACCGACATGGAGTCTCCGGCATGACCACGATAGCCCCAGCAGTCCACTCCTTCGATCTCACCCGCGCGGCGGGCCGGGAGCCGTTCAAGGTGAAGGATCTCTCGCTGGCCGAGTTCGGCCGCAACGAGATCCGCCTGGCGGAATTCGAGATGCCCGGTCTCATGGCGCTTCGCGCCGAGTACAAGAGCAAGCGGCCGCTCGCGGGTGCCAGAATCATGGGCTCGCTCCACATGACGGTGCAGACCGCCGTGCTCATCGAGACCCTCGCCGAGCTGGGCGCCGATGTCCGCTGGGTGTCGTGCAACATCTTCTCGACCCAGGATCATGCCGCCGCGGGTGTGGTCGTCGGAAGACGTGGCACGGTGGCGGATCCGAAGGGAATCGCCGTGTACGCCTGGAAAGGCGAAACCCTCGAGGAGTACTGGTGGTGCACCGGGCAGGCGTTCATGTGGCCCGACGGCTCGGGGCCCAATCTCCTGCTGGATGACGGCGGCGACGCGACGCTGCTGGTGCACAAGGGCGTCGAGTTCGAGAAAGCGGGCAAGGTCCCGGCCTTCGACCCCGTCAACGACCCCGAAGAGTGGGGCGTGATCCTCGGCCTCCTGCAGCAGGAGCAGCAGAAGAATCCAGCGCGTTGGACCAGGGTGGCCGCGAAGCTGCGCGGCGTCTCGGAGGAAACCACGACTGGCGTGCACCGGCTCTACGAGATGATGCAGGCGGGGACGCTGCTCTTCCCGGCGATCAACGTCAACGATTCGGTGACCAAGTCGAAGTTCGACAATCTCTACGGCTGCAGGCATAGCCTCACCGACGGAATTCTTCGGGCGTCCGACGTGATGCTCGCCGGCAAGGTCGCGGTGATCTGCGGCTACGGCGATGTCGGCAAGGGATGCGCGCAGTCGCTCCGCGGACAGGGCGCCCGGGTCGTGATTACCGAGATCGATCCGATCTGCGCGCTGCAGGCGGCGATGGAGGG
>CAZHSO010000192.1:0-2608 GCA_964535105.1 uncultured Gemmatimonas sp.
GGGGCGGCGGTGGACAGGGCGGACCACAGCAAATCGGCCGGCTCGCCGCACCCGGTCTCTACCGGGTCACCCTCACGGTCGGCGGCAAGGACTACACTCAATTGGTGCGGGTGCTCGAGGATATCTGGATGGACCGGCAGTAGACTGGCAGGTGAACGCTGAACGGTCAACCGGCGCTCCGATGACTCCGCCTTGCTGGTGTAATGCAGTAGCACTACATTGCATTGCATGGAAGAACAGCTCACCCTCCGCCTTCCCGCCACGCTGGCCCGCGCCCTCCGCCGCCATGCGCGGGGGCGCGGTGTGGCCCGGTCGCTGGTCGTCCGCGAGGCGCTCCAGTTCTACCTCTCCGCTGCAGCGCCACCCGAGCCGGGCGCCGCATGGCGGGAGCTGGCACCCCTCGTGGGGGCTGTCCGGCTCGACCCGGCGGCAGCCGAGCAGGACGCCCTCGCGCGCCGTATCCGCTCCCACAACTGGAGGGAATAGGGGGTGGCGGGCCCGAGTCGCGACCTGCTGCTCGACACCGGGCCGCTGGTCGCGCTGCTCGACGCCGCCGACCCCTGGCACCGGCTCTGTACCGAACTGTTCGCCGCGCATCTCACCCGCTGTATCACGACCGAAGCGGTCGTCACCGAGGCCTCGCACCTGGTCGGGCGGGGCGGTGGTCCGGCGCACCTCCCCCTCGACGCGCTGCTGGCCGGGGGCATTCCGATACTCGGCCTCGAGCCACCGGGACATCGACAAGCCGCCCGGCTGATGGCTCGCTACCACAATCTCCCGATGGACTACGCCGATGCGACTCTCCTCGTCCTGGCGGATGCGCTCGACATCGACCGCGTTGTCACCCTGGACCGGCGCGGGTTCGCCGCCTATCGCCGGGCCGGCGGAAGCGCCTTGACCCTGCTGCCGACCGGTCCGGTGCCACGCTGATGTCCGGCACCTCGCACCCCGCCGCGACTGGCGCAACGCTCCCTCCGGCCGCATCGTTCTCCGCTCCCACCCCACACGGGCCCTGATGTCCCGCAACAACGGTGAACCGTGAACGGTGAACGGAAACCGATGACTTCCGTCCTCGACCGGCTCAGTACGGCACTTGCTGATCGCTACCGCCTGGAGCGCGAGCTCGGCCAAGGCGGCATGGCGACGGTGTACCTGGCGCAGGATCTCCGCCATGAGCGCCAGGTCGCGATCAAGGTGCTGCATCCCGAGCTCTCCGCGGTGCTCGGCGCGGAGCGGTTTCTTTCCGAGATCAAAACGACCGCGGCGCTGCAGCATCCCCACATTCTGCCACTCTTCGATTCCGGCGCCGCCGACGGGCTGCTCTACTACGTCATGCCATACGTGGAGGGCGAGACGCTGCGCGGGCGACTGAGCCGGGAGAAGCAGCTCCCCATCGACGAGGCCGTCGCCATCGCGCGCGGCGCCGCCTCGGCGCTGGAGCACGCCCACCGCCGAGGCGTGATTCACCGCGACATCAAGCCGGAGAACATTCTGCTGCAGGACGGTCAGGCGCTGGTGGCGGACTTCGGGATCGCGCTCGCGGTCAAGGCGGCGGGAGGGGTCCGGCTCACCCAGACCGGACTCTCCCTCGGCACCCCGCAGTACATGAGCCCGGAGCAGGCCACCGCCGAGCGCGAGCTCGATCCTCGCAGCGACGTGTACGCCCTCGCGGCGGTGACCTACGAGATGCTGGCGGGAGAGCCGCCGTTCACCGGGAGCACGACGCAGGCGATCATCGCCAAGCTGATGACCGAGGAGCCGCGGGCGCCCTCGGTGCTTCGCCGCGCGGTGCCGGCGCATGTGGAAGCCGCGGTGATGCGGGGGCTGGAGAAGCTGCCGGCGGATCGCTGGGCGAGTGCGAAGGAGTTTGCGGAGGCGCTGGCAGACGGCGCAAAGGCGGAAGGGCGCAAAGGCCCAACGTGGACTCGCGCCCACCCAACCGCCGTTCCGCCCTACCGCCCGGCCGCCCTTGCCGCCGCCGCCCTCATCCTGACCGCCTTGGGCCTCCTCGCCGGCCGTTGGAGCGCGCGACGGTCGGGAGACGAGAGCAGTTCGGCGCTCCCATCCCGGCTGGCGCTCTTCCCCACCACCGAAACCATCGTCAGCTCCGGTCTGGCCCGCATCATCGACATCTCGCAAGATGGCCAGGTCGTGGCCTATGCCGCCAATGGCCCCGCCTCGGATTACGTCGCGATCCGCCGGCTCGACGGGGCAGCATCGACTCCGTTGCCGACTAGCGATAACGTGCGGCAAATCCGCTTCTCCCCCGACGGTCGCTTTCTGTATTCTCCGCGTGGCGCGCCGTACATGCAGCGGATCCCGATCGCGGGCGGATCCTGGACTCCGGTCCGGGCGATGGAAGCCACCCCCCATCTGGATTTCGAGGCGGACGGCACCATTTGGTGGAGCCCGACCCTGGTCACTGGACTGCATCGGATCCGGGCCGGGGCAGACAAGGACGAGCAGCCGTTTGCCGCCGACTCGACGCAGGCCGGGACCCAAATGCAGCAGATTCTTCCGGATGGGAAGTTCGCGCTCGTGCTGATCTCGGCCGGGCTCAGCAACACCGGCCAGGCCGCGATGATGGACCTCAAGACGGGCAAGGTCT
>CAZHSO010000193.1:0-2598 GCA_964535105.1 uncultured Gemmatimonas sp.
GCGCGCGGTGGTATTCCCGGCTCCAGCTCCATGATTCCTACCGATGCCGGCAGATCGAATCGCCGGGGCCCCGCACCACCGGGATTCATGACGGTCACCACCTGATCGACGATGGTGAGCAGCGGCTTGTGGGTGTGGCCGTAGATGATGATCTCGGCGCTCGGCCAGCGCTCGTGCAGGCGCTCGGGCGTCGGCATGCCGAGCTGATGGCCGTGCACCACGAGAAAATCGAATCCCTCGATCCGGACCTCGATCACTTCGGGCACGCGGGCGCGCATGTCGAAGCCGTCGGTATTGCCGAAGACGGCCAGCACCGGCGCGATCGCTTCGAGCTCGGTGAGGATCTCGGGGGGACCGATGTCGCCGGCGTGGAGGATCTGATCGACATCCCGGAAGACTTCGAAGACTTCGGGTCGCAGCAGGCCGTGGGTATCGGAGATGAGGCCCAGCCGCACCGGCTAGCTGCCTTCCGGCGCGAGTGACCAGCGCCGCGAACGAACCGGCACGGGCGCGTCGAAGAAGAGCTGATCGGCGATCGCGGCGATTTCTTCGGCGCCCCGCCACGCCGACTCGAGAGCGGCGAGCTCCCCCTCGAGGCCGCGGCGCTCGGCGTCCTCGTTGGCCGCCATCTCGAGCGCGAGACGATCTACCAGCGGCAGCCTCGGCAGGAGCGTCTGCGGCTCGCTGCCGATTCCCCCGCGGCCCCAGAACGAGCGCTTGGTGATGTTGAGCGCCAGCCGCTCGGCATCGGAGGCTGCAATCTCCTCGACGGCGGCTCCAGCCGGTGCGTCGGGAAAGCGTCCCCACGAGCAGCGCATCGCGATCGCGGCAACGCGCGCGAAGTAGCCTTCCGGATTCGCGGCGTCTTCTACCTTGGTCACCGCGTATCGCACTTCGGCTTCACTGGCATCGGAGCCGTTGAGCACCGCGAGCAGCTTGCCGGCGACGTGGAGACCGTTGTCGCCCGAGAGCGATGCGATCCCGCCGTCGTGCTCCACCTGGAGGCGCCACGGCTCCCGCGGATTGGGGCGTACCAGTGCGGAGCGATCGAGATGACGGGCGCGAATCACCGCCGGCTGGCCCTCGTCACCCCGGGTCACGGCGAGCACCCGGTTCCCCTGGCCGTGCACCCTGAGCCAGGTGCTCAGGTCGTACCCGAGGTGAATCCCGGTGAGACGGCGCCAGGAGAAATTGACGGCCTTTTCACCGTGCCTGAGCCAGCGGCGCGCGATGCGGATTATGGGGTCCCGGCGGAGCGCGGGGAGCCAGCGCCCGAGTAGGCGTCCGTACCGCCACGCGGCAATTTCCGGCTTGAGCGCGGGGCCGATGCGGACCAGCGCGAGTCCTTCGGCGAGGTAGGCCAGCCCGATATTGTCGGTGGAGAAACGGATTTTCGTGCCGGAAAAGCGGCGTTCGCACTCCTCGATGGCCTCCCAGCGTTCATCGAGGGGGGAGAGGTTCCAGCGCTCGCAGCCGGGACAGATCACCCAGAGCCGCCCCTGCCGGCCATCGAACGCGAGCCGGCTGCCGACGGGAAAGGTCGGGAGGACGGTGTTTTCGCCGAGGTCGGAGTTGCAGAAGAGGCAGGTGGAGTACATGGCTGTGGGGCTAACGGCTCATGAATGTAGTAGCAGTTAGCGGTTAGCGGTTAGCGGTTAGCGCTCCATCGCGGCGCGATCTCTATCTCCAATCCCAGTTGATCCAGCACCCGTTGCACAATGAAATTCACCAGCTCGCCAATCTCCTTCGGCCGGTGATAGAACCCCGGCGCCGCCGGGATCACCACTGCCCCCGCTTCGGTCACCTGCACCAGGTTGCGGAGATGAATGAGCGAGAGGGGCGTCTCGCGCGGCACCAGGATCAGCTTGCGGCGTTCCTTGAGCGTCACATCGGCGGCGCGCTCCACCAGCGAGCGGCTGCTTCCCTGGGCGATTGCCGAAACCGTGCCCATCGAGCATGGACAGATGACCATGCCTGAGGTCTTCTGCGACCCCGACGCCGGCTTGGCGCCGCGGTCCTCATCCGGGAACTGGGTGACACTCGACCATTCGCCCCCCGTCGCCGCCCGGAGCGCGTCGAGATCGGCGATCCCGCACTCCTCCTGGAGCAGGCGCCACCCATGGCCGGACACGATGAGCCAGATCGGCACCGTGTTGGCCGCCAGGACTTCGAGCAGGCGAACGGCGTACGGCGCCCCCGACGCCCCGGTAATCGCCAGGACGACGGGGTCCCGGCTCACTGCCCTTTCCGGTTCGGCGTCGGGCTCTTGACGGGGTGCTTGGGCGGCGACGGCGGCCGGGGAAAGAACCGCTCCTTGTGGGACTGGCCCTTTTTGAGCGGAGGTCCGGGGCGGCCCGGCCGGGAGGACTCTCGACGAGGTGACATGAGTGGAATGTACCCGGTGAAATCACGGTATGTCACCCTGAGCGCAGCGAAGGGGTGAATCGCGTGAGTCACCCGGGCAAGGAGTGGGGCTCGCCATAGGGGACGTCGGGCCGCGAGGGCCGCGCGTGAGGTTGGGGGTGTGTTGGCCCAAAGGCTGAGTGGGCGAGTCCCACTCGAGCCCGGGGGTGAGGACTCGATCACCCCCGCATAAGC
>CAZHSO010000194.1:0-2586 GCA_964535105.1 uncultured Gemmatimonas sp.
GCGCTGTCCTCCCGCGATCCACACTTCCAGCGTCATGCTGCCGGGCAGGGCCGGCACATAGGTAAAGTCCGCCGTCTCCCCCGGACCCATTCTCCCCATCGCCAGTTGTGCGCTGCGCAACGCGGGCGGAAGATCGGCACCGTCCCGCGCCAGCGGCCTCCAGCGCACCGCGCGCTCCTCGGTGCCGAACCGGAAGTGCAGCACTTCGTCGGCGTGTATGCTCACGATGCGGACCCGGTTCGTGTCGCCCACCGTCATGTGAAGCGGTTGAGGGAATACCCTGCCGTTCACCAGCAGGAAGTTCGGCGCCTGCTTGTAGAAGACCGGAAGCCCGCCGCCACCCGCCACGACCAGGTGATCGCGGGTGGTGTCGCGCGGGGCATCGCTTACGATGAGGGCACCGTACATCCCGGAGCCGATCTGCCGCATCTCGTGCAGGTGCGAGTGATACGGGAAGGTGCCGCTGCGGGGCGGGGTGAACTCCGCCGCGAATGATTCGCCGGGCGGAATGGGGGGCATGATCTTGTCGCCGAGGCCGCTGAATCCCGGCACGCCATCGGGAAAGCTTTCGATCTCCAGCCCGTGCCAGTGCACCCCGCTCGGCTCATCCAGGTTGTTCTTTACCAGGATGCGCACCGGCTCGCCCCGCTTGAGCTCGAGCACCGGTCCGGGGATGCGAATGGAATCGCGCGCTGGGATCCTCGCGTCCGCCTGCAGCAGGAATCCGTATGCGGTCTGTCCGCCCACGAGGCCGTTGGGACGCTTCTGGATCAGGAGATTGATCGTCCGGCGATTGGCGACCTCGGGCTCCTTGTAGCCGGGCAGCGGCGTGATGTGCATCCCGATCACCAACCCGCGCATCGTGTGACCGCCCGGCCTGTCGTGCGCCGGCATCGCATGGTCGCCGGTGGAGGCCGGAGCCACGAAGGCATCGGGCGAGTCGTGCAGACTCACGATCTCGCCGACGTGACCCGCGAAGTGGCAGTGGAAGACCCAGTTGCCCGGAGTCGAGGGCACGAAGGACAGCAACAGCGACCCGCCGATCGGGATGATCCGCATGTTCTGCAGCGGCTGGCGCGCCGCGGACACCACCGTGTCCAGCCGGGCGCCGCCCTGTCGGGTGACCCGGAAATAGAAGCCATGCAGATGCAGCGGATGCTCGACGGCCGCGGCGTTGATCACCCGGAAGTGCACCGAATCGCCCTGGGTGAACGTCAGCCGTTCGTTGTACGGCCAGGCCTTGCCGTTGAAGACCAGCGCCGATTCGAAGGTGCGGGTCGTGGGGAACCGCTGAAACCACTCGGTGATCAGCCAGACCCGCTCCTGCGCCGAGACCGGCGGGGCGCCCGCCGCGTCGACGATGAACGCGCCGGTGAGCTGCGAATCGAGCCAGTCGCGTTCGTCATAGCTGGAGAGGCCCTTGATCACCCCCCAGTAAAAGAAGTTGCCGACACGGTCGAGCCGGAAGGTGATCTCCCGGGTCGCGCCGGCGGCGACGTGGACGGTGTCGCGCTCGGCCGGCATCGAGGGACGGAGACCGCCGAGCATCACCGCGGAGTCGGAACGATTGCGCAGAATCAGTCGCACCATGGTTCCCACCGGCGCGCGGAGCAGCGGGCCCGGCACCACCGGCGCCTGCCCCGGTTCGGCGAAGGCCAGGATGCGCACGACGGGATCGTGTTCGCCTTCGGGCTGCCAGGCCGCCTCCACGATGTCGAGCGACAGGGTCAGCGTTCCGCCGGACCGACTGCCCGCGGGGCGCCGGTTGTCGTTGACCTGCGCCATTGGTGCATTGGCCACCGGACGAGGGAGCGGAGTACGCGGGGCGGGGGGCACCACCGATTCCTGCACGAGCGACAAACTGGCACACAACGCAACGAGCGCCGGAAAGAACATCATTCGCTCCTCGGGGTTTGACCAAAGGTGACCCGATCTCGGGTGATGTCAACCGGCGACTCCCGGCTGCAGCGGGAGCAATCCCCTCGTATTATTGAGCCACCCCGCCTCACCCGGAGTCCCGTTGACCGATCCCGCGGACCGGCTGCGCGTAGCACTTGCCGCCCAGTACCGCATCGAGCGCGAGCTCGGCGCCGGTGGCATGGCGACGGTATACCTGGCCCATGACCTCAAGCACGACCGCGACGTCGCCATCAAACTCCTCCATCCCGACCTCGCCGCGGCGCTGGGCGGCGATCGCTTCCTGACCGAGATCAAGACCACCGCCCGGCTGCAGCTTTGCGATAACCAGCACCGCGAAATCTTCTGGCAGGTGCATCGCCGTGCGGGTGTCCTGGTTTGAAAGCCATGTACGCTGTTCAAGGCTCCCTTCTCGGCTGATATTATGGGCCAGCACACTCGAGCCTGCTTCCGCGGACATGTCGTTTCGTCCACCCCAAAGCCCGGAGAGCCACATGCAGGTACGCGCCACCACGGTGTTGCCGCTTCTCCTCCTGGTTCAGGCGGCCCTGGCCTCGGCCCAGGTCACCGCGATACGTGCCGGACGCGTCGTGGACCCCGACGCGGCCACCACTGCGGAGAAGCAGGTCATCCTGGTCGAGAACGGCAGGATCACGGCGATCGGAAACA
>CAZHSO010000195.1:0-2487 GCA_964535105.1 uncultured Gemmatimonas sp.
CGGCGCGCTCGCCATCGCCGCGCTGGTGCTCTGGCTGGTGTTCGAGCCGTTGCTCGTTTCTCCCCGACCCGGCCTCATGATTCAGGAGCCCGACGCGGCGGAGGAGACTCGCCGCGGCGTGGCACTGATTGCGCTCAAGGAAATCGAATTCGACCGCGAGACCGGCAAGCTCTCCGATCAGGACTACGAGATGCTCAAGGAGCGCTACAGCGCCGAGGCGCTCAGCGCCCTTGCCGCCGAAGAAAATGCGCCGCCGTACGCGGGAGCGACCGGCGATCCGGAGGAGCTGATCGCCGCCCAGCTCCGGCAGCTCCGCTCGGCGCAGTCCTCCGGTCTGCCGGGGCCGCCATCCTGCCCCGGGTGCGGACCCCGGCCCGAGTCCGATGCTCGCTTCTGCTCCTCCTGCGGGCGGCCCCTCGCCGTGGCCGCGCACTGTACTGGATGCGGCACACCGCTGGATCCAGAAAGTCGGTTCTGCGCAGCGTGTGGAGTGGGGGTTGGGAGTTAGGAGATGGGGTTTGGGGCACTTCCCCAAGCCCCAACTCCCATCTCCCAACCCCCCCGCTCACGGCCTCCAACTCACCCCCACCCCCAGAGTCCTCCGCCACGTCCTGCTTTGCCGAAATCCCTCCGGCAGATCTTCCTGGCGGAAAGGGGACGCCGGTGTAAGACCGAGACTGCCCTCGGCCCGCGCCGTCAGACTTCCGGTGAGTGCCACCTCCATCGCGAGTCCGGCCTGACCCCCCGCGATGGTCCGCGCCGGGGTGTCGGGCGCCGTCCAGCGCTCCACCAACGCAGCGGCGGAAGCCCGGAGCACCGGCCCGCCACGGAGGTGCCCGAGACGGGCCGAGGCGCCCGCCGAGAACGCCTTCACCCGAAATGCGTTTTCGATCACGAGCAGCAGCCCTTCGTCACCGACTCCATCGGGAAGCTCGGTACCGCGAACGGCGAGGCCCGGCTCGCCGATGCGGGCCGTTGCTTCGAGGCGCAGTGCATCTCCGCCGTAGCCGATACCGAGTCCGAGCATAGTGGGGCGGTACGGTATGAACAGGAGCTGTTCGCCCGCGTCTCCCGTTCCTCGCGCAGCGCCGGAGAAAGCGGAGGTCCCGATCGAGATGCCGAGGGAAAGCTTCCCTTGCCGTGGCGTCTCGGGAGTTTGCGCGGCGGCAGGAATCAGAATTCCCAGTGAGAAGAAAGCAATCCATCCTGCGACCAGGGGCGGGCACTGCATATTCACCTCATCTCGAGTCGGATTGCGCCGTTGGTGACTGTGTTCTCACCCTTCACGATCCAATTGGCGCCGGGGAAATACTCGCGCGCCACCACGTCCTCGATCGCGTTGCCGATCAGATCGTCCTGCGTCGTAATCACGGACCAGCCCGACTTCAAAAAGCTCAGCAAGCTGGCCGCCTTGGTAAATGTCTTGATCGAAAAGAGCTTATCGTCCTTGCCGCCGGTCAAGGTGCCGTAGGTGGCCTGGAGCTGCTTGAAGAGCCCGGCGACCCGCGTCGAGTCCATCTTGATCACGCACGCCTCGTCATCGTCTTCCACGAGGAACACGCGCACCGACTGGTTGGGATGGCCGGCCTTGAAGGCGTCGAGCTGACCCTGGCTGAAGAGCATCACCCGTCCGCTCCACTGTTTCTCGTTCTGGTCGTACTGGTACGGAGCCCCCGCCGCGGCGCCCGCGCACTGGTAGCTCTTCATCGCGGTCGAGCCTCCATCCTGTCCCAGAATATGAACCTCAAATTCGGGACTCCCCTTCAACCAACCCTCAAAGGTCTGGTTGAAGTTCGCGTAAGTCATGTAGAGTCCAGGGCTTATCAGAGTGGTTCCGGCACCGCTCGGGTCCTCGTCGCAGCTGGTGATACATATCGAAGAAGCGGCAACTCCCTCGCCGCGGAATGCCAGCTCGGCTCGTCCCAGTGCGATGACGGGGATTGCGGGAGGCCGGATCGGATCGAGCTGACGCCGCCGACCCTGGGTATCGAAGGCGACGGGAGCTTCGCGATCGGTTTCGGCGGTGGCCACGAGCACGTCGCCGCCACCGCTCCATGAGCGGCGGTGTTCGGGAACCGGCAGGTAAATCTCGATGGGGAGCGACCCATTGAGATCGGCACTGATGGCGGTCTCCGACTCTCCGGCGAGTTCCGCGAGGCGCCGGCGGGGTGCGCCGCGCTCGCCGTCCAGGAACCGCTGCAGGTGGACCTTGCCTTCCCGCTCGGGGCTTTCCTGCAGCGCGCTATACACCGTCGCGCGGAATCCCTCATCCCGGAGTGCCTGGGCGAGACGGCGAGCGAGCCGCTGGTGACGCGAAGCCTGCTCGGAATTGCCCTGCGCGGCGAACCCGGGGGCGGGCCAGGGCGGCTTGGACGTCCCGGCCGCGGGATCGAGAGCTGTGGGGCCGTCAGCGCAGGCGGCGAGAACGAGTAGCGCGGCCATGACGGCCGTACTGCGGGCGGGCAATCTCATCGGTGTCTCCTTGGC
>CAZHSO010000196.1:0-2411 GCA_964535105.1 uncultured Gemmatimonas sp.
CGGGGTGCGCCGGCACCCACGCCTACTTGCGCGAGTACGCCGCCCACGTCAAGAGCATCGCTCCGGATGCGTACACGGTAGGAGAGGCGTGGGGCAATATCGCGACGCTGCTTCCTTACTATCCCGACCAGCTCACTTCGTACTTCGCCTTCGAGCTGGCCGACTCTCTCATCTCGGCGGTCCGCCACGGAAGGGCGGCAGGGCTGCTCGGCGGTTTCCTCCGGCTTCAGGACACGCTGCCCGGGTACCGCTGGTCGCCACTCCTCAGCAACCACGACGGGACGCGCACCATGACCGCGCTCGGCGGCGACGTTGCCAAGGCGAAGCTGGCGGGAACGCTCCTGCTCACGCTCCCCGGCCTGCCGTTCGTCTACTACGGCGAGGAGATCGGAATGACCGGCGACAAGCCGGACGAGCGGCTGCGGACCCCGATGCAGTGGAGCCCGGGTCACGGAGTGGGCTTCACCTCAGGCACCCCATGGGAGAGCCCCCAGCCGGACTCGCTGACGACCACCGTCGAGGCGCAGCACGCCGATCCTGGCTCCCTGCTCAACCTGTATCGCCGGCTGATCCACCTGCGTATGGCGAACGAGGCGCTGGCGACGGGTCGGCTGGTGCCGCTCGCGGCGAGCAGTGCTTCCGTCACCGCCTACCTCCGCCGCACGGGCGACCACGCCGTGCTCGTGGTAGCCAACCTGGCCGCCGCGGCGGTCTCCGGCGTCTCGATCGGCTCCGCCGCTGGGGTGCTGCCGCCCGGCAGGTACGAGTCGCGGAATCTGCTGGGGGGTTCAAATGGCGCCGCGCTCGAAGTGAGCGCAGACGGACGTCTCGTGGACTATGTGCCGGTTCCCGGCACTTTGGGCCCGAGAGCGAGCCTGGTGCTCGAACTCATCCGCCGCTAAGTGGCTCCGAGTGCTCAACCAGGTGGCCCACAGATAACACAGATGAAAAGACCGGATGGTTTCTGGCAAAGGATTGCTCGGGTGGCGCCTGTCCAGCGGTTTGTGATCGGTGACATCTGTGGGCCCCCGGTCAACAGGCACCGGAGTCCGCCTGCTCGCTTCCCTAGCGGCGCACCAGCACCATGGCACCGTAGGGCCGAAGGGTGACGGTGTCACCCCGCTGAACGCGGTTCGAGAGCAGATCGCGCGCGCGATCCACAGCGAAGCCTGTTACGCCGACACGTATCTCGCGGGACCGCGCATTCACCAGCACGAGCGCGTCGCCCCGGACGTAGGCGATCACATCGGCCGCGGCGGTGGTCTCGGCTTGGCGGAACGCCCCCGCGACGAACGCCGAATCGGTGCGCGCCAGGTCCAGGACCCGCCGATAGAACGCGCGGGCTTGGGGCCCGCGGGGCTGGTTCCACGCGATCGGATCTCGCCAAAAGAGGCGGAGTGTCTGCGGGCTCTCGACCTCCTGCCCGTTGTAGAGCAGCGGCCGGCCCGGCAACAGCGCCATGGCGACGAAGGCCGCGCGCGCTCCCGCCGCGCCCCCGAAGAGCGTCACCGGTGGCTGGTCCCAGGCCGTTTCGTCGTGGTTCGTGGCGAAGCGCAGCCGCATGCCGCCCGGGGGCATGGCCGCGAGGTCCGCCAGCTCGCTCCGGACCAGGGTGTCTGCCGGCGCGCCTCGCCAGACCGCCTTGAGGCGGCTATATGAGTCCCACGCGTAGGTGAGGTCGAAGCCGAACCGGTGCATCTTGAGATCGCCCCACTCCGCGAGGAGGAGGATGGGCCGCGGGACGGCGGCGCGCAGCGCAGGCACGGCCTCCTGCCAGAAGTCGTCCGGGACGAAACCGGCGACGTCGACGCGGAAGCCGTCAATGCCGAACTCCGTGAGCCAATAGCGCATGGCGGCGATCATCTCATGCCGCAGCGCGGGATTGCGGTAATCGAGTTGTGCGACGTCCGTCCAGTCGGTCAGCTTGCCCTTCTCGTCGCGCGGAACGGTCAGCTCGCCGCCCTCGCTGCGCACGTAGAAGTCGGGGTGCTCACGGACCCAGACGTGGTCCCACGCGGTGTGATTCGGGACCCAGTCGAGGATGAGCTTCATCCCGCGAACGTGCACGGCCTGTACCAGTGCCCGGAAGTCCGCTGCGGTACCGAACCCGGGATTGATCGCGCGGTAATCGCTCGCCGAATACGGAGACCCGAGGGGTTCTTTACGGTTCAGGACCCCGACCGGGTAGATCGGCATCAGCCAGAGGACGTTCGCCCCGGCCGCCTGGATGCGGTCCAGTCCACGGGTCACGCCCCGAAGATCGCCGGTGGGCGAAAAGTCCCGGACGAACACCTCATAGATCGCGCTGCGGGACACCCAGGACGTGTCCGGCGCCGCCGCCTGGGCTGGCGCCGGCCGGGCAACAACGGAGTACCCTGCCACCAACGAGAGGCAGGCCGCCATCGTGGCGA
>CAZHSO010000197.1:0-2340 GCA_964535105.1 uncultured Gemmatimonas sp.
ACCGGCCAGGAGGGGTCGGTGTTCAACGTGAACGGGCTGAAGCGGCAGAATTACCGGGTCAACCTGGACCAGGTGCTCAGCGACAAGATGGACTTCTCGGTCAATTCGTTCTATGGCCGGTCCGACAACGAGGAGCCCGCGGGCGGAGGAGACGGCGGGCCGTTCTTCGCCATCGCCTTCCTCGAGCCGCACGTGGACGCCACCGAGTGCTGCAACCCCGATGGCACCCCCTACAAGGCCAAGCTCACCGATGTGCGGTCCAACGCGTCCAACCCGCTCTACAGCCTCTTTGCGGTGCAGCGGGACCGGGTCCGCAGCCGGTTTGCGGCGGGCGGGCGACTGCGCTATCGGCCGGCTACCTGGCTCAGCGCCGAGGGCGGCTTCGGCTTCGACGAATTGAACATGGAATACAAGCAGGTCCAGCCGCGCAATTACTGGACGGTGGCGGGCCCCTTCGCGCAGGGCACCTTCAATCGGGAGTCCCAAGCCAACCGGTCCTTTAATGCCGGAGCGACCCTGACAGGCGTGTGGCTGCTGAACAAGGGCGGGGAGGGTGGCCTCACCCAGAATCTGGGAGTGACGGTCAAGGGCGCCTACCTCTACGAGGACCAGTACGAGCGTTTTTTCGCGGCCTCCGCCAGCAAGTACATCGTGGACAAGGTGCCTGAATTTTCCGGCACCGACCTCTCGGGCCAGCGGGCCGTCTCCAGCCAGGAGTCGATCCGCAACGAGAACTTCTACGGCGTCGGCACCCTGGACCTCAACGGCAAGATCGTCCTGGACGGGCTCTTCCGCCGGGACGGCTCGTCGCTATTCGGTCCGGATGCCCGCTGGGCCAACTACTACCGGGCCTCGGGCGCCCTGCGGGTGCCCCAGTTGCTCGGCTGGACCGGCGGCCCGGAAGAGTTCCGGCTCCGCGCCTCCTATGGGACCGCCGGACTTCGGCCGAATTTCGATGCGCAATACGAGGTACTTACCCCCATCGGCGGGACCTTCATCAAGACCCAGCTCGGGAACCGCAACCTCAAGCCGGCCAGGTCCCGGGAATTGGAGCTGGGGTTCAACCTGGAACTGGCCGGTGGGCGCTTCACGACCGAGTACAACTACTCAAATAAGTCCACCAAGGACCAGCTGATCCTGGCCCCGCTCCTGGCCACCACGGGGTTCGAGACCCAGTGGCAGAACGTCGGAACCCTGCAGGCCAAGACTCATGAGGTGGCCTTGAGCTGGCAGCCCGTCAACTCGCGGGATGTGGCGGTTCAGCTCAGCCTCACCGGGGAGCGGGTGCGGGAGGTCATCACCGAGTGGCCGCTGCCCAAGGAGGCATTTGGAGGCGGCGTCTCCCAATGGGCCGGCTTCGTATTCTTGGAAGGTGTCCGACTGGGGCAGATGCAGGGCCAGAAGTGGGTCCACAGCCTCGACCAGCTGTACCTCGACCCGGCCAAGAAGGCGAACTCCGCCGCGGGCCAGAGTGACGATCCCGCGCTCTACGAAGTCAACTACGACGGCTACCTGGTGTTGAAGGCCAACCGCGGGAAAAATTCCGAACGGCCGATTGCCCTGGTCACCTGTGTCGACCCGGATCCGGCCCTCTGCGTCCCCGGTGCCACGACCACCAACATCCATAACCTCGGCGTGGCCGCCCCCGACTTCCGGGTCGGCTTCAACGCGACCTTCGCCTACAAGCGGTTTGCCGTCACCGGCCTCCTCGACTGGAGCCAGGGCGGCCAGATTTACAACGCGACCTCCCATTGGGGCATGCAGGACTGCTCCCCCGGGATTTGCGACCAGGCTGCCAAGCCCGTGGACCAGCGGATCGCCGAGGATTTCTACCAGAGCGGACTCTACAACGGGGCCAACTCCAACGAGGCGTTCGTCGAGGATGCCAGCTTCCTCAAGCTCCGGGAACTGTCCCTCAACTACACCTTTGTCCCGACCCAGCTGAACAAGGTCGGCCTCGGCCGCCTCATGTCCGAGGTCCGGGTGGGCCTGATCGGGCGCAACCTCCTTCGGTTCGACAAGTATTCCGGTATTGACCCGGAAGTCGCGCCCGGCGGCCAGGACGCCTTCAAGGCACGCTCCGACTTCTTTTCGTATCCCCCGTTCCGGACGATCACGGGGTTCATCGAGATCGCTTTCTAACCGGCCTGACCTGACACGAGGCGACCTAATCCCATGACGACACGACTCAACTGGTGGCGGGCACTGGCCGGGATTTCCCTGGTGGGGGCCTTGGCCGGGTGTAAAGAGCTGCAGGTCGAAAACTCGAATGCGCCGGAGCGGGAGCGGGCCTTCTCCGACCCGGCCACGATCATCAACTCGGCCTTCGGGACGATGCAA
>CAZHSO010000198.1:0-2234 GCA_964535105.1 uncultured Gemmatimonas sp.
GGGCAGCCACGGCGGACTACGACGGAGACGGCCGCGCCGACCTGGTGATCACCCAGAACGGCGCAGCCACGCGGCTCTTCCGGAACCAGGGAGCCCGTTCGGGGCTCCGGGTCCGACTCCAGGGTGGCCCGGCCAACCCGGGAGGAATCGGGGCCCAATTGCGGCTGCGATACGCCACTGGTTGGGGCCCGGTGCGGGAAGTGCAGGCCGGCAGCGGGTATTGGTCGGTAAGCGGAATGACTCAAGTCCTCGGGCTCGCCGGCCCACCCACGGCCCTCCAGGTCCGGTGGCCCAACGGCCGGCTCACCGAGGTGCCCGTCCCGCCCGGGGCGGCTGGAACGACTCTGATCGTCCGACCCTAGGTTGGGCACACGAGGGGCGCGTCCGGAAAGGACGCGCCCCTCGATGCCGCCAACTTATTGGCTGCTAACAGTTAATCGCGGTGCTTGCGGGATTGGCCCCCCCCTCCCCGGTGAGTCATCTCCGCGTAGATGTCGCGCACGTTCTTGACCTTCGCCCCGTTCGCAACACTGGCCGACGGACTAGCGCCTATGCCCCCTGGGTCGCTTGGCCCACCGAAGGTGTAGATCTCCATCCGCAGCAGCGCGAGGTCCTTGGCCGGGAGCGGCATTTGCCGCGGGGCGTCCTGCCAGAGGGTGTTCAGCACGTGAGGTCCCTCCGGGTCCTGGAAATGGTTCTTCAAGTCGGCGGTATACGGGTTCACCTGCTCGACGTTGGTGTAGAGGTTCTTGTTGATGGAGTTGCCGGCGCTCAAGGTGGTCTTGCTGACCCGGCGCCGGTTGAAGAACTGGGTGCCGGCGTATTGGAGCAACTCGACATCCTGCTCGTAGGCCAGGGCGCGCAACAGCTCCGTGGTCGTGTTCGCAGCCGACACCGGGGGGAGACCGCCGCGGATGACCCGCGAGTTGTTGATGAGGTTGGCCGCAGTCGCCGTGGCCCCGCCGCCCCGGATCAGCCCTTCGGCCCAGAGCAGGTCGTTGAACGCCAGCTCCGCGAGCGGAAAGTCTCCGGCGGTCACCGGGCAGTCGGGAGTCCCCGAGATGGCCACGCAGGTATAGCGGGTATGGCCAATTTCGCTCTGATGATACTGGCCGCGCCCGGGATTGAAGCGGTTCCTGGTCACATGCGCGAAGTCGGTCCCGGATAGAGGGGTTTCCGCGCATTCACCATAGCCGTAGACGTTGTCCTCCCCGGTACCTCCGTCATAGCACCCATCACCCATGCGTTTGTCCACGCCGTAGAGCCCGCCGATCGGAGTGCCCGCGGCGTCTTTTGGCCGCGGGCTCCCGGGCGCGATCCAGGGATCGTTCTGGCTGCGGGAGAGCAACCGGGCGACCCGGGTGTCTACCCGAATCCCGGTATAGGTGGCTCCCCCCCACCAGAGGAACCCGTTCATCCACGTAAGATTCTCGTCTTCGTAGGCGAGGTACCGGAACGGCGCCCCATCCACGCCGGAGCTGATGCCCTTGGAGGCGTACTCGGCCACCTTGGCCCAAATTACCGCCGTGTTCTCCTCAGTGTTCCGTGGGTAGTGCGCCAGCAGCTCGGCCTGCATGGTTCGCATGATCTTGGCCAGCTGCAGGTTGGTGTAGGTAGGGCCGCCGATGCCGAAGGTCGTGGGCCCGGTCGAGAACGGGGCCGCCGCTTTGGCCAACGTGATGCCCTTCTCGAACAGCTCGATCGCCTTGTCCCGGATCGCCTGCCTGGGTTCGAGCTGCAAGTTGAGGACGTCGCTGTCCTCCAGGACGATGAAGCCCTGGTCGTAGTTGAGCGCGACCCAGGCGAGGGCCATGGCCTGGGCCATCTGGGCGACCACTTCGACCTTATCCTTGTCCGCGCCCAGATCGGGCGGGTTCGCGGCCACCCGAATCGCGAACAGCGCGTCGTTGGCCGACGAGAGCACCGAATACGAACCGTACCAATAAGGCTCGACCTGGAGCCCCAACGCGATTCCCGCCGCGTTGACCCAGGCACATCGGTCAACGCAGTTGGCGCCGCCACCGGGGCCATAGGACGAGTAGTACCGCATCGAGAAGTTGTTCCACGAGGCGGTATAGCTGTTAGCCTGGGTGGACAGCACCATGCCCGGGCTCAGGTCGTCGCCATTGGGAAACTGAGCGGGGTTCCCATCGGCATGGTAACGCATGTTGTAATACGTTTGCATCGTCCCGAAGGCCGAGTTGATGATCGTGGCCGGGTCGGAGAAGGCCCGC
>CAZHSO010000199.1:0-2214 GCA_964535105.1 uncultured Gemmatimonas sp.
TGAAGGGGATCTATCTCGCCTTCTTTCCCGGCGCCAAGATCGGCGTGCTCGGCGCCAACGGCGCGGGCAAAAGCTCGCTGCTCCGCATCATGGCGGGCGTGGACAAGGACTTTCAGGGTGATGCCCGTCCCGCCGACGGCATCCGGGTGGGATTTCTGCCCCAGGAACCGTCCCTCGATCCCGCCAAGGATGTCCGCGGCAACGTCGAGGAGGCGATCCGGGAGCAGCGCGACATGCTCACCGAATTCGAGACCATCAGCGCGCGCTTCGCCGAGCCGATGGACGACGACGCGATGAACACGCTGCTGGAAAAGCAGGGCGCGCTCCAGGAAAAGATCGATGCGCTCGGCCTCTGGGAACTCGATCGCAAAATTGACATCGCCATGGACGCGCTCCGTCTCCCTGCGGGGGATGCCGACGTCTCCCGGCTCTCCGGCGGCGAAAAACGCCGCGTCGCGCTCTGCCGGGTGCTGTTGGAGCAGCCTGACCTGCTCCTCCTCGACGAGCCGACCAACCACCTCGACGCCGAATCGGTGGCCTGGCTCGAGCGCCACCTGCGCGACTTTCCCGGCACCATCGTGGCCGTGACCCACGACCGCTACTTCCTGGACAACGTGGCCGGCTGGATTCTGGAGCTGGACCGCGGCGCCGGCATTCCCTGGGAGGGGAATTACTCCTCCTGGCTCGATCAAAAGTCGAAGCGCCTCGCGGTGGAAGAGAAGCAGGCCTCGGCCCGTCAGAAGACGCTGGAGCGGGAGCTCGAGTGGGTGCGCATGGCGCCGCGCGCGCGGCACGCCAAGCAGAAGGCGCGCATCAGCGCGTACGAGGAGCTCCGCGAAGCAGGGGAGCGGCGACAGGAAGGGACCGCCGAAATCCTGATCCCGGTCCCGGCGCGGATGGGAGACGAGGTGGTCGTGGCGAAAAACCTCTCCAAGGGTTTCGGCGACCGTCTCCTGTTCGACAACCTGAGTTTTTCCCTCCCCCGGGGCGGGATCGTCGGGATCATCGGGCCCAACGGCGCCGGCAAGACGACGCTCTTCCGCATGATCGCCGGCACCGAGCCCGCCGATGCCGGTGAGCTGGTGATCGGATCCACGGTGCAGATCGCCTACGTCGACCAGAGCCGCGATGCCCTCGACGCCGAGAAGACGGTGTACCAGGAAATTTCCGACGGGCAGGACCAGCTCATGTTCGGCAAGCGCGCGGTGAACTCGCGCGCGTACTGCGCCGGCTTCAATTTGCGCGGCGCGGACCAGCAGAAAAAAGTGGGGACGCTCTCGGGGGGCGAACGAAACCGGGTCCACCTCGCCAAGCTGCTCAAGAGCGGCGGCAATCTCCTCCTGCTGGACGAGCCGACCAACGACCTCGACGTCGACACTCTCCGCGCTTTGGAAGATGCGCTCCTGGCCTTTGCCGGCTGCGCCGTCGTCATCAGCCACGACCGCTGGTTTCTCGACCGCATCGCCACCCATATCCTCGCCTTCGAAGGGGACAGCGAAGCCTTCTGGTTCGAGGGCAACTATCAGGAGTACGCTGCGGATTACAAACGCCGGAAGGGGGTGGCAGTGGATCAGCCGCACCGGATCCGCTACAAGAAGCTCGTCCACTAGGACACGACACGATGCCGCTTCGCCGCGCCCCGGCCGTGGTCCTTCCGCCGCGCCTGGAAGGGCTGACCGCCCTGTCGACCAATCTCTCCTGGAGCTGGAACCGCGAGGCGCGGGACCTCTTCCGGGCGATCGACCCGCCCACGTGGCGGCGGGTGCGCCACAACGCGATCGAGCTCCTGCGCGAAACGCCCCCCTCACGCCTGATGCAGCTCGCGCAGGACCCCGCCTTCGTTCAGCTGTACGACAAGGTCATGGAATGGTTCGCCACCGAGCAGCAGCACGAGCGGACCTGGTTCGCGCGCCGATACCCGGGTCTGCTCGGACATCCGGTGGCCTACTTCTGCGCCGAATTCGGACTGCACAACTCGGTACCGATCTACAGCGGCGGCCTCGGCATTCTCGCCGGCGATCACTGCAAGACGGCGTCCGATCTGGGGGTCCCGCTGGTCGGCGTTGGTCTGAGTTACATGAAGGGTTACTTCGACCAGCGGCTCCGCGGCGACGGATGGCAAGAAGACAGCGACGATCACGTCGACCCCTCGCTGACTCCGCTGGTCGAGCTGCGCGGCCCGAACAACGAATCCTGGCTCGCGATGGTGCAGAC
>CAZHSO010000200.1:0-2192 GCA_964535105.1 uncultured Gemmatimonas sp.
GCGAGGGTGGGCGGACCGTCGGCGCCGGCGTTGTCACCAAGATCTTGAAATAGGGTCTAGGGAGCTAGGGAGTTAGGGTGTTAGGGAAAAACCCTAGCTCCCCAGCTCCCCAGCTCCCTAGCTCCCTGAGGAGAACACATGGCCGGCAAGATCAGAATCCGCCTCAAGGCTTTCGACCACGTCGTCCTGGACCAGGCGGCGGCGGACATCGTGCGCACCGTGGAAAAGACCGGCGCGCAGGTCTCCGGCCCGATTCCCCTCCCGGTCAAGACCGAGCGGTGGACGGTGCTGCGGAGCCCGCACGTGGACAAGAAGAGCCGGGAGCAGTTCGAGCTCCGGACCCACAAGCGGCTGCTCGACATCAACGACTCGCGCCCGCAGACGATGGACGCGCTGACCAAGCTCGATCTCCCGGCCGGCGTCGACGTCGAGATCAAGGTCGGGTGACGCGATGACCAACGGTCTCATCGGACGCAAGCTGGGAATGACCCGGGTCTTTGCGGAAGACGGCACCGCGGTGCCGGTCACGATCATCCAGGCCGGACCCTGCAAGGTCGTCCAGGTGCGCGACCAGGCGGTGCAGCTCGGCTTCGGCGAGCGGCGGAAGAGCCGCGTGAAGCAGGCCGAGCTGGCCCATGCGAAGAAGGCGGGGCTCAGCGCCGCGCCCCACATCGTGCGGAGCTTCGAGCTCGTCGGCGAAGCGCTCGCGCCCGGCACCGAGGTGACGGTCGAGATTTTCGCCCCCGGCGAGCTGGTCAAGGTGACCGGCCGCTCCAAGGGCCGCGGGTTCCAGGGCATCGTCCACCGCTACGGCGCGGGCGGCGGTCCGGGCTCGCATGGCAACACGCGGCACCGGAAGCCCGGCTCCATCGGCGCCGGCACCGATCCCTCGCGCGTGATCAAGGGCAAGCGGATGCCCGGCCACATGGGCGACCGTCGCCACACCGAGCTCGGTCTCCGGGTGGTGCGGATCGACGCCGAGAAGAATCTGCTCTTCGTGCGGGGTGCGGTCCCCGGCTCGAAGAACGGCATCGTGATGGTCGCGAAGCAGGGAGGACGGAGTCGCCATGATTGAGGCAGCGCACTACTCGGCGTCGGGCGCGAAGCACAAGGCCGCCTTCGAGCTGCCGGCCGACTTCTTCGACGGCACGGTGCACGAGCCCGTGCTGCACCAGGCGGTCAAGACGTACCTGAACAACCAGCGTCAGGGCACGGCCAAGACCAAGACGCGGAGCTTCGTCTCGGGCGGCAACCAGAAGCCCTGGAAGCAGAAGGGCACCGGCCGGGCGCGCTCGGGCTCCAGCCGCTCCCCGATCTGGCGGGGCGGCGGCATCGTCTTCGGCCCGATCCCGCGGGATTACCGGAGCGGCATCCCCCGCAAGGTGCGCCAGCTGGCGCGCCGCTCCGCGCTCAATGCGCGGGCGCGGGAAGGCTCGCTCGTCGTGGTGGAGAACATGACGTTCGAGGCGCCGAAGACCCGGCAGCTGACCGGCCTCCTCGACAAGATGGGGCTCGATGGGAAAAAGGTCCTGGTGCTCTCCCACGGAATCAACCGGAACCTCTACCTCTCCGGACGGAACGTCCCCACCGCCCAGGTGATGACGTTCACCGACGCCTCCGCCTACGACGTGCTCTGGGCCGACGCGGTGGTGGTGGAGCAGGGCGCGCTCACCGGCGGGGCGGCGCCGGAGCGCGCCGAAGTAACCCACGCCGACGAGGCCAAGGCCGCGAAGTCGGCGCGCACCAGCGCCCGAAAGGCCAAGAAGAAGGCCGCGACCAACCCGGCCGCGAAGAAGCCGGCGGCGAAGAAGCGGGTTGCGAAGGCTGCGAAGAAGGCTGCGAAGACAGTCAAGAAGGCCCCGGCGAAAAAGCCCGCCGCCAAGAAGAAGAAGAAGGAGAGCTGATGCCCGTCCTCGGGAAGACCGTCGTTCGCCCGCTGATCACCGAGAAGAGCTCCGCCGCGTACCAGACGCGCAAGGAGTACGCCTTCGAGGTGCATCCGGAAGCGAACAAGCACCAGATCCGTGCCGCGCTGGAGACCCAGTTCGGCGTGCACGTGACGGCGGTGCGGACCATGCAGATGCGGCGGCACGAAGTGACCCGCGGCCGGATCCGCGGGACCACGGCCCGCTGGAAGAAGGCGATCGTCACCCTCAAGGAGGGCGAGTCCCTCCCCATCTTCGAGGGCTGAA
>CAZHSO010000201.1:0-2129 GCA_964535105.1 uncultured Gemmatimonas sp.
TGAGCCAGTCGATCCAGTGGGGGTCCAGGGCGAGACGCATCGGTTCCAGGGTCACGGGTTACGGGGCAGCTCGCGGTATGCAATCTGAGTCTTCGGCGGCGCGCCTACGTCGAAGACACTCCCGACTGGGATTGAGAGTGGCTCACGGCGCTGCCCCTGGCCGGTATCGCTTGATCGCCTGGGCGTCAATGTCCGCGGCTGTGAACGCGACACGTTTGAGCTCTCCCTTGGCGAACAGCTCCCCCTGATCCCCGTTGTATGGCGAACCGGGAAGAATGCTCTCCCCATACGCGAGCACCGAGTACGCCTTTGGCACGTCGCCGAATTCCACCGCGAGCACCCACCCGTCGCCGCCGCGCGCCGCCCGCTTGCCGTCGGGTTCGTCCCTGAACTGGAGCACGCGGAAGCAGCCGAGATCGCCGCCGCAGCCGCCGACCGGGACGTCCTTCCCGCCCACCCGCACCCGGTGCACGTCGCCCCATGGTATGTCGAGCCGGCCGAACCGCTGGCGGACCTCGGGGATCGCGGTGCGGAGCGCGGCGACGGCGCGCGCCGGATCGGCCAGCCCACGGGGCGTGCCGACAGGATCGGCGCTCGTCCACGGCACCGCGTACGGACTCACCCCCCGGGCGCCGGATTGCTGATAGCGTCGCCACCACGCCTCGAACAGCACTCCCCCGCGCGATTCATGCGCCGCGGTATTGTCCCAGCGGGAGAGCACGAGCTCGGCTTCGGAAAGTGCCGTGTCTCCCACGGCTCGGACCGCCGCCAGGAGATCGGGCTTGACCCGATCCGCTAAAAGCATCCGGTAGCTGTGCTTGAGGCGCACCACATCTTCCAGCGTGAGATTCTTCGGCGCTCTGGTGAGCAGGTCGAGCGCGAGCTGGCTCCGGAGGCTCAGGTTCGGCGGAGGCACCGTCGCCGGCAAACGGGCAGAATCCATCGGCTCGAGGAGATTGGTGAAGTGCGGCGGATCGTTCTCCTGGTGGATGTAGCCTCCCTTGGGATTGAGCAGCTGGGGCAGGGAATCCCACGGCACCAAGCGGGTCCAGGCCTCGCCGGTCGTCCGCGCCGGAACCGCCACGCTGTCGCCGGCGTAGGGGTGGGGGTAGGCGGGAAGCGTCGCGTTCCAGACGTAGAAGATGTTTCCCGCCCGGTCGGCATAGGTGAAGTTCGAGGTGCTCCGCGCGTTTATCCGCATCGCCGCCTTCCACTCCGCCAGCGACGTCGCCCGCATCATCCGGAGGAACTGCTCGCCGCCCCGGTACTCGCCGTCGCTGGCCGAACGCAGCACATACACCTTGCCTCCGGTCCGCGCGATGACCGGACCAATGGGACTCCGCCACCCTTCGCGTGTCTCGGCGCTGAAACCGGCGCCATTCTTGTATTCCACCGTCACCGTTTCACGAACCAGCGGCACCGCGGCGCCGTCGAGCCAGACCTGGTCGGTGGTTCCGGGCACCACATCGAGCGCGTAGATCGCGTCCTGCAGCGAGTTGTTGTTGGTGGTGGCGAACCCGAGGACGCGATTGAACCCGCCGATGACGATGAACGGCCCGCCGATCCGGAAATCGCCATAGAAATCGAGCGCGCCGGGCACCGTCGCATGCGCCTCGTAATAGCCGGCGTCCCAGGCGAGGTGGGGATTGCGGAGGAGGATCGCCCGGCGCGACTTCGTGCGGCTCGGAGCGAGCGCCCAGGCGTTGGAGCCCTCATTGGGATCCGGCTCCGCCATTTCGCGGTCCTGCCCCGGTGCGGCGGAACTCGGCGCGGGCCCCGCGAGGCGTGCCACGAAGCGGCGCGCGACGGCGAGCGCCGGTCCGGACACATCGAGCGCGGCGATGTCGTAGCCGGAGAAGTCGGCCGGAAAACCCGGCACGAATGCGTCGCGATGCAGCGTGACGTAGCGGTTCACTCCCGCGGCAAACCCTTCATAGACGTCGCGCGTGGCCTGATCCAGCCGGTGATAATTGGCCTGCGCCTCCGCGCGCCTCGGCCGTGCGAAGAAATCGGTGTCGATGCTGTCGCGCCCGAAGACCCGGGCCATTCCTCCCCGGGTGCGCAGAATCCCGTGCGCCACCCGGGGGCCGTAATCCTCGAGCTGCACCCAGGCCAGCCCGTAGCCGAAG
>CAZHSO010000202.1:0-1935 GCA_964535105.1 uncultured Gemmatimonas sp.
GTTGCTGGCGCCCGCTCGCGGCAGTGGCCCTGCTGGCCGGGGCGGCCGGCTGCCTGAAAAGTCTCGACATCGTGAACCGCAACGCCCCCGAGCGGGAACGGGCCTTCTCCGATCCCGCAACGGTCAAGGCGGCAGCTGCGGGCTCGATCAAGTCGTACATCAACACCCGGGTCTGGTATGAGCCGGCCCTCGGCCCGTTCTCGACGATGGCCGACGAGCATTCATTCTCGTGGAACAACTGGCAGTCTCGGTATTACTCGTCCTACGGCGCCGAATGCGCCCAGCGCTGCGGCTGGGCCAACGAGACCACCCATCCCCGGTACGAGCCCATTCCGTTGTGGTGGTACGGGATGTACTCAGTGATCTCCTCGTCAAACGACGTGCTGTTCGCCATCCGGCAATCCGCCACCCCGCCCGAACTGGGCGCCGACAAGGGTTGGGTCGAGACGATGGCCCAGCTGTCGCAGGGCATCGCCCACGCGCTGGTGGCCCTGACCTATGACCAGGGGTTCGTGGTGACCGAGGAATCCGACCCGGTGGCGCTCACGCTCGTGAGCCGCACCGAGATGCGGGACGCGGCCCTGGCCCAGCTCGATCAGGCCGCCACCCTGGCCGCCGCGGCGGATTTCTCGGTCGCGCCCAATACCCTTTTCGGTCTTCCGAGTGGTCCCACCTACACCGGCGCCAGGATTGCCCAGATCGCCCGGAGCTTCCAGGCCGAGCTGCTCGCCGAGTTCGCCCGCACCTCCAGCGAGAACGCCGCGACGAACTGGGGCCAGGTGGTCACCTATGCATCCCAGGGCATCAGCTCCGGGACCGCCTTCAACTTCGAGGCGTTCCAGTCCGACCGATTCCCGCAGGGTGATTATTCGGAATTCGGCAGCGGGATCGAGCAGTGGGGGAACGACTACGGGACGACCCGAATCGATACGCGAGTCGCGCGGCTCCTCTCCACCACTCAGGCCGATCCCTGGCCCGGCGGGTCTGGGAACCCCAAGCCCGCTACCGGCGCCGGTGTGCCGATCGGCGGCGTGTACGGAGTGGACAAGCGTCTGGGTGACGGCTGCTTCTTGGGAGGCAACACCATCGGCGATGGCGAGTGCGCGGCAACCCCCAATTCGGGCACCGATTTCCTCTGGGACCCGTCGACCTATTTCAACCCCTCCCGTGGGCAATACCATCAGAGCAACATCGGGTACATCCGCTATCACTGCCTGGTAAGCGGGTTCCCGGACTGCTCGACCGGCGCCGGCAACTTCCCCATCCTGAGCCGGTACATGAACGATCTACTCTGGGCCGAGGGACTGCTGCGCACCAACACGAACCTCGCGCTAGCGGCTCAGCTCATCAACAATTCCCGAGTGGGGCGCGGGGGTTTGCCGGCCGTGACAGCGGGGGATGGGGTAAACAATCTCCTCAAGGCCCTCTACTACGAGTGGCACGTCGAGCTGGTCAGCATGTCACCGGACCACTGGTTCAACGGCCGGCGGTTGAGCACGACCACTCTGATTTCGGCCGGCGCCAACCCCTGGGTGAGCGGCCAGCAGACTTATGCGCCGGAAGGGTCCTATGTCTGGAACCCACTCTGGGGCCACACTCCGCGCTCGATGCCGATCCCAGCCAAGGATCTCGCCTTGCTCGCGCTTGAGCTCTACAGCTTCGGTGGTCCCAGCGATACCGACGGGTGTGGCGGTGATAACGGGGGTCCAACCTGTGTCGCGGGAATCGATGGCGCGAAAGTGAAGAACGTGCGGCAGATCTATGCCGAACTCAAGAAGGCGTCGGTCAGCCGGATCAAGCAGTAACCCAGCCGGAAGTTGTGGGGTAAGGGGACGGCTGGCTAGCGATGGCCAGCCGTTCTGCTTTGGCTATTGCTTCTCGTTGAACACCGAGACGCTGATCTGGGCCCGTCCGACATTGTTGGACGGATCAACC
>CAZHSO010000203.1:0-1927 GCA_964535105.1 uncultured Gemmatimonas sp.
AGCGAGTCACGCCGCAGCGGCTCGAATCTTGGCGCGGCGCCCAGCTCGCTCGAGGACGGCCGCAGGAGATAGACCGGCCGACGAGGATACTCCTCGAGCAGGAGGCTATCTCGGCCGTGCAGGTCCCGTGCGTACACCACCCCTCCGCGGCTGGCCAGCACGAGCGGCAAGAAGAGCGTGAAACCGCGCCGGTCTTCCGCGAGCCGACGCACGCATTCCTCCGTGTAGGCCGACCCCGGCAGTAACCGGTTGGTCTGGTCCACCGTGTAGGGAGAGATCACGAGCTTGATGGAATCGGCGACCAACGGCTGCAGCATCGCTTCCGCGGCCCTGTTCCGATGCCTCCCCAGCTCGATGGCGTCGAGTGTCCGCTCGAGAGCGCAAGCATCGCTCTTCCGATAAACCTGTTCCGCGACGTTCGGCCCCACCCCGGCAGCCCACATCCGCGCGATGAGCTGCGCGCCCCAGCTCTCTCGCACCAGCACCACGGCGTCTCGAACTCCCGCGCGCCGGGCCGCCGCGTCGGCATCCCACCGCATCGTTGTGAGCCGGCTCTGGTGCTCTCGCACGCGGAGCGGCACCGCCGTCGTGAGGCCAAGCGCCAGGGCGACCACGATCGCGATCCCGAGCGATCGGCCTGCCAACCCCGGTCCCAGCCGATCCCGCAGCAGCGGCACCGAACGGCTGGTCCAAAGAGCGAGCATCGGAAGGGTCGCATAGAGAAATCGAGGGCCGAGATAGAATCCGTCGGACCAGTAGGTGAAGTAGAGCCCGCACAGGAGGACGGCGGTGGCGTTCAGGTACCGGTCGAACGCCGAAAGCCGCCGGGTGAGTGCGAAGGCCGCGATCGCGGGCAGGAGTGAGGGAATCGGCAGCTCGAGAAAGTAGGATTGCAACCGCACGAAATAAAGATTCAGCAGCTCGAGCCCCCGGGCGGGGGTATGAACGTCGCCCCACGGCGTTCGGTGAAACCCCAGTCCCTGCTCGGGACCATAGTAGGCGTTGTACCCGAACAGCAGCGGCGAGCCGGTCGTCCGGGCGTTCACCCAGAGAAGCACCGCCACCGGCGCGGCGATCGCGACCCCGGAAGCGATCAGCGGCGCCCATGCGCCACGACGCACGGCCCGGACGAGAAGCCAAAGCCCGGCCGGTGCAGCGAAGGCGGCGGCATCCAACGGCCGGATGGTCGCGGCCACCCCGAATCCGAGGCCCAGGAGGAGCCCGTCGCGAATTCGCGGCGATGGGCGCTCCGTCAACCTGGCGAGCCCGAGCATCCCAAGAAGGAGCCAGGTGAGTCCAGTCACGTGATTCATGTGAGAGCCGGACATGAACGCGGCGAACGGCGCGAACGCAAACAGCATGATGGCCGCGAGAGCGACGCCGGGGCGTGGCTCGATCCGGCGGGCCAGCGCAGCGAAAAGGAGCACCGAGGTCGCCCCGAACAGCGGACCCACGATCCACTCGGCGCCGAGCAGGGTGCCGATCGCCAGCATGGCCGGACCGCCGGCCGGATACTGGCTGAAGACCTTGCCTCCCAGATTCACGACCTGGAGGCTGCTGAAGAATTCAGGGTACCGCGGAGCGGGAAGCGCAAGCGCTCCTCCGGCGTAGATCCGCGCCTGATACACCTGCGCGATTTCGTCGATCAGCAACGGCTTGGCGGAGAAAATGACCCGCGCGACGGAGAGGTAGATTCCGAAGGCGACTAGCGCGATCGCGGCCGTCCAGAGGCGCGGCGCCGCGGCGAAGCTCGCCGCCAGCCGGGCCGGCACGCCCTCTCCGGGAAGGGCGGCGACCTTCCGGGTGAGGACCGCGATCACCACCGCGATCCCTGCCACGATCGCCGTGCCGCTCCACCACCCGGCGACCAGATCGCCCCAGGTCGGAATGGACGGTCCGCCCGGAATCCAGTTCGCGATAGGGAGGA
>CAZHSO010000204.1:0-1874 GCA_964535105.1 uncultured Gemmatimonas sp.
TTCCGCGCTCATCCTGCACCGCGATCAGACCCGGCTCCCCGGGCGCGCTGGTGACATCGCTGGCGTAGATCCAGGGATGCCCTTCGCGCCAGCGGGCGGCGCCCCGGCGGGTCACGACGGCGTGGGGCCGGTCGCCCGGCATCACGAGGCCTGCGATATGATTCGGCGCATGACGATGAATGTAGCCGAGGCGATTCGCCTGATGCTGGTGACGGACGATGTGCTCGTTCCGCGGGAGGATCTGGTCGAGAAGTGCCGCGCCGCCGTGCGCGGTGGCGTGACCAGCATTCAGCTTCGCCTCAAGAGCTGTCCGCCGAGGGAGCTCGCGGCGCTCGCGAGAAGGCTGATTGCCGCAGTCGATGTTCCGGTGCTGATCAACGACCGGCTCGACGTCGCGCTCGCGGTGGGCGCGGCGGGAGTGCACCTCGGTCCCGATGACCTGCCGGTTCGTCTGGCGCGACGGGTGGTTCCCGCGGGGTTTCTGCTCGGTGCATCGGTCGGCAGTGAATCGGAAGTCGAGGCGGGCCGTGGCGCCGATTACTGGGGCGTCGGACCCTGGCGTGTCACCGAGACCAAGAAGAACGCCGGCGCCGCGCTCGGGTCGGCGGGATTCCGGAGGCTGGTTTCACTCTCCGCGGGGATTCCGTGCGTCGCCATCGGCGGAATCCGGCCGGAGGATGTGCCGGAGGTGGAGAAGACGGGGGGTGCCGGCGTCGCCGTCGTCTCGGGCATTCTGGCCTCGGCCGATCCCGAGTGGGCCGCCCGGTGCTTTGCGGGTGGGTGGGCCTCAATGAAGTGAAATTACAGTTGCTTTCATGACACGCATACATCGACGGGTCCTTCTTGGACAACGGAGGGCCATGCCATGCTGGTGTTTCCCGGGTATCTGCACAAACGGCTCCATGAGGCGTGGAACTACCGCCTGCGAACCCTCGCGGGCGGGCGGTTCGCGCGGCACTGCCGCCCCACCTCGATCTCTTTCCTGATCACCGAGCGCTGCAACGCCCGCTGTCTTCATTGTGACATCTGGACCAACCGCGGGCGGGAGGACTCTCCATCCGTCGAGGAGTGGAAGGCGGCGCTCACCGACCTGCGCCGTTGGCTCGGGCGAGTTCAGGTCACGCTGACTGGCGGCGAAGCCCTGCTGGTGCCCTTCACACCTGAGCTGGTCCGGCACGGCGCCGATCTCGGCCTTCTCATGGAAGTACTCACCCACGGCTATTGGAAGGATCAATCCCGCATCGAGGCGCTGGCACTCGCCGGGCCGTGGCGCATCACCATGTCGCTCGACGGGCTCGGCGGGGTGCACTCGCTCATTCGCGGCCGCGAAGGCTTCTTCGAGCGGACGGCGGCGAGCCTGGAGACGCTGCTCCAGATGCGGCGGGAGCGCGGGCTCGCCTATACCATGCGGCTCAAGACCGTGGTCATGCGCCACAACTTGGGGGAGCTGTCCGGACTGGCCGAGTTCGCCACCCGCGACGGCGTGGACATTTTCTACCAGCCGATCGAGCAGAACTACAACACGGCGGAGGACCCGGAGTGGTTCAGGCACTCCGACAACTGGCCGCTCGATCCTGAGGAGGCGGTGGCGGCGATCGCCGGGCTGGCCCATCTCAAGGCGCGTGGCCGGCATATCGCCAACTCGGTTGAGCAGCTCGAGGCGATGCAGCGGTATTTTCGCGATCCGGCCAGGTGGCGGGTATCCACCCAGGCGCACGCCGCTCATGAACGACAGCTCACCTGCTCGGCCCTCGGGATGATCCAGGTGCAGTCGAACGGAGATCTGCGGGTGTGCACCACGTTTCCGCCGGTCGGGAACATCCGGCGCCAGCCCCCCTCCGCGATCTGGCGCGGCCGGCCCAGGTGGTGGGAAG